>NZ_JBHTKJ010000012.1:0-295037 GCF_042675965.1 Virgibacillus byunsanensis | reverse complement strand
TTGAGGAAAGGTCCCCTCCTACTTGACCCATTAAGGCTTGGCGATAAGCCAAGTTTTCTAATGTTTATAATATAGGACACTTGTACCAATTTCTAAACTTAATAATTATTTTTTGAAATATTAGTGGTGGATAGTGGGGGAATGTGGTAACATGACAATATGAAAGTGGGGCGGACTATATGTTCATGGGAGAATACCAACATAGCATTGATACAAAGGGGAGAATTATAGTCCCTGCCAAATTCCGTGATGAACTTGGTGAGAGCTTTGTTGTGACTCGTGGACTTGATAAATGTTTATTTGCATACCCCATGGATGAATGGAAATTGTTAGAAGAAAAATTAAAGAAGCTTCCACTAACTAAAAAAGATGCAAGAGCATTTACACGTTTTTTCTTTTCAGGAGCAGTGGAATGTGAAGTGGACAAACAGGGAAGAATAAATATTCCTGGGCCATTACGTAAATATGCTGTTTTAGATAAAGACTGTGTTGTAATTGGTGTTTCCAATCGAATCGAATTTTGGGCAAATGAAAACTGGGAAGATTACTTTAATGATTCGGAAGAGTCATTTTCTGAGATTGCAGAAAACCTTATGGATTTTGATATTTAGAGTATTTACCAGACTAAAGTGGGTGTTTTCATGTTTGAACATTACAGTGTATTAAAAGAAGAAGTGATCGAGGGTCTAGCTATTAAACCTAATGGAACATATGTAGATTGTACAGTTGGTGGAGCAGGGCATTCTGAACGAATTGCATCCCAATTAAGTGAAAATGGTTTATTAGTGGCATTTGATCAAGATATAGACGCATTAGAAGCGGCAAAAAAAAGGTTAACTCCTTTTCAAGATCGTATAACCTTTGTTCATGCAAACTTTAGAAGTTTAAAAAGGGAGCTAGCGGAAAGGGATATTGAAAAAGTAGACGGTATATTATTTGATTTAGGTGTTTCTTCACCTCAGTTAGATCGTGGTGACAGAGGATTTAGCTATCAGCATGAGGCAAAGCTTGATATGCGTATGAATCAAACGCAAGAGTTGGACGCTCATACAATCGTTAATACATGGTCCTACAATGAATTAGTTAAAATCTTTTTCAAATATGGGGAAGAAAAATTCTCCAAACAAATAGCTCGTAAGATAGAAAAATTTCGTAATGATAATGAAATTGATACGACACATCAATTGGTTGAAATAATTAAGGATGCAATACCAGCTCCAGCACGACGAAAGGGTGGTCATCCAGCGAAGCGTATTTTTCAAGCTTTGCGTATTGCGGTAAACGATGAATTGGCAGCATTTAATGACGCGCTGCACCAAGCGGCAAGTCAAATAGATATCGGTGGTCGCATTGTTGTCATCACGTTTCATTCACTGGAGGACAGACTGTGTAAATTAGCATTTAAAAAATGGAGTACTCCAAAAGAAGTACCTCGGAATTTACCAGTAATTCCAGTAGATCATGAAGCACCGTTCAAAAGTATTACAAGAAAACCTATTATTGCAGGCGAAGAAGAATTAGATCTTAATCGAAGATCTAGATCGGCGAAACTGCGAATTGTTGAAAAAGTTAAGGAATGGAATAACGAATTTTCGTATAAAGAAGGGTGGAAAAAATCATGATTGCAAATCAAGCTCGTAGTTGGGAACAATCTTACACATCTCAAGCTCCAAAAAAAGAAAAAAAGGTTGCTGTCAAAGTACATAAGCAAGGTTGGATCACAAAAGGTGAGAAATTATTGTATACTGTTGTTGGTATGGGTTTGATTATTGCAGCCATTTTTATTACCTCCTTTTCTTCATCAACAGATACTCTAAACAGAAATATACAGTCATTAGAACAAACAGTTCAACATCAGCAAGTAAAAAATGAAGGACTGCTATTTGAAATGAAAGAACTAAGCAGACCAGAACGTATTACAAGAATTGCTAAGGAAAATGGCTTAACCATCCAAAATGCAGAAGTGAAACAAGCAAGCGCATTTAACAATTAAGGCGGATTTGTTATGAAAAAAAATCAAACGACACACTTTATGGCTGGAATACTGATAATCACTTTTGTTGCGGTTTTTCTGGTATTAACAGGGAGATTTTTATATATACAGGCTTCCGGTGAAATAAATGATGTTTCATTGGAAGAGTGGGCTAATAAAAAGAGAACCGCATCTTATTCGTTGGAAGCTGAGCGCGGTAATATTTTGGATAACAATGGAATGGCCCTAGCTTATGATCGACCGACATTTAGCATATATGCGATTACAGATGAATTGTACTCGGAAAATTTAGAGGAGCCAAAGCACGTAGAAAACCCGCAAAAAACAGCGGAAGCGCTTTCTCCTCTATTAAATATGGAAAAAAGTGAAATTGTAACGTACATACAAAATGGCATTGATAATGAAAAATTCCAAGTAGAATTTGGATCTAATGGAACAGAACTTTCACAAAAAACAAAAGAAGACATTGAAGACCTTGATCTGCCAGGAATTAATTTTACAAAAGATGCTATTCGTTATTATCCAAATGGTACGTTTGCTTCCCACATACTGGGTTTTGCCCGCAAAGATGATGAAGGTAATATAACAGGTGTTAACGGGATAGAAAATGAAATGAATGATCTCCTAGGCGGAAAGAATGGTCATATATCTTATCAACGAGATAATTATAATACAAAACTACTTGATCCTAATGAAGTGATACAGCAACCAGAAGACGGGAAAGATGTTCATTTAACAATCGACCAAAAGGTTCAAACGTTACTCGAGGATGCTATGTCTCAGGTGGATGAAGAATTTAATCCAGAACGGATCACCGCAGTTATTATGAATCCTAAGACTGGTGAAGTTGTTGCGATGGGGAATAGACCAAGTTATAACCCAAATGATCCTTCAAATGTAGAAAATTGGTACAATGACGCAATTTCTACTCCTTTTGAACCTGGTTCAACGATCAAGATGTTTACTTGGGCAGCTGCAATAGAAGAAAATGTCTACAAAGAAGATGAATGGTTTGAATCCGGTGAATACTCCATAAGTGATAATATTAGACCAGTACATGATCACAATAATGGAGAAGGCTGGGGACCTATCACGTATGATGAGGGTTTTGAGAGGTCATCCAACGTTGCTGCATCTAAACTTGTTTGGGAAAAATTAGGGACAGAAAAATACTTAGAGTATTTACAAGCATTTGATTTGGATAAAAAGACAGATATTGACCTTCCAAGTGAAGTAGCAGGACAAATATCATATAATTATCCAAGAGATAAAATAACTACAGCCTTTGGTCAAGGATCAACACTTACACCTATCCAGCAAATGAAGGCTGCAACAGCTATAGCGAATGGTGGGAAAATGGTACAACCATATGTTGTTTCTAAAATTGTAGATGGCAATACTGGGAAAGTTGAAATGGAAAAGTCACCAGAAGTAGTTGGAGAACCTATCTCTGATAGTACAGCAGCGCAAGTAATGGATTTATTAGAGTCTGTTGTTACTTCCGGGAACGGTACAGGAAATCGGTATCAGCTTGATGACTATTCAGTAGCTGGAAAAACCGGAACAGCACAAGTACCGAATCCAGATGGTGGTGGCTATTTAACAGGAGCTGAAAATTACGTATTTTCCTTCTTAGGGATGGCACCAAAGGACGATCCGCGATTAATGATGTATGTTTCGGTGAAGCAACCAGAACTGGATGATTATCAAGCTGGTTCTGTTCCAGTGTCTTTCATATTTAAAAATGTAATGGAGAATAGTTTACATTATTTAAACATTGAACCTGATAAAGATTCGACTAATCCTGTCAAATCTATTGAATTACCTAAAATAATAGGAACAAACACTTCTTCTACCAAACAATCATTGGAGGAAAAGGGGTTAAACATAACGGTAATTGGGTCTGGCAATAAAGTACTCGATGCAAACGCGAAAGAAGGGAGTCAACTATTTCCAAACGATCGAATTATCTTAGTAACAGATCAGCCTGTGATGCCAGATATAACTGGTTGGTCTATGAGAGAAGTGTTACAGCTTGCAAATCTACTAGAGTTGGATATCGAGATAATTGGAAATGGTTATGTAATGACACAAAGCATTAAGGAAGGCTCCTCAGTAAAGAAAGATAGTTATCTGGGAGTGGAGCTAAAACCGCCTAATGAACCTACCACAGAGGAAATTACGCCAGACACAAATAATCGAGAAGATGCAAGTGATGAGAATAACTAGAGAAGAATAAAATGGTTCTCATAAAGGAATAGATTGTTAGAATAGACTGTTTTTGTAAAGCTTGTTGCTTTTGAGAGAATAGATGTAAACTGCGACATAACGCTTGGTTGATTTCCATAAGTTGTGCTATGCCGCCGTCCGGGTTCGCTACGGACGGATGCTTTCCGCGGGCACGGCCTCAGCCTCCTCGAGAAAACCACTCTGCGGGGTCTCCGGACACGTGCTGTTCCCGCAGGAGTCACCGCCCTCCGCTCACCCGAACTGGTAAGGTGTTTTATTAATACAGATACAGTCCCACGACAGTAACGGAAATAACAGCGGAGGAAATACCCGTAGACTCCTTGAAAATACAAACCGATTTTCTGCGTGCGATGTCTAGCTATGTAGCTTTCCTTATCCTGTGGGAGCAGAGGCCTAGCCTGAGACCCCAGAGAGCGTTAGCTCGAGGAGGCTCATCAGCCGCCCACGGGTAGAAGACACTGCGCAGTGAAACGAAGCAGATGTCGCACTTGTACCCGGATGGGTGAAAGCGAAGTGTATTTCCGTAGCGGTAGGTTAACCGTCACATCAAGTTACGTCGCAGTTTACATCAACTATGAAGATGAAAAAGCAACAATGCTTGCGAAAATAGCTTTAGAAGAAGCATTCCTTGTCCTATACGTCGGAGCTAGAAGTGGCTTAAACAGTTAATAAATTATCCACAGGCTCCTAATTTTGTAATTACCTAAGCTAGAATAAACAGTGTTCTATTCATTTTTTTTCGTTCATATAGTGGATACAAGCCTACCTATGAAAAGGGGATGGAAGATGAAACGTGTATCTGCTGTAACGGTAAGAAAACGAATAGTTACTGTTTTTCTTTTTGGACTCTTGTTCTTTGCAATTATTGATGTTCGATTAGGATATGTCCAATTTATTATTGGAGACAAACTGTCGGGTATGGCAAATGAATCATGGTCGAGAGATATTGAATTTGAACCTGAACGTGGTAATATTTTGGACGAGAATGGTGAGGTTTTAGCTGGAAACGTTACTGCTCCAACAATTATGATTGCTCCTAGACAAGTTGAAAATCCACAGGAAACAGCTGAAAGACTAGCCGAAATACTAAACATACCGGTAGATGAAGCATATAAAGCTGTCACACAGGACGAAAGAATTATACGTATTAATCCTGAAGGGAGAAAAATAACAGACAAACAAGAACAAGCCCTACGAACGCTGAATTTAAAGGGTATTTACTTAGCAAAAGATTCAAAACGACATTACCCATATGGCAACTATTTGTCACATGTATTGGGGTTTGCTGGAATAGATAATCAGGGGCTTATGGGACTAGAACTATATTATGATGAAGAGTTAAGCGGAGAATCAGGGAGTTTATCGTATTATTCAGATGCAAAAGGGAGAAGACTCGAACAACTTGCTGATGTATACAAATCACCTCAGGATGGTTTAAATCTTAAAACAACAATTAATTCTAAAGTACAAACAATTATGGAACGGGAACTAGATTTGGCTGTCGCAAAGTATAATCCGGATGGTGCGCTTGCAATAGCCGTAAACCCCAAAACGGGGGGAGTTCTTGGTATGACTACCAGACCTAATTTTAACCCTGAAAATTATCAAGAAGTTGAGGCAGAAATATATAATCGCAACTTACCAATTTGGAGTACTTATGAACCTGGATCAACGTTCAAAATTATAACACTAGCAGCAGCGCTAGAAGAGGATCAGGTTGATTTAGAAGAGGATCGTTTTCATGATGATGGGGATATAGAAGTAGGTGGTGCCCATCTCCATTGTTGGAAGAGTGGTGGACATGGTAGTCAGACCTATCTTGAAGTGGTTCAAAACTCATGTAACCCTGGATTTGTCAACTTGGGTGTAGAATTAGGGAAAGAGAAGCTATTTTCCTATATTAGAAATTTTGGATTTGGGACAAAAACAGGAATAGATTTACAAGGAGAAGGGAATGGAATATTATTCAAGCCAGAAAATGTTGGCCCTGTAGAATTGGCGACAACTGCTTTTGGCCAAGGTGTTTCTGTAACGCCTATACAACAAGTTATGGCGGTGGCAGCTGCTGTTAACGGAGGAAATTTATATGAGCCATATATCGCTAGTGAGTGGATCGATCCACGAACAGAAGAGGTAGTGGATACATTTGAGCCAAACCTCAAAAGGAGAGTCATCTCCGAATCAACTTCCGAAGAGTTGCGGCACGCATTAGAAAGTGTTGTTGCAAAAGGTACTGGTAGACCAGCATATGTAGATGGGTATCGTGTTGGCGGGAAAACTGGAACAGCTCAAAAGGTAGGTCCTGATGGAAGATATATGACAAATAACCATGTCGTTTCTTTTATCGGGTTTGCCCCGGCTGATGATCCCGAAATTGTTGTGTATGTTGCTATTGATAATCCTAAAGATACTCTGCAATTTGGAGGGGTTGTAACCGCACCTATAGTCGGAACCATTATTGGTGACAGTTTACGGGCAATGGGAGTTGAGCCAAGAGAAGATGGGATGGATAAAGACTACTTATGGCCAGACCAACCTAAAGTAGAAGTTCCGGATTTAATAGGATTAGAGAAAAGTGATTTAATGGAATACATGACGAACTTATCGATTGAAACAAATGGGACAGGTGACTATATTATCGATCAAGCACCTAAACCGGGTGTAAAGCTTGAACAGGGGGGAAAGGTCAGAATCTATTTGTCTGAAAATAATAATTCTAAGAAAAATAATCGTGATTAGATGGGAAATTTGCTATAATGGGTAAACAATTACAAATATATTTTAAAAGAGGGTGAAACCACCCTCTTAAAAAATGATTTTAACAAGAACAGTATGTAGGGTATCTGAATTCTGATGATAGGATGTTTTTTAAAATGGAGTTAAAAAAAATTCTTTCTGCTTTATCTTTTTATAAAGCAACAGCAACAGTAGAAAATATTAATATTAATAATATTGAAGTTGATTCGCGTCATGTAAAAGCGGATAATCTTTTTGTGTGTATTAAAGGATTCACTGTAGACGGACATGATTTTGTACAAATGGCTATTGATAATGGTGCAGTTGCTATTATTGCTGAAAAGGAAGTGGCGTCATCGGTACCAACTATTATTGTGCCGGACACGTCAAGGGCAATAGCTATGATTGCAGCAGCATTTTATGATTTCCCAACTAAAAAGTTGCCATTAATAGGAGTTACTGGTACCAACGGTAAGACAACAGTAACCTATTTATTAGAATCGATTTTCAACCAATACAATAAGAAAACAGGAGTTATTGGTACGATACAAATGAAAATTGGTCAACAAGCATATCCTGTAAGTAATACCACACCAGATGCTTTATTTTTACAGAAAACCTTTCAACAGATGTTGGACGAAGGCGTATCGACAGGAATTATGGAAGTTTCTTCCCATGCTTTGGATTTAGGGAGAGTGTATGGCTGTGATTTCGACATAGCAGTTTTTACGAACCTATCACAGGATCATTTGGATTATCATAAAGATATGGCGGATTATGTTAGAGCAAAAAGTCTCTTGTTTGCTCAATTAGGCAATACTTATACCACTGACAAAAAGAAGTATGCCATTATCAATATAGATGACCCCGAGCATGACTTGTTAAAACGCAGTACCGCTCAGCATGTTTTAACGTATGGTTGTGAAAACCAGGCACAGGTTATGGCTGAAAATATTGAGCTTGATGCAAGTAGTACGAATTTCTTATTAACTACACCGGTGGGATCGATTAAGATAACCAGTAAACTAATTGGAAAGTTTAACGTATATAACATGCTTGCTGCTAGTGCTGCAGCTATTGCCTCAAAAATCCCGTTGACGGTTATAAAAGAAGCTTTTGAAAACATTGCTGGGGTAAGTGGACGGTTCGAGCCAGTTGCTATTGAGGAACCATTTGCAACGATAGTTGACTACGCACATACTCCTGATTCGCTAGATAACATACTACAGACAATAAAAGGTTTTGCGAAAAAGAAGGTTTATGTAGTAGTAGGGTGTGGTGGAGACCGTGATAAAACAAAACGTCCTCTAATGTCGGAGATAGCGTTGAAATATGCTGATCATGCCATTTTTACTTCAGACAATCCACGAACAGAGGATCCACAAGCTATATTAGATGATATGATAAATGGGTTAAATAAAGATGAGTTTGATGTAATTATTGATCGGAAAGAAGCTATTTTTCATGCAATCGAACTAGCAAAAAAGGATGATATTATCCTTATTGCAGGTAAAGGGCATGAAACATATCAACAAATCGGTCAAATAAAGTATGAGTTTGATGATCGTAAAATTGCCTTAGAAGCAATTAAAGTTAAGGAGAATCGATGATGTTATTTACTACTGAATGGCTTTCAGAGCTATTTGTTGATTTCCAAGGTGCTGCGGGGGATTCAATACCTCTTGAACAGGTTACAACAGATAGCAGAGTAGAAACGAAAAAGTCATTGTTTATTCCTTTAGTTGGGGATAATTTTGATGGGCATGACTATATAAAACAAGCATTTGATAATGGAGCTGTAGCAGCTTTTTGGGACAAGCAAAAAGAACGTCCACACTTTTTACCAACTGATTTTCCAATTTTTTATGTAACAGATACCTTAAAAGCTCTACAACTATTAGCATCTGTTTACAGAGATAAAGTAGATCCAATTGTAGTAGGTGTTACTGGATCTAATGGTAAAACTACAACGAAGGATATTGTATCAGCTGTAGTTAAAACCTCATATAAAACACACCATACAATAGGTAATTTTAATAACCAGATTGGTTTACCATTAACGATTTTGTCCATGCCAGCTAATACTGAAATGTTAGTACTAGAAATGGGTATGAATCATTTTGGCGAAATAGAACAGTTATCAAATATTGCGAAACCTGATTATGCAATTATTACAAATATTGGTGAATCTCATATTGAATACTTAGGATCAAGAGAAGGAATTGCAGAAGCAAAACTGGAAATTCTTGTCGGTATGAAACCGAATGGACAGATTATTATTGATGGAGATGAAAAGCTGTTAGAAAAAATCCATAATAATGACCAAGTAATAACATGTGGTTTTAATGCTAACAATAACGTAATAGTGTCACAACCTAAAGTTATGCAAGAATATACTTCGTTTCACCTTTCGGATCATGAAGAATATACTATTTCTTTATTGGGTAAGCACAATGCACTTAATGCAAGTTTTGCGATCACCCTTGGAGAGAGGTTGGGGATTAATAAAGTAGAAATAAAAAAGGCTTTAAAGTCTCTTAAGCTCACTTCTATGCGCTTTGAACTAGTAAAGGGCATTAATGGTGTCTCCATTATCAATGATGCTTACAATGCCTCTCCTACGTCAATGAGAGCATCGATTGAAGTGGTAAAACAAATGAAAGGTTTTAAGCAAAAGGTTCTAGTGCTTGGAGATATCTTTGAACTTGGAAACTACGCAAAAGAGCTGCATCAATCTGTTGCAGAAGCAATTGATGAAGAAATTGCTGTTTTGTTTACATATGGTGAACACGCAAAAGAAATTTCTACAACAGTAAAAGAGCATCAAAAAAAGATAATTAGTAGACATTTCGATGCACGAGAACAATTGTTGCAAGCATTGCAGCCTTATTTATCGAATGATGTATTACTTTTATTTAAAGCATCTAGAGGCATGCAATTTGAAAAGCTAGCTGAAAAAATCAAGCTTCCGTTATAAGGAATGGACGGTTTTTGTACGAGGAGGAGAAACAATGAATATATCTATATTAATGATGACAATAGCAATAGCTTTTCTAATTACCGTCCTCTTATCACCTTTATTTATACCGTTTTTAAGACGTTTAAAGTTCGGGCAAAGTATTAGAGAAGAAGGACCACAATCACATATGAAAAAAAAGGGTACTCCCACAATGGGAGGCATAATGATTGTAGTCAGCGTCATAATTACATCGATTATTATGACTACTAAGTTTACTGATAATGGAATCGGATATGAGCTTTGGCTACTCATTTTTGTATTAGTGGGATATGGATTTTTAGGATTTTTAGATGATTTTATTAAGGTAGCAATGAAACGGAATTTAGGGTTGACTTCCAAACAAAAAATGCTTGGTCAATTATTTATTGCACTCGTTTTTTATTTTATTCTACGCTATAATGAATTTCCTACTTTTATTCAGATACCAGGTACGAACTTTCAAATGGAGCTTGGATGGGGATATGCTATATTCGTCATCTTTATCTTAGTTGGGGCATCTAATGCAGTTAATTTAACAGACGGTTTAGATGGTTTATTGGCAGGCACAGCAGCAATAGCCTTTGGAGCATTCGGGGTATTAGCATGGTATGGATTTCCCCAATATGAAGTTTCCATATTCTCACTAGCTGTAGTTGGAGCACTATTAGGGTTTTTAGTCTTTAATGCGCATCCTGCTAAAGTATTTATGGGTGATACCGGGTCGTTGGCGTTAGGCGCAGGAATTGCTGCAGTTGCTATCCTAACCAAACTGGAAATATTGTTAGTGATTATTGGCGGAGTTTTTGTAATAGAAACATTATCAGTGATCATTCAAGTAATCTCGTTTAAAACAACAGGGAAAAGGGTATTTAAAATGAGTCCATTGCATCACCATTATGAACTCCTAGGCTGGTCAGAGTGGCGAGTTGTTACAACATTTTGGTTGATAGGATTAATTTTTGCTTCTCTTGGCATATATATTGAGGTGTGGCTGACTTGAGAAAACTAACAAGTAAATTTCCATATTCAAACGTTTTAGTATTAGGACTTGCAAGAAGTGGAACTGCTGCTTCTTTAGTGCTATTACAAAACGATAAAAAAGTGCGAATCAATGATATGAGTGCAAATGAATATGATGAAAATGTTCAAACATTGAAATCAATGGGTGCAGAAGTAATAGTAGGATCTCATCCTTTATCTGTATTAGATGATATTGAAATAGTAGTCAAAAACCCTGGGATTTCTTATGATAATTCAATTTTGGTTGAGGCAAAAAATAGATCCATTCCGATTATTACCGAGGTTGAAATTGCCGGTCAATTAGCAGGGGATTCGATTATTGGAATTACAGGTTCAAATGGAAAGACGACGACTACAACACTAACAACCGAAATGTTGTTGGCGAGTAATAGTAAAGTAAAAGTTGCCGGTAATATAGGAACTGTTGCTTCTCAAGTTGCCCAGGAGCTTGAAGACAAGGAAAAATTAGTATTGGAATTGTCTTCTTTTCAATTGTTAGGTATTGAATCTTTCAAGCCAAAAGTTGCTGTATTATTGAATATCTATGAGGCTCATATTGACTACCATAAGACGTTTGCCAACTATAAAGAAGCTAAATTCAATATTTTTTCTAATCAAACGTTTGATGATTACCTGGTATACAATTCAGATGATCATGAAGTAGTTGAAGCTGTGAAGCGGGCAGCATCTAGGTTAGTCCCTTTCTCAGTTACGAATCGCCTTTTGGACGGTGCATGGGCAGATGAGAAAAGTATTTACTTTAAAGATGAGAAGATAATAGATAGAAGTGAAATCGTTTTAGTTGGCGATCATAATTTAGAAAATATATTGGCGGCCTTAAGTGCTGCTAAACTAAGTGGTGCTACAAATGCAGGTATTCGTAGTGTTTTAACGTCGTTTTCAAGTGTTAAACATAGATTGCAATTTGTTGAAACTATAAATAATCGATTGTTTTATAATGACTCCAAAGCTACCAATATTTTGGCCACTCAAAAGGCGTTATCCTCTTTTACTCAACCTACCATTTTACTTGCTGGTGGTCTTGATCGTGGAAATGAATTTGAAGATTTACTTCCATATTTGAAGAATGTAAAAGCAATGGTATTGTTTGGTCAAACTGCAGAAAAGTTAAAAAAACTAGCTGAAGAAGCTGATATACAAGAGGTCAAAATTGCTGCAAATGTTGAGGATGCAGTAGTGAAAGCATACAGCCTCTCAGTGACTGATGATGTGATTTTGTTATCTCCAGCATGTGCAAGCTGGGACCAATATAAAACATTTGAAGAAAGAGGAGACATGTTTATACAAGCTGTGCATACATTAATGTAGGGGCTTGTTTCAATGATAATTTATACTATAAATGAAATAACGCCTCTATTCCAAGAATATGGAAATGAGGTGTTTTTTTGTTACGGAAAATATTCAAACATCAAAATGCACCTGATTATACACTACTAGGTGTCATTTTTACTTTATTAATCATAGGACTAGTTATGGTCTATAGTGCTTCGTTTGTTTGGGCTGACTATAAATATGCTGATACACTATATTTTGTGAAGCGACAGTTTCTTTTTATAGGTGTTGGAGTTGTCGCTATGTTGTTTATAGCAACTGTTCCGTATAGTACCTGGATGAAGTATGCAAAAGTACTATTGTTATTTTGTTTTATATTATTATTACTAGTGCTAATCCCAGGAGTTGGCTTGGTCCGTGGTGGTGCACAAAGCTGGATAGGTGTTGGAGCGTTTAGTGTTCAGCCTTCAGAGTTTATGAAGTTGGGTTTGATAATCTTCCTATCAGCGTTTTTATCTGTAAACCAGAAGTATATCACGTCGTTTAAAAAAGGCTTTTTCCCATCTTTAATATTAGTTTTTACAGCATTTGGATTAATCATGCTACAGCCAGACCTCGGAACAGGAGTAGTTCTTGTATTAACATGTATGGTTATGATATTTGTAGCAGGAGCTAGGTTATCCCACTTTTTTGGGTTAGCATTTGTTGGCCTTGTTGGATTTCTATTTTTAATTCTTTCAGCACCATACCGAATAAGTCGTATAACAGCATTCTTAAACCCTTGGGAGGATCCATTAGGTGATGGATTTCAAATTATACAATCTTTATATGCTATCGGTCCGGGAGGATTAATGGGTGTAGGGCTTGGAGAAAGCTTGCAAAAATATTTTTATTTACCAGAACCGCAAACAGATTTTATATTTGCTATTTTAGGTGAGGAGTTAGGATTTATTGGGGGAACATTTGTTATTATATTATTCTTGATACTATTTTGGCGTGGAATCAAAATAGCTTTGGAGGCACCTGATTCCTTTGGGCGGTTTTTGGCACTAGGTATTGTATCTATGCTAACGATCCAAGTTATGATTAATGTCAGTGTAGTTATAGGGCTAATACCTGTTACAGGTATTACGTTACCATTCTTAAGTTATGGAGGTTCCTCTTTAACATTGACCCTTTGTTCAATTGGAATTTTACTAAACGTAAGCAGGTATTCGAAATTATAATGGCTACTGGTAATAATTAGAACTCCAAAAGAAAGATAAAACCTATTAAACTGGGTAATGTGTACTACCTATTTAAGTAAATAATGTGATATAATTCATATAACAAATGGAAACGGCATTTATATGCCGTTTCATTCTGTTAATCTTTCATAAAGGAAGAAATAGAATGAGTAAAAAGAAAATCGTTTCAATTGAGGAGCGCATTCCAAAATTGAAGCAAGCACGAAAAAAGAAGGCGAACCGTCGCTTAATATTCTATCTTTCTATTTTCTTCTTATTGTTATCCATTATAGTTTATTTACAGTCCCCATTGAGTAATATTAAGACAATTGCCGTAAATGGCAATTCATTTGTTACAACTGATGAGGTTATAGAAGTAAGTAATCTCACTATGGATACGAATATATGGACTATTAATAAAAAAGAGATTCAACAATCGATTAGTAAAAACCCTGTAGTTGAATCGGTGGAAGTAATAAGAAAACTCCCATGGACAGTTGAAATTCAATTGACTGAATATGAAAGGGTGGGGTACATTAAAAATCAAGGTAGCTATTATCCTATTTTAGGAAATGGTGTAACGCTTTCTTCTTTTAAACTGGATTCAATGAATGGAGATGCACCTTTGATACTTGACTTTACAGATGAAGATTACTTAAATGAAATGACAAATGAACTTAAAAAACTACCTGATAGTATTTTGAATCTAATTTCAGAAATCTATTGGAGTCCTACGGATGAAAACAGGAATAAAATCTTATTGTACATGAATGATGGGTTTGTGGTAAATGGTACAATAAGAAATTTTGCTGAAAAAATGCAAGTTTATCCTTCAATTGTCTCTCAGCTAGAGGCAGAAAGAAAAGGTATTGTCCATATTGGTGTAGGGGCATATTTTGAAGAATACGAGACTGAGGTTGAAGATGAAGAAGTAGAAGATGAAGTAGAATAGTAAAAAAGTTAAAAAAAATAAAGGGAAAATGTTATTTTTTATTGAATAACCTATAATATATTTTCTTTTTCAATAAATTCCTTTAGAATAATAGAATAGAGAATAGTAAATGCAAGAAACCATCTGATATATAAACATTTATCAGATGCTTCTGAATTGGGAGGTGCCTTTCTTTTGAACAACAGTGACGTACTAGTGAGTCTTGACATAGGTACATCAAAAATCAAAGTAATTATCGGAGAAGTTTTAAACGATTCCCTAAACATTATAGGAGTAGGTTCAGCAAAATCGAATGGTATGAAAAAAGGTGCTATTGTAGATATTGATCAAACCGTACATTCGATAAGAAACGCGGTTGAACAAGCTGAACGTATGGTTGGAATGCAAATTGAACGGGTGGTTGTAGGAATAAACGGAAACCACATTCAATTACAGCCTTGCCATGGTGTTGTTGCTGTTCAAAGTGAAAACCGGGAAATTGGTAATGATGATATTACTCGAGTGATTGATGGAGCTCAAGTAATATCTATTCCACCAGAACGAGAAATAATCGACGTTATTCCAAAACAGTTTATAGTCGACGGCCTGGATGAAATAACTGACCCAAGAGGGATGATTGGTGTTAGGCTGGAAATGGAAGGGACTATAATCACATGTTCAAAAACGGTTTTACATAATATTTTAAAGTGCGTGGAGCGTGCTAATTTACAGATCTCAGATATTTGTCTTCAGCCACTTGCTTCTGGAACAATAGCTTTATCTAAAGATGAAAAAAATCTGGGAGTTGCACTTATCGATGTTGGTGGTGGATGTTCTACCGTATCTGTTTTTGAAAATGATCATTTAGTAGCAACAAGTGTTGTTGCACTTGGTGGGGATAATATTACAAAGGATTTATCCATCGGGTTAAGAACATCAACAGAGGAAGCAGAAAGTATTAAGCTAAATTATGGACATGCCTTTTTTGATGATGCTCAAGAGGAAGAATCATTTGAAGCAACAATCATAGGCAGTAATAATACTCAGACGTTTAATCAACTGCAAATTGCTGATATGATTGAAGCGAGATTAGAAGAAATATATGCTTTTGCAGAAAGAGAAATCAGACGGATGGGATATAGTCAATTACCTGGTGGTTATGTGCTGACAGGTGGTACGATACAAATGCCTGGGGTTTTAGAACTTGCACAAGATCTATTCCAGTCTAACGTACGAATGGCAATACCTGATTACATAGGTGTAAGAGAACCACAATTCACAGCTGGTGTAGGAATCTTGCAATTTGCCTATCATAATGCGAAAATACAAGGAAAAGATTTATTTCCATCTGTAACCGTAAACACACAAGATCAACAAAAACCTAAACGTAACAAAAAACAAGTGAAAACAGATGAAACTACTGAAAAGAAGAAAAAAGATTCTGGAATGGCTAATTTGTTTAAGTATTTCTTTGATTAGACAAATATTCCCTAGCACAATAGTGTAAGTAGATGCTTGGGTTTGGTTATCTATATACAATGATAATATTTCATTGATAAAATTAGCTTCTAGGGCTCTTGTAATTTTGCATATTAGGAGGAACGAAGATATGTTAGAGTTTGATACGAATATGGATCAACTAGCTACAATAAAAGTAATTGGCGTTGGCGGTGGCGGAAGTAACGCAGTTAACCGCATGATTGAGCATGGTGTAGAAGGCGTCGAATTTATTGCTGTTAATACAGATGCTCAAGCATTAAACTTATCAAAAGCAGAAGTTAAATTTCAAATTGGTGGTAAACTCACACGTGGATTAGGTGCAGGTGCAAATCCAGACGTTGGGAAGAAAGCTGCTGAGGAAAACAAAGAACAGCTAGAAGAAATATTACAAGGTGCTGACATGATATTCGTAACTGCCGGAATGGGTGGAGGAACCGGAACCGGAGCTGCACCAGTAATCGCTCAGATTGCTAAAGAACAAGGTGCATTAACTGTAGGTGTAGTTACTCGTCCATTCTCATTTGAGGGGAAAAGACGTTCAACCCAAGCTATTTCGGGTATTGATGCATTAAAAAATAGTGTAGATACATTAATTGTAATTCCAAATGATAGATTACTAGAAATTGTAGACAAAAATACACCTATGCTAGAAGCATTCCGTGAAGCAGATAATGTCCTTAGACAAGGTGTACAAGGTATATCTGACTTAATTGCTAAACCAGGTTTGATTAATGTGGATTTTGCAGATGTTAAGACCATTATGTTTGATAAAGGGTCTGCATTAATGGGAATTGGTGTAGCAACTGGAGAAAATCGTGCAACCGAGGCAGCCAAAAAAGCAATCTCTTCACCATTATTAGAAACTTCTGTTGACGGGGCTCATGGAATCTTAATGAATATTACTGGTGGTACTAATCTTAGTCTTTTTGAGGTACAAGAAGCAGCCGATTTAGTTACTTCAGCAGCTGATAATGATGTGAATGTAATATTCGGTTCTGTAATTAATGAAGAACTCAAGGATGAAATTGTTGTGACTGTTATTGCAACTGGATTTGATAAAAATGAACAAGTTGATAATCAGCCAAAGCAACGTCCTGTAATTAATCATAACCAGCATGCAGCAACTAGAGCGAATGAAAAAATACCAACAACAAGAGATGCGGGTCAAAATCACCGTTCTAAACCAGAAGAAGATACATTAGACATACCTACATTTTTACGAAATCGAAATCGAAATCGCTAAAATGTGAAATAAAAAAAGCAATCAGAGAATTCTCTGATTGCTTTTTTTAATAGTAAGGAAAGTATAACTTTGAAGTTATGTATATTTATCTACCGAATCAGCCACGTTTAGCTTTAACGTACAGGACAAGGAAGGCTTCGACAGCGATGAAAAAGCGAACTCCTTTTTTGAGGACGTACTAGTGCCGATGACGCCACAGGCTTGTGCTTTTTGTTGTTAAGTTATTTTAAAACTCATTTAGTAGTCTGGCCATGCTGTTAGGGCAAATTCTTACTATCTCCATTTAACTTGTCCATAACTTTCTGCCGACAAACTTTCCAATAACTAGCTAAAATTAGCACTATTATGCATACAAGAAGCGACAGACTTTGCCTATAAACTGAGATATACTCTTTGTAACTCAAGTAAGTTATAAAATTTGCCTAGTTAGTCAACAGATTTTCTTCTAGTAAAAAGGCAATTACAGCACTCTACTAGCTGGAAAGGAAGATAATGGTGACTATCTATCTTGATGCCGTATGGCTGCTTAATTTCTGTTTGGACTTGATGCTCTTAATGCTTACACAGGCTCTGGGAAGGAACAATACTCGTAAATTTAGACTTGTACTTGGTGCAATGATCGCATCATTCCTTGTACCAATCTCACTTTATTTTCCAGAATCTTTTTTAACTAGCATAATTGGAAAACTTATATACTCTGTACTAATCATCTTATGTACATTCCGTTTCCAATCTATTTATCAAACGCTAAAATTGCTATTGTTATTTTATTTCACAACATTTGCTATTGGAGGTGGATTAATAGCAACACACTATATTTTTCAAAATCCAATTGGTGTAGCATCTAGTGGCATACTTACGTTTGACAGTGGATATGGAGACCCGATTAGTTGGGTTTTTGTTATTGTAGGATTCCCTATTATCTCGTTGTTCACTAAGCACCGTATGGACAGGCATGCGGCAGAAAAAATTCGTTATGAGCAGTTATGCCCAATTACGATTCAAGTAAATAATATTAGTTTTTCTACAACTGGTTATATCGATAGTGGTAACCAGTTGGTAGACCCTTTGACAAAAAAACCAGTAATTGTTTGTGATGAAGAATTTTTAAAGAATTGGTTTTCTGAAACAGATTGGAAATTGTTGGAAGTGGCTAATAAAGAATTAAATTTTGAAGATCTTCCTAATGAATGGGAAAAACGAATACATATTATACCCTTTCAAGGCGTGGAAGGGAAAAGTATGTTTATGCTAGCTATTAAGCCGGATAGATTAGTAGTTTATCATAACAATGAAAAAATGATTACAAGTAAGGTTTTAATTGGTATTCAATTTGGACAGTTAACAAAAGATCAAAGCTATCATTGCTTACTTCATCCGCAAATTATTAAAGTAGCAACTGTTCACACAGCATAACAAGAATTTCAATTTGTGTGGGTTGTACAACACATAACAAGTAATTGCAAATAAAGGAGCGATAAATTTGAGGGTATGGAAACTACGTCTACGACTATGGTGGTATAAACTCTTAATAAAATTTGGAGTTAAATCTGATGAAATTTATTATATTGGAGGGAGTGAAGCACTTCCCCCACCGCTATCTAAAGATGAAGAACGAGAATTATTAGAACTTTTACCAAAAGGTGATAAGTCGGCTAGGGCTGTATTGATTGAGAGGAATTTACGATTGGTTGTTTATATAGCACGTAAGTTTGAGAATACTGGAATTAATATTGAAGACTTAATAAGCATTGGGACGATAGGACTTATTAAAGGGGTCAATACATTTAATCCAGAGAAAAAAATTAAACTTGCGACCTATGCATCAAGGTGTATTGAAAATGAAATACTAATGTATTTACGCAGGAATAATAAATTAAAATCAGAAATCTCATTTGATGAACCACTCAATATCGATTGGGATGGTAATGAATTGTTATTATCCGATGTTTTAGGGACAGATGAAGATATTATTACGAAAAACTTGGAGACAAATGTAGATAAGCATTTGTTAAAAGATGCTTTGTCACAATTAAATGATCGCGAGAAGCAGATAATGGAACTTCGATTTGGTTTAATAGGTGAGGAAGAAAAAACACAAAAAGATGTAGCAGATATGTTGGGTATATCTCAATCATATATTTCACGATTAGAAAAAAAAATTATTAGGCGATTAAAAAAAGAATTTAATAAAATGGTTTAGCCTTGATCTACTAGAAAGTGTAGCGATTTTGACCTTATTTTGATCATCATTCACTGCATAAAAAACTCCTATGCGGAGATACTGTCCATGAACAGCATCTCCAACTGGGAGGGTAGAAGGATGGCTAGACATAAAGTAGAAATATGCGGTGTAGATACATCAAAATTACCTGTCTTAAAAAACGATGAAATGCGAAAATTATTTGTTAAAATGCAGGATGGAGACATTTCAGCAAGAGAGGAACTAGTGAATGGGAATTTAAGACTTGTTTTAAGTGTAATTCAGCGATTTAACAACCGCGGTGAATACGTAGATGATTTATTTCAAGTAGGCTGTATAGGGTTAATGAAATCGATTGACAACTTTGATTTAGGGCATAATGTAAAATTTTCAACGTATGCTGTTCCAATGATTATCGGTGAAATAAGAAGATACTTAAGAGATAACAATCCGATCAGAGTTTCTAGATCTTTACGGGATATTGCTTATAAAGCTTTACAAGTAAGAGAAAAGTTAATTAATAAAACGTCTAAAGAGCCTACCCCAATGGAAATAGCCGAAGAAATGGGCGTTCCACATTCTGATATTGTTTTTGCTATGGATGCGATCCAGGATCCAGTTTCGTTATTTGAACCTATTTATAATGATGGTGGTGATCCCATTTATGTAATGGATCAAATAAGTGATGACAAAGATAAAGATGGTACATGGGTTGATAAGCTTTCATTAAAAGAAGGAATGTACAAGCTAAATGAACGTGAAAAAATGATATTAAATAAACGATTCTTCCAAGGTAAAACACAAATGGAGGTTGCTGATGAAATAGGCATATCCCAAGCCCAAGTATCAAGACTAGAAAAAGCAGCCATCCAACAAATGAACAAACAAATGTTTGAATGATAAGGAAGAAAAGCGGAGGCGACTGTTTAGAAGCGTACGCATAAGTAAGAAATCAAAAAACGGATAAAAAATTAATGTAACCAAAGGAACAGAAATCAATCTGTTCCTTTGTTTTTTTTTGATTTTATGAAAAATCGCCACATGCTTGCATATATATTTATAGTAAAGGTGGGTGACTATATTGATATTATTATCTGAGCTACAAATAAAAGAAGTTATTGTGATTGAAGACGGAAGACGATTAGGGCATATTGCCGATTTGGAAATTGATGAAAATAACGGAAAAATACTATCATTAGTTCTTATGTTACGGGATAAGAAATCAGGTATTTTTGGTAAGACAGGAGAGTTAATAATTGATTGGGACCAAATTGTTACCATTGGTTCTGATGTTATTTTAGTCAACGATAATAAAAAACCTTTATTGTATTCTAATAACCATTATATGGAGTAAAGCAAAATGTGATAAAATAGTACAAGTGTATTTTTAGGAGGTATTTTACATGGCAGATCTATTTTATCAGGACGACATATCGTTTTTGCATATAGAAAAATGGCAGCGTATGAATGAAAGACTAAAGGTTGGATTTACAACTAGAAATGGCGGGGTTAGTAAAGCACCATTTCATTCACTGAATTTTGGTTTGCATGTGTCTGACCATAAAGCTGAGGTGATTGCTAACCGTGAATTGTTAGCAAATAAGCTAAAATTGCCTTTAGAAAGTTGGGTTTCAGGAGAACAAACGCATAAAACAAACATAAAAATAATATCGCAGGAAGACAAGGGGAAAGGTTCTGTTGATGTCCATGATGCACTCAAGGATACAGACGGTTTAATCACAAATAAGCCAGGCATAGCCTGTACCGCTTTTTTTGCTGATTGTGTTCCGTTATATTTTTTTGATCCTATAACAGGCTATATTGGTATAGCACATGCGGGATGGAAAGGAACTGTAAACCGGATTGCTGAACAAATGATTCAAACTTTTAAGAACGTTGGAGCAGATCCAACTAATATACTAGTTGCTATTGGACCATGTATTTCTCAGGAAGCTTATGAAGTGGATGAAAATGTTATCCATTATGTAGACGACAATCTTCGCTCGAAAGTGGCTATACCTAAAGAAAATAATCGGTATTTACTTGATTTAAAGCAACTTAATGTAGAAATCCTTTTACAATACGGTATATTACGTAATAATATAGATGTAACCAAATATTGCACATTACAACATAATCATTTATTCTTTTCACATCGACGTGATAATGGTAAGACAGGAAGAATGTTGGGATACATAGGCTATTCAACATGATTATACATAGGAAGGGAGATGGTAATAATGGACGTAGCAGCAAATCTAGCCGCTATAAAAGATAATATTGGACAAGCTTGTGCTAAAAATGGTAGAAATCCCGACGAAATAACCATTATTGGGGTTACGAAATATGTTACAATAGAACGAACAGAGGAAGCCATTGAGGCAGGTATTACAAATCTTGGTGAAAATCGTCTAGAAGGATTTTTAGAAAAATATACTCATTTAGAGGATAAAGCTAAATGGCATTTCATTGGAACGTTACAGTCCAGAAAAGTAAAGGATGTTATTGATAAAGTAGATGCTATTCATTCGTTAGATCGATTATCACTTGCTAAAGAGATTAATAAGCGGGCAACAAAAGCTGTTGATTGTTTTGTTCAAGTAAATGTAAGTGGTGAAGAATCAAAGCATGGACTAAATCCTGAAGATGTTATACCATTTCTAGAAAACACCAAAGAATTTAAATACATACATGTTGTCGGTTTAATGACAATGGCACCTCACGCAGAAGATAAAGAGAAGTTAAGACAAATATTTAAGAATCTAGCGAACTTAAGGGATACTGTGAAAGACAAGCAGTTCAAACATGCGCCATGTCACTTTTTATCTATGGGAATGAGTAATGACTATGATATTGCTGTAGAAGAAGGTGCTACTCATATACGTGTTGGTTCGAAATTAGTTGGATCACAATAAGGAAATACAATGAGGTGAAAAAATATGAGCATAAAAAATAAAATCAAAACCTTTTTTACGATGGATGATGAGTATGAATATGTCGAAGAAGAAGTGGATATACCCGAAACAAGATCAAATCAAAAGCAAAAAAATCAAAATGTAGTCAGTTTAACAAGCATGCAACATTCGTCATCTAAAGTTATTTTGTGTGAGCCTCGTACTTACAATGAAGCACAGGAAATTGCAGATAATATCGTAAACAGACGAGCAGTAGTAATTAATTTACAACGCGTAGATCATCAACAAGCAAAAAGAATTGTAGACTTTCTAAGTGGTACTGTTTATGCGATTAGTGGTGATATACAAAAACTGGGTTCACAAACATTTTTATGTACGCCTGAAAACGTTGATGTATCCGGTTCTATATCAGAAACATTTGAAGAAGAAGATGAATATGAAAAAGGATGGTAATTAATGATGTACCAATTATTTACAATATTAGATTATGCTTTATTAATTTTTAGTTATGGTTTAATCGTATATATTTTTATGTCTTGGTTCCCGGGAGCTCGGGAGTCAGCATTCGGTAGCTTTCTGACGAAAATTTGCGAACCGTATCTTGAACCTTTTCGAAAAATTATTCCGCCACTTGGAATGATTGATTTATCCCCAATTGTAGCAATCATGGTTCTACACCTGGCAAGGTATGGGCTGTATGAATTGTTTTCCATGCTTCTCTTTTAAGGTTTAAAAAAATGGATATTTATCAGCATTTCAGAAAAGAAGAGCAACCATTTATCGATCAGGTTTTATCATGGAAAGAACAAGTGGAACAAACATTTCAGGCTAAGCTAACCGAATTTTTGGATCCTCGCGAACAGCACATTATCGAAATGATCATTGGACCTACCAATGACGATATAAACATGTATTCTTTTGGTGGAGGACTACATACGGAAAGAAAGCGTGTAATAATTGCACCTTTTTATGAAGAAAGAATGGATGATTTATTTCAACTATCCCTGTTGCAAGCATCCTATCAAAATAAATTTATAACGTTAACACACCCGGATGTAATGGGAGCATTTTTATCTTTAGGCATAAAAAGAAACAAACTTGGGGATATTTTTGTTGAAAACGGAATGATACAAATCATAACTGCTGCAGAAATAGCACCTTTTATTTTAGCAAATTTGACATCGATCAAGAAGGCAAAGATAAAGTTAGAAGAGAAACCTCTTTCTGAAAAGATAGAAAATGAATTACATTGGAAAGAGATGGATAAAACTGTTTCTTCTTTACGATTAGATGCTGTTTTAAAAGAAATTTATAATGTTTCACGTAAAGATGCTTCTGAATTTATACATAAAGGTCAAGTAAAAGTGAATTTCAAGGTTGTAGAAGATGGTAAGTTTTCACTCCAAGAAGGAGATTTACTTTCTGTAAGAGGAAAAGGCAGAAGTAAATTAATTAAGATAAATGGACGTACCAAAAAAGACAAGTGGAAAATAGCAATAGCTATAATAATATAAATTATTTATAAATTATTGCAGGAATTCACCAATTTCTGTCGAATAAAAATATAACGAGGAATTATCTATCTTTTTTTGGCAGAAAAGAAAGTTTAAACTTTTTTTCTGCATAAGCCAACTAAGGTATTCACAATAAAGGCTTGGTGAATGCAAGTTCTCTAATCGATGTAACACTATTATTTTTGAGAATATACGTTAGGAGGTGGCCATTGTGCCATTAACACCATTAGATATCCATAATAAGGAGTTTACAAGAGGCTTCCGCGGATATGATGAAGATGAAGTAAATGAATTTTTAGACCAAGTGATTAAGGATTATGAAATGGCTATCCGTGAAAAAAAGGATCTAGGTGAGAAAGTTGAACAGTTAAATGAAAAGCTGGGTCACTTTACGAACATTGAAGAAACATTAAATAAATCAATATTGATTGCCCAGGAAACGGCTGAAGAGGTAAAAGGAAATGCAACCAAAGAATCTAAATTAATTATTAAAGAAGCTGAAAAAAATGCGGATCGTATCATTAATGAGGCATTAAATAAATCACGCCGCATTTCGATGGACGTAGAAGAATTGAAAAAACAGGCAAAAGTATTTCGTACTCGTTTAAAGATGCTTGTTGAGGCTCAATTAGATATGATTGGGACAGACGACTGGGAAGAATTGTTTGATGAGGCTGTAGGCGAAGAATTCGATTTTGCTGAAAACAAAGCTTAGGTCTTGACGTTATCTGTGATTTTACATATAATTCAAGTTACACATTACGTTATATGTAAATAATTATAAATACGGTGATGGAGAAAGTATATTGGTTATTACTGATTAGCGAGCCAAGGTATGGTGGAAGCTTGGCACAGTAAAACTTTTAGAAAATCACTCTGGAGTATCCATTTTGAAATTTAGTAGAAATGGACGGTTTACTCACGTTACGAGTATCGAGTGAATTTAACATAGTACGCTATTTTAAATTTATAAGGGTGGTACCGCGAGTCTTCTCGTCCCTTTTGGGATGATGAGGGCTTTTTTTAATGTAAAAAAACTGTAAGGAGGAACAACATAGTGGATTATAAAGACACATTATTGATGCCAAAAACAGATTTCCCAATGCGTGGTAATCTACCGAATAAAGAACCATTACGTCAAGAAAAATGGGATGAAACAAATTTATATGAGAAGGTACAAAAGAGGACAGAAGGAAGACCACTGTTCATTTTGCATGATGGTCCACCATATGCAAATGGCGATTTGCATATTGGTCATGCACTAAACAAAATACTCAAGGATTTTATTACACGTTATAAATCTATGTCTGGTTATCATGCACCGTATGTGCCAGGCTGGGATACTCATGGTCTTCCGATTGAAACGGCACTAACAAAGAATAAAAAAATTAAACGTAAGGAAATGAGCATTGCAGAATTCCGTCAAAAATGTGCTGAATATGCAATGGGTCAGGTTGATAGTCAGCGTACTCAGTTTAAGCAGTTAGGTGTACGTGGGGATTGGGATAATCCATATATTACATTAACGAAAGATTATGAAGCTGCACAAATTAGAGTCTTTGGTGAAATGGCGAAAAAAGGATACATCTATAAAGGATTAAAACCTGTATATTGGTCTCCGTCTTCTGAGTCAGCATTAGCTGAAGCTGAGATTGAGTATCACGATAAACGATCACCATCTATCTATGTTGCTTTTGAAGTAACTGATGGAAAAGAGTTATTTGATGGTGGAGAGAAAGTAATCATTTGGACGACAACTCCTTGGACAATTCCTGCTAACTTGGGTATTACCTTAAACCCTGATTTAGAGTACGTTGTTGTTAAGGTTAACGAAGAGAAGTATATTATTGCACATGATTTATTAGAAACAATAACAGAAGAACTAGAATGGGAAAATCCAAAAGTAGTAAAAACATTCAAAGGTCAAGAAGCTGATAGGGTTGTTACAAAACATCCATTTTATGATCGTGATTCACTTGTAATGTTAGGAGAGCACGCAACTGCTGAGGCAGGTACAGGTTGTGTTCATACTGCACCAGGACATGGGGAGGATGACTTTGTTGTATCTCGCTTATATGGCATTGATGCGTTCTCACCAGTTGATAACCGTGGATGTTTTACAAATGAAGCGCCTGGTTTTGAAGGGCTGTTTTATGATGAAGCTAATAAGCCAATTACAGAAAAGCTTGAAGAAGTTGGCGCATTGTTAAAGCTTACGTTCATAACGCATTCTTATCCACATGATTGGCGTACCAAAAAGCCAACGATTTTCCGTGCAACATCACAATGGTTTGCTTCCATTAAAGATTTCCGTCAGGATGTTCTGGATGAAATCAATCGGATTAACTGGTATCCGTCATGGGGAGAAACCCGTCTTTACAATATGGTTCGTGACCGGGAAGACTGGTGTATTTCACGTCAACGTACTTGGGGTGTTCCTATTCCTGTGTTTTATGGTGAGAATAATACACCAATCATAACAGATGAAACGATTGAACATGTTTCTTATTTATTTAATGAGCACGGTTCTAATATTTGGTTTGAATGGGAAGCAAAAGATTTATTACCAGAAGGATTTACATCAGAGCATAGCCCTAACGGTACCTTTACAAAAGAGACCGATATTATGGATGTATGGTTTGATTCCGGTTCATCACACGAAGCAGTTTTAGTCGGCCGTGATGACCACAAGCGTCCTGCAGATGTATATCTAGAAGGTAGTGACCAATATCGCGGTTGGTTTAATTCCTCTTTATCCACATCTGTTGCTGTAACTGGTAAATCACCATATGAAAATATTATCAGTCATGGTTTTGTGTTAGATGGCAATGGACGAAAAATGAGTAAATCATTAGGAAATGTTATGGTACCATCCAAAGTGCAAAAGCAATTAGGTTCAGATATACTACGTCTTTGGGTATCATCAGTAGACTATCAGGCAGATGTAAGAATTTCACAAGAAATTCTAAAACAAATTTCAGAGGCTTATCGTAAAATCCGTAATACATTCCGATTCATGCTTGCTAATTTAGCTGACTTTGATCCAGTTGAAGATAGAGTTGCTGAAGAAGATATGGAAGAAGTAGATCGTTATATGCTTCATCGCTTACAACAACTAGTTAAAAACGTTCGTGGCAGCTATGAAAAATTTGAATACTCAACGATATATTCTCAAATTCACAACTTTTGTGCGGTTGATCTAAGTTCATTCTACCTGGATTTTGCAAAAGATGTGTTATACATCGAAGCAAAAGACAATCATCGTCGCAGAAGTATACAAACGGGATATTATGAAATCTTAACAACCTTAGTTAAATTGTTAACACCAATTATTCCGCATACAGCCGATGAAGTATGGGAGTACATTCCTGGAGTAGAAGAGGAAAGTGTTCAACTAACGGACATTCCAGAGCCAAGAGAGATTGCTGGTTTTGATGTTTTACAAGATAAATGGAATGTATTTATGAGTGTACGTGATGATGTACTTAAGGCATTAGAAGAAGCAAGAACTGAAAAAGTAATTGGTAAATCATTAGAAGCAAAAATAACTGTAGTTCCTAATGATGCTAATACGTTAGATGTACTGAACTCGGTTTCCAACTTACATCAATTGTTTATTGTATCTGAAGCTGTTCTCGTTGAAGAGAATTCAGATGCAAAAGAATACCGAAATGTCAGTATCAAGGTAGATGTGCATCCAGGCAAGAAATGCGAGCGTTGTTGGACAGCATCTGAAACAGTGGGTGAGGAGCATGATTATCCAGAGCTGTGTACTCGCTGTGCAGGTATCGTGAAAGAGCACTACCCGGCATAAGAATACTTGTATTAAATATTCCTCTGTAATGACAGGGGAATATTTTTTGCCTTAAAAAAGTATAAGTTTTTGTCGATTTAAAGTATAATAACACCTAGGGCTTTGGTTATTAGGTCTGATTGATAAACCAATATTTAACTATGTTTTCTAAGAAATCGGGGGAAATAGCATGTATTTGTATTACATAATCGCACTTATTATTATTGTAATTGATCAGTTAACGAAATGGGCTATTATAAAAACAATGGATTTAGGAGAGCAAATTACGGTTATTGATAACTTTTTTTACATTACATCACACCGCAATTCAGGAGCAGCTTGGGGTATATTAGAAGGGCAAATGATATTTTTCTATATTATTACGACGGTTGTTATTATCGGAATTGTGTATTACATGCAAAGGTATGCAAAAGATAGTAGACTGTTAGTCATATCATTAAGTTTGGTTTTAGGGGGAGCGATAGGTAACTTTATTGATCGTCTCTTTCGAAAAGAAGTTGTTGATTTCTTTGACTTTATAATCATTAGATATGACTTTCCAATATTTAATGTAGCAGATTCTGCCTTAGTAGTGGGTGTAGGTCTCATTATTATTGCTACAATTTTGGATGAAAAGAAGCAGAAGAAAGGAACATTAAAATCATGACGCACGAACATATCGTTACAACAGATGAGAATAAAAAAAGAATAGATAAACTGCTTTCTGAGATTAACCCAGAAGCTTCACGGTCTCAGATTCAAACGTGGATAACAAAAGAACATGTTTTCGTTAATGACGAACTCGTCAAAGCAAATTATAAATGCCATACGGATGATAAGATCACTTGGTCTATTCCAGAAGTGGAACCTTTAAAGATAGAGGCAGAGAACATTCCGTTGTCCATTATTTACGAAGATAGTGATGTTATCGTTGTTAATAAACCTAGAGGGATGGTTGTACATCCTTCAGCAGGACACAGGAGTGGATCCTTAGTGAATGCATTACTGTATCATTGTAATGATTTATCAGGTATCAATGGTGTTGAACGTCCAGGCATTGTTCATCGAATTGATAAAGATACAAGTGGTTTATTAGTTGTTGCTAAAAATGATTCCGCCCATACCAACTTGGCTGAGCAATTATCTTCAAAAGAAATTGAACGTAAATATATAGCTATTGTTCACGGAGAAATTTCGCATGAAACAGGAATGATTGACGCACCTATAGGAAGAGATCCAAAAGATCGTCAAAAAATGGGTATAGTTGATGATGGAAAACCTGCTATTACGCATTTTTATGTTATATCAAGGTATGATGATTACACACATGTGGAATGTCAATTAGAAACAGGCAGAACACACCAAATACGTGTTCACATGAGGTATATTGGCCACCCTTTAGTGGGAGATCCAAAATATGGACCGCGGAAAACAATGGATATTAATGGCCAAGCGTTACATGCAAAAGTATTAGGATTTACACATCCACGTACAAAAGAGTGGGTACATTTTGAAGTGGAACCACCGACCTACTTTAACGAAGTGCTAACAACTATTGAAAAAATGTATTGACAAGTCAGGTAGTGTTTGTAATAATAAATGGAATGAATAAGATCCTTTAATCTAGTCCCGTGAGGCTGAGAAGGAAGCGGTAAGATATATGTATGTAGAGATACATGTATCTAAAGTCCCTTTTTTCCTCACGGAGAAAAGGGACTTTTTAGCAGGTAGGAAAGTATAAAAATTTCCAACTGCATAAGTGCAACTAAGGCTCGCCATAAAGGTTTTGCGATAAGCCAAGTTTTCTAATGATGTCTATTAAAAGGGGTGAGGCTATGAATAAAAAAACCGAAGTATTAGACCAGCCTGCCATAAACAGGGCGCTGACAAGGATCGCACATGAAATTCTGGAAAAAAATAAAGGCGGAGATAATCTCTTATTAGTAGGTATTAAAACAAGAGGAGTTCCACTTGCAAAAAGATTACAGGAGAAAATTAAACAGATTGAGAACATAAATGTTCCGATTGGGGAATTGGATATTACCTTATACCGGGACGATTTAGCAAAAGCAGTAGAATCAAATGAGCCGGAGTTAAAAAATACAAATATTAATGTGGATATTATCGGAAAAAAGGTAATACTAATTGATGATGTACTTTATACGGGAAGAACGGTAAGAGCAGCAATGGATGCAGTAATGGATATTGGAAGACCTTCGCAAATGCAGCTAGCTGTACTAGTAGACCGAGGACACAGGGAGTTACCGATCCGTGCTGATTATGTTGGTAAAAATATTCCGACATCCGACGAAGAAATAATTGTCGTAAACTTAAACGAAGAAGATGATCAAGATGAAGTAAGTATTTATGAAAAATAAATATACGAAGACCTTTAACCAAATCCAGAGAGATTTAAAAGGTTGTAGAAGATAAACGTGTACAATACTACACGTAAACCTCTTTGCAATCTTTTGCAAAGAGGTTTTTTAGATAGATAAGATAGTATAAAACTTTCTTATCTGGGATAAACCCAGTTTTCTAATGGCAAAACTATAAACTTAAATCGGAGGAATGAAAAATGAGACAGGATAAAATAGCAATGGACGTTCACGAAGTACCAAAACCGCAAAAATGGTTTATTTTAAGCTTACAACACTTATTTGCAATGTTTGGTGCCACCATTTTAGTACCATTCCTTACTGGTTTATCTCCAGCAGTAGCTTTAGTATCAAGTGGTCTTGGAACGCTCGCATATTTGCTTATAACACGTGGGCAGATTCCAGCCTATTTAGGATCTAGCTTTGCATTTATTGCTCCTATTATAGGCGCTGTATCAGCAGGTGGTCCTGAAGGCGCTATGTTAGGAAGCTTCTTAGCAGGTATTGTCTATGGAATTGTAGCTTTGTTCATAAAATTATTGGGATTAGGTTGGCTTATGCGAATCTTACCACCTATCGTAGTAGGTCCTGTGATCATTGTTATCGGTTTAGGGTTAGCATCAACAGCAATTGATATGAGTATGTATATTCCAGGTATAGATGAGCAAGTGTACAGTAGTACTCATCTCTTGGTAGCTTTTGTAACGTTAGCAGTGACGGTTATTGCTTCTATATTTTTCAGAGGATTTTTTGGACTTATCCCTATCTTAATTGGTATTGTTTTCGGTTATACGTTTGCGTTATTCCTAGGTGTTGTAGATACAACTGGAATTAAAGCAGAATGGACTAATATGACAACTGCAAGTTCAGTTGGAGAGTTTTTTGTAGCATTCTTTCAAATGCCAGACTTTATAGTACCGTTTGTTCATTATTCCCCGTCAAGTGTCATTAGTTTGGAAATAGTGTTACTCATGGCACCTGTTGCGCTTGTAACAATAGCTGAACACATTGGTGATCAGATGGTCTTATCTAAAGTAGTAGGGCGTAACTTTTTGAAGAAACCAGGTCTTCATCGTTCCATATTAGGAGATGGTGTAGCAACCATCATTGCATCCTTCATTGGAGGGCCGCCTAATACAACGTATGGTGAAAACATTGGTGTTTTATCTATCACACGTGTGTTTAGTGTGTTTGTTATCGGTGGGGCCGCGGTATTGGCACTTACCTTTGGATTTATCGGAATTATCACAGCAACTATTAGTTCGATTCCTACCGCTGTAATGGGTGGTGTCTCCATTCTGTTATTCGGGATAATTGCCTCCAACGGTTTACGAATGCTGATTGATAACCAAATCGACTTGAGTAACAAACGTAATTTAGTTATTTCATCTGTCATTTTAGTAATCGGTATTGGTGGAGCATTTATTCAAATAACGGATAATATGCAAATTGCAGGGATGGCACTATCTGCCATTATCGGTGTTTTATTAAACCTAGCATTACCAGGAAAAGAGAGTGGTTATGGTAACCGATCGATGTTTGATACTAGTGAAGTAACTCAAGGTGATTCAAATGAATAATTTAAAGGCGAAGTCAATAAGACATTTTGTATCTGTTGCTCAATTATCAACTGATGAAATTTTTTCTATCCTAGAAAGTGCAGAAGCGTATAGATTTGGAGTTAAACCCCTTCAAGAACAGCTATTTGCAGCAAATTTATTTTTTGAACCTAGTACTCGTACAAAATCCAGTTTTATGGTTGCACAAAGAAAACTTGGTCTTGAAGTTTTAGACTTTTGTACAGAACAGTCAAGCGTTCAAAAAGGGGAAACCTTATATGACACAGTTAAAACGTTTGAAGCAATCGGAGCAAATTTACTTGTTGTAAGACATCATGATGATCACTGGTATGATGATCTCCTTCCGCATCTGTCTATACCAATCATTAATGCTGGGGCAGGTAGCGGAGAGCATCCTACCCAATGCATGTTAGATCTTTTGACAATCTATCAAGAATTTGGTTCATTTTACAACTTGAATGTAGTTATTGCAGGGGATATTCAACATAGTAGGGTAGCTCGATCTAACGCCTATGCTTTAGAAAGACTCGGAGCGAATGTGTACCTTTCTGCTGCGTCGGGATTTGAGGATTCAACATTAGGGTTTCCATATATATCAATGGATGAGGCAGTCGAGATAGGTGATGTTATGATGCTTCTAAGAATACAGCATGAGCGGCATCATGCAAACTATCAATCGACTACAACTTATCTGAATGACTACGGATTAACAATGGCACGTGAACGAACGATGAAGGATCATGCTATTATTTTGCATCCTGCACCGATCAATCGAGGAGTTGAAATTGATTCTGAGTTAGTTGAATGTGAACGATCTAGGATATTTAAACAAATGCAAAACGGTGTGTACGTTAGAATGGCTTTAATGCTGAAATTACTAAAGGAATGGGGATTGTCATAATGAGTATTTTACTTAAAAACGGACAGCGATTAACAGTAAACAACCAATTGGAAGATTGTGAAGTTTTAATTGAAAATGGAAAAATAAAAAAGCTGGGCACATCCATTTCTGAAAGTGCTGAGGAGATAATTGATTGTCAACAACAATTAATCTTACCTGGGTTTATTGATGTCCATATTCACCTGCGTGAACCAGGTGGTGAATATAAAGAAACAATTGAGTCTGGTACCAAAGCAGCAGCACGTGGGGGTTTTACAACTGTGTGCGCTATGCCTAATACTAATCCAGTCCCAGACAGCACTCAAACGGTTCAAGACCTGTTAAAAAGAATTGAAAAAGATGCTACAGTTCGTGTACTACCTTATGCGGCTATCACCAAAAATTTAAATGGAGAAGAATTAACGCCGATTAAAAAGCTTTCTAATTTAAGGGTGTTTGCCTTTACAGATGATGGGGTTGGCATTCAAACAGCTGATTACATGTTCCGTGCAATGAAGGAAGCAGCCGCCTGTGACATGCCAATTGTTGCTCATTGTGAGGACAATTCCATTGTTTATGGTGGAGTCATGCATGATGGAAAGGTAAGTAAAAGGCTTGGTTTACCTGGTATCCCTTCGCTTAGTGAATCAGTACAAATAGCTCGTGATGTCTTATTAGCCGAAGCAACGGGTTGTCACTATCATGTTTGTCATGTAAGCACAAAAGAATCGGTTCGAATTATACGGGATGCGAAAAATGCAGGTATACATGTTACAGCAGAAGTAACTCCCCACCATTTAATTTTACATGAAGAATCAGTAGAAACTGATGATGCCAATTTCAAAATGAATCCCCCATTACGAGCAAAAGAAGATCAGGAAGCTTTATTAGAAGGGTTGTTAGACGGAACAATTGATTTTATAGCTACTGACCATGCGCCACATGGTGAGGAAGAAAAATCACTTGGTTTTCAAAAAGCACCATTTGGAATTGTAGGTCTTGAAACTGCTTTTTCATTACTTTATACAAATCTCGTTCAAACGAACAAAATAACGCTTCATCAATTGGTTGATTGGTTAACCATTAAGCCTGCACGCGTCTTTCAGTTACCTTATGGAATGTTGGAAGAAGGAGTTGCAGCAGATCTCACAGTAGTTAATCTAACAAAGGAAATGAAAATTGATAAAAATACCTTTTTCTCAAAAGGAAAAAATACACCATTTCATAACTGGAGTACCAAAGGAACACCAGTTTTAACGATAGTTGATGGAAAAATCGTATACAAGGAGGATCTTCATGGCTAAACGACATTTAATTTTGGAAGACGGTTCGGTTTTTGTTGGGGACAGTTTTGGAAGTGAACGCACAACAATTGGAGAGGTAGTTTTTAATACGGGTATGACGGGCTATCAAGAGGTTATAACTGATCCGTCTTACTGCGGGCAAATTGTTATGATGACTTATCCATTAGTAGGTAATTACGGGATAAACCGTGATGATTTTGAAACGGTAACACCATTTATTCAAGGTTTTATTGTAAAAGAACTCTGTGACACTCCATCTAACTTTAGAAATGAGGAAAGTTTGGATAGTTATTTAAAAGCTAATGACATACCAGGTATTTCTGGGATAGACACGCGAAAGCTAACCAAAATCATTCGCAAACATGGAACAATGAAAGCAACAATTGTGACAATGAAGGACACAACCAACGACATAGTTGATGAGATGAAAAACGTATCCTTACCAACAGATCAAGTTAGACAGACATCAACTGTTAAACCTTATGTTGTTCCAGGGCGTGGAACGAGAATTGTATTAGTAGATTTTGGAATGAAGCACGGTATATTGCGGGAATTAACGAAACGAAATTGTCATGTGACAGTCGTTCCATACAATTATAATGCAGAAAATATAGCAAGGTTGAAGCCTGATGGAATTATGCTTACAAATGGCCCAGGAGATCCCAAGGATGTTCCAGAAGCAATTGAAATGATTCAAGCTTTACTAGGTACCATTCCCATTTTCGGTATTTGCTTAGGCCATCAACTCCTAGCCTTAGCAAGTGGTGCTGACACGGAGAAAATGAAGTTTGGACATCGAGGCGCGAATCATCCAGTAAAAGATATGCGTACATCACGTACTTACATTACTTCTCAAAACCACAGTTACGCTGTGCGTGAAGCATCTCTTGAAAATACAAATTTACAACAAACGCATGTAGCATTAAATGACAATACGATTGAAGGTCTAGCTCATACAACCTACCCAGCATTCTCGGTACAATATCATCCTGAGAGTTCACCAGGTCCAGAAGACACGAATTATTTATTTGATGAATTTTTACAAATGATTAACCATCATCAACTAAAAAATGAGGAGGAAGCATATGCCTAAAAATACAGCTATTAAAAAGATTCTCGTCATTGGATCAGGTCCCATCGTAATTGGGCAAGCAGCCGAGTTTGATTACTCTGGTACACAGGCATGTCAAGCGTTGAAAGAAGAAGGTTACACAGTTATTTTGGCAAATTCAAACCCTGCCACCATCATGACCGATCATACGGTTGCAGATAAGGTTTATATGGAACCATTAACAGTAGAATTTTTAACCAAAATCATACGTAAGGAACAACCAGATGCTCTCTTGCCAACACTTGGAGGCCAAACTGGCTTAAACCTGGCTGTAGCACTAGAAGAAACAGGAGTGCTAGCGGAATATAACGTGAATTTACTAGGTACGTCTCTCGAGGCGATTCAACAAGCAGAAGATCGTGAAAAGTTTAGAAATTTAATGCAGGAATTAAACGAACCTGTACCAGATAGCAGTATAGTAAATTCTGTGGAACAGGCTTGTGAATTTGCATCAGTTATCGGTTTTCCATTAATAGTCCGTCCAGCATATACACTAGGCGGAACAGGTGGGGGCATGTGCTATAACGAATCTGAATTACGAGAAATCGCCCGGAACGGATTAGCTTTATCACCTGTAGATCAATGTTTAATCGAAAAAAATATTGCAGGATTTAAAGAAATTGAATATGAAGTAATGCGTGATAAAAATGACCAGGCTATCGTAGTGTGTAACATGGAAAATATTGACCCAGTAGGAATTCATACCGGAGATTCCATCGTTGTTGCTCCGTCACAGACCTTAAGTGATCGAGAATATCAGTTACTAAGAAACGCTTCTTTAAAAATCATTCGCGCTCTCAAAATTGAAGGCGGATGTAATGTGCAATTAGCACTTGATCCAAATAGCTTTGATTATTATATTATCGAAGTTAATCCACGCGTAAGCAGATCATCAGCCCTTGCATCAAAAGCTACCGGTTACCCGATTGCTAAAATGGCTGCTAAAATTGCGGTCGGGTTAACGATGGATGAGATTATTAACCCGATTACAGGAACAACATATGCGTGTTTTGAACCAACATTAGACTATGTCGTTACGAAAATTCCTCGCTTTCCATTTGATAAATTTATTACTGGAGACCGTTACCTTGGTACCCAAATGAAAGCAACTGGAGAAGTAATGGCTATTGGACGGAATTTTGAAGAGTCATTGTTAAAAGGAGTTCGCTCCCTTGATAGTGGAACAGAGGAATTATGGTTGAAAAGCTTAGTTGACCTTTCGATGGGTGATCTAACAAAAAGGTTGAAAAAAGCAGATGATGAACGATTATTCGTAATAGCTGAGGTACTGCGAAGAGGCATGAGTGTTGATGAAATTTTCAAGTTAACAAAAATTGATCGTTTTTTCTTATGGAAACTAGAGAAGCTAATTAATTTGGAAAAAGAGCTAATAGAAAATAGATTTTCATATGAATTACTGCTAAAAGCGAAAGAACATGGATTCCCTGACACACAACTTGCTAGGTTATGGGAAACAACAGTTGATGAGGTGTATCAACTTCGTAAAACGGAAAAGATTTCACCAGTTTTCAAGATGGTTGATACGTGTGCTGCTGAGTTTTCATCTGAAACACCTTATTTTTACAGTACGTATGAAGAAGAAAATGAGTCACTTTCATCCAATCGCAAAAAAGTACTTGTACTTGGTTCAGGGCCAATTAGAATTGGTCAAGGGATAGAGTTTGATTATGCCACTGTTCATTCCGTACTGGCTATTAAGGAATTGGGATATGAAGCTATTATTATGAACAATAATCCCGAAACCGTCTCAACTGACTTCAGCATTTCTGACAAACTTTACTTTGAACCACTAACCTTAGAAGATGTGATGCATGTGGTTGACTTGGAACAGCCAGAAGGAGTAATTGTTCAGTTTGGAGGACAAACAGCAATTAACTTAGCAGCTGGATTAGAACGCCGGGGTGTGAAAATTTTAGGAACAGACCTAGAAGCTATTGACCGTGCGGAAGACAGAGATAAATTTGAACAGTTGCTTGATCAGTTAAATCTGATGCGACCAACAGGTAAAACGGTAATAAAGCTTGAGCAGGCAATGGACGTTGCAAATGCGATTGGCTACCCTGTATTGGTTCGTCCTTCGTATGTAATAGGTGGAAGCAGAATGGAAATCGTGTATGATGATGAAGAATTAAATGCGTATTTACAAAAAGGTAATCAGCAACATGATGAGCACCCAATTCTGATAGATAAGTATATTACAGGGATTGAAGTAGAGGTTGATGCTATCAGTGACGGAGACACCATTATTGTTCCAGGAATCATGGAACACATAGAACGAGCTGGTGTCCATTCAGGAGATTCCATTGCAGTCTATCCACCGCAACGGATGAGTGAAACGGTTAAACAGAAATGTATGGATGCTACTGTAAAAATAGCACGAGCCTTACACGTGAAGGGGTTAATAAATATACAATTTATCATTCGAGGTGAAGATGTATATGTTCTGGAAGTAAACCCTCGAGCAAGCAGAACGATACCATTCTTAAGTAAAATTACTGGAGTGACGATGGCTAACATTGCTACTAAATGCATCCTTGGAACAGCGTTACCTGAATTGGGTTATCAAACAGGAATACTTCCAGAACAGGATCATGTTTCGGTTAAAGTTCCTGTATTTTCATTTGAAAAATTACGAAGCGTTGATACGACTTTAGGTCCTGAAATGAAATCAACAGGAGAAGCTATCGGCTATGATAAAACCTTGGAAAAGGCATTATATAAAGGTCTGATTGCTTCAGGACTACATGTGCCGCATGAAGGTTCCGTTTTACTAACTGTTGCAGATAAGGACAAGGGCGAAATGCTGGAAATAGCAGAACGTTTTCACCAACTAGGCTTTCATTTGTATGCAACACAAGGAACTGCTTCATTTGTAAACCAATCTGGAATCCCGGTAACAGAAGTAGCAAAAATAGGGTCTGCTGAGCCAAATGTATTATCCATCATAGAGAATGGTGATGTACAATTTGTTGTAAATACACTTAACTCAGGGAAAAAACCGAGATCAGATGGCTTTAAAATTCGTCGTGAAGCAGTAGAGCATGGAATAGCATGTTTAACGAACCTGGATACTGCCAATGCCATCTTAAATGTGATTGATTCTACTACATTTAGTGCAAAACCCATGGCAAACAAGGAGGCAGGACGGGTATGATGAAAAAATTAGAAGTAGAAGTTCTTTCATCAACTGATATAGCATTAGATACCATGGAAATGGAATTAAAAAGTGAATATATATGTAAGCATGCGGTTCCTGGGCAGTTTCTTCACATCTATGTGGAAGGACATACATTGCGACGCCCGATATCAATCGCTGATGTCGACAAATTCAATAATACACTTACCATTTTATTTAAAAAAGTTGGTTCAGGAACAGAAAAACTAGCAGCGTACCAACCTGGGTCACGAATTAGTGTGTTGGGACCGAGTGGGAATGGCTTTGATTATATCGGTGTAGAGTCATCTACTGTTTTGCTAGTTGGTGGGGGGATAGGCGTTCCACCACTATATTATCTCGGAAAAGCCTTAGCTGAAAAAAACGTGAAGGTTATTTCAGTACTAGGATTTCAAACAGGTGCAAGTGTTTTTTATGAGGAAAAATTTAAACAGTTAGGTGATACCTATATCGTTACAAACGATGGTTCCTATGGTTCTCGTGGTTTTGTGACGGATGTGCTTTGGGATATTGCGGAGATTGATCGTTATTACTCCTGTGGTCCATTGCCTATGCTGAAAGCAGTATGTACAGAGCTTCCACATAAAGAGGGGTACATTTCACTTGAAGAAAGAATGGGCTGTGGGGTCGGTGCTTGTTTTGCCTGTGTCATACCGACAGATGACAATGGTGGTTATAAAAAAATATGCAAAGATGGACCAGTTTTTGCAGCTCATGAGGTGAGTTTATGATAGATTTAGCCGTAAATTTACCAGGTTTGTCATTAAAAAATCCAATCATGCCAGCATCAGGATGTTTTGGCTTTGGACGTGAGTATAGTCAATTCTATGATTTAAACTTATTAGGTGCGGTTATCATGAAAGCAGCCACTGGAAATGAGCGTTATGGAAATCAAACACCACGTGTAGCTGAGACTGCATCAGGAATGTTAAATGCAATTGGTCTACAAAATCCAGGAGTAGAAAATATAATTCAAACCGAAGTACCTTTTCTAGCAGATTATGATATTCCGATCATTGCTAATGTAGCAGGAAGTACGTTAAAAGAGTATGAAGAAGTCGCACGTACGTTTAATCAAGCAGAACACATTCAAGCACTTGAATTAAATATTTCCTGTCCGAATGTTAAAGAGGGTGGGATTCAATTTGGAACAAACCCTGATATGGCTGCTAAGGTAACTGAAAAAGTAAAACGAGTCAGTAACTTACCAGTTTATGTTAAGCTCTCTCCAAATGTAGCGGATATCGTTTCAATGGCAAAAGCGGTAGAAGCAGCTGGTGCCGACGGGTTATCCATGATTAATACCCTATCTGGAATGCAGATTCACTTACCTAGTAAACGTCCATTACTAGCAAACAAAACAGGGGGATTATCTGGACCAGCCATAAAACCAGTTGCGATTCGAATGATCTATGAAGTGAAACAACACGTATCCATTCCAATCATTGGTATGGGAGGAATAAGCAGTGCAGAAGACGTATTGGAATTTTTATTGGCAGGAGCCAGCGCTGTTGCTATCGGGACAGCGAACTTTCAAAATCCATTTATATGTCCAGAAATAATTGAGAATTTACCGAATGTACTACAATCTAATGGATTTACATCGGCCCAGGAGGCAGTTGGAAAGGGGATCATTTAATGGATAATCGTATATATTTATCACTTGATTTTCCAAGTTGGGTTGAAACGAGGAATTTTCTCGATGAACACGCTTTACAAGGTGTTCCGGTAAAAGTTGGAATGGAATTATTTTATCGTGAAGGACCGAAAGTTATCGAAAAATTAAAGGAAAATGATCATGCTATATTCTTAGATTTGAAATTACATGATATTCCAACAACTGTCATGAAAGCGATGAAAAATATCGCCAAACTTGATGTGGATATGGTAAATGTACACGCACTTGGCGGAAGTGAAATGATAATGCGGGCTAAGGAAGGTTTATTATCAGGAGCAGACCATAATCTGAAGACAAAGTTGATTGCAGTTACCATCTTAACGTCTCATACGAATGAACTGATGAATAAAGAGCTTTTAATACAGGGGAATTTACAAGATAATGTTGTTCATTTTGCTGAATTTGCTAATCATTATGGGGCTGATGGTGTGGTATGTTCTGTGCATGAGGCTAAGCAAATCAAAGAGGTATGCGGGTCATCATTTTTAACCGTAACCCCAGGTATTCGTTTAAAAGAGTCAAGTGTGGATGATCAAGAGCGAGTAGCAACACCAGCCTTTGCCAGAAAGAACGGTTCTGATATTCTAGTGGTTGGAAGAAGTGTAACCCAATCAAAAGATCCATATATTGCATATGAAACAGTCAAAAAGGAGTGGGCATATGGGGTTAACGAATGAGTTAGCAAGAGATTTATTGGAAATTAAGGCGGTTCAAATCAAAACAAATGACTACTTTACATGGACTTCTGGAATAAAATCTCCCATTTATTGTGATAATCGACTTACTATGTCTTACCCGTCTATTCGGAAGAAAATAACAGAAGCTTTTGTTCAATTGATAGCTGGATTAAAGGAGAAGCCAGATGTAATTGCAGGCTGTGCTACTGCCGGCATTCCACACGCTGCATGGTTAGCAGAACGTCTCGACTTACCAATGGTTTATGTACGATCCAAGCCCAAAGGACACGGAAAAGAAAATCTAATAGAAGGAGCAATTTTTAAAGGAGATAAGGTTTTAGTTATTGAAGATTTAATTTCCACCGGCGGTTCTTCTATTGATGCTGCACAAGCGATTGAAAAAGAAGGTTTTAAGGTACTTGGAGTAATGGCCATTTTCACATATGGGTTAGCAAAATCAGAAGATCTCTTTTCTAATGCGAATATAGATTTTCAGACCATCACTAACTATGAAGCAGTACTTCAACTTTTGTTGGATGATGGAACGATTAATCAAACGGAGAAACAAACATTACAAGCATGGCGTGATAGTATATAAAAAATACTAAAATGTAAGTACACGTTTAATAATAGAGCTGCCTTCAAAGGCAGCTCTATTATTATTTCTCACACATTACCATCCACTCATCAATCGAAAAGGAATGTATTGTAGTATCATCTATGTCAAATTGAAAGTATTCCCGAATGTCTTGTGGGGCAGCTAATATATACTGATTTACTTTCTCCTGGTCGTTTTTATCCTCCACTGTTCGTTCGAGCCATTCTTGATAGGGCAATCGTTTCTTTCGTGTTAACTCCTTTAATATAGAAAGGTTACTACTAGTTAATATGTTTTTCCATTCTAATATGGTTCTCGAACGGTTATGACTGTTATCCCTGATTTTTTCTAGTGTATTTATAAACTGGTCATGTACAGAATAAGTGGGAGCAATGTTGTCAATAAATAAGAATTTTCCTTTTGACTTCAATACTCGAGCAACTTCATAAATATACCGATCGGGGTTAGGAAAGTGATGAGCTGCGATCCGGCATGTGACGATATCAAAAATGTCATCCATAAAAGGTAGGTTCTCTGCATCTGCAATTTTATACGTAATATTTTTGTAGTCTTGTAAATGCTTTGCCGTATTTTCCAGCATTTCTTCTGTTAGGTCTGTTGCCACTACTATAGATACGAAACTTGAAAGCTGTTTTGCAACGTGTCCACCACCAGTAGCAATATCAAGAGCTACCATTTGTAAAGAAGGATTTAACCAATCCGTTATTAATGTCAAATCACTTTCTTTTGCGTGTGTAGAACTACTAATATATGCCTCCTTATTTGTTGAAAAAGTCTTCTTAACAGAATCTTTATTATTCATAACACACCTGCTTTTTCAATTATTTTATATATGTTTATCATATGATTTGATATGCAATAAGTAAAATAGTAGTTTATAATCATGTTATATAATAATTTCTTATCAGTGAGGTAATTTTAATGAGAATAGATGATTATACACTGTTGTTAAAGTTAGATGAAATAGGAACGATACGAGGAACGGCTAAAGCAATACTAATTTCACAGCCAGCTGTTACCCAGCGTCTAAAATATATAGAGGAATATTTCGGGGAAAAGATTTTCATTCGAACGCCAAAACGCTTAATGTTAACATCCAGTGGTGAAATGATAGTAAACCATGCAAAAAGTGTTATAGAACATGAAGTTTCAATTAAAAATAAACTTGCACAATCAAGTGAAGAGGTGCAAGGAACTCTATCTATAGCCTGTTCTTCTCTCATTAGCCAGCGTTTTTTACCTGCAATTTTAGCAGAATATACGAGAAAGTTCCCTAAAGTAGCTATTGATCTTGTGACAGGAATTAGCGAAGACATTAAACGAGATCATAAAAATTATCATGTTTGTATTATACGTGGAGAAAAGCTTAAGGAAAGTACATGTATTCGTCTATTTGATGATCCATTATTTATTTTTGATACAGAGGAATTTCCACAAACTTCAATTAAAGAGCGTCCAATCATTTCATTTAAAAGTGATGATAGTATGCATGAGCTAGTGGACCATTGGTTGTACCACCACCAGGATCAAATAAAGCCAGTGAAGACAATAAGGGTGGATCAAATAGAAACGTGTAAACAGTTTATGAAACAAGGTCTTGGAATGGCTGTATTACCAAAAAGCGTCTCTGATTCACTAATGGATACTTATGCCCATATTCCATTAACATTGGACGGTGTAAATGTTACACGGGACACCTGGATATGTTACCAGGAAGGGGTGCGGGAATTATCGCAGGTAGACCAGTTCATTGAAGCTCTCCAAACAGAAAAATTCCTATAATTCGTTTACTATTGGTCTATTTGAGGTACATTTATAGTAAACAGGTTAAAAGGAGTGTTTCTAATGAGTAATGTAATATTTACTTCTAAAGCAACTGCTAAAAATGGAAGAGATGGTCATGTTAAATCCGATGATGGATTAATTGATCTAAAATTAGTTAATCCAGCAACAAATAAAGAGGATAAAGGCTCTAATCCAGAACAGCTTTTCGCTGCAACATATTCTGCATGTTTTGATGGTGCTTTAAATTTGGTTGCTTCAAAGCAAAACAAAGATATTGACTCTGAAACAACGGCAGAAGTCAGCTTTTTAAAAGATTCAGAAGATGACGGCTTTAAAATAGGTGTTACGTTAAATATAAGTATAAAAGGAGTAAGTCAGGACGAAGCAGATCAGCTTGCAAAAGATGCTCACCAAGTCTGTCCATATTCAAAAGCTACCAGAGGTAATATCGACGTAACGTTGAATCCTAAATCTATATAAAATAAGGCTGTTTTTTAAAAGAATGTTGTCTTAGTCACAGTAGATATAAACTGCGACATAACTTGATGTGACGGTTAACCTACCGCTACGGAAATACACTTCGCTTTCACCCATCCGGGTACAAGTGCGACATCTGCTTCGTTTCACTGCGTAGTGTCTTCTACCCGTGGGCGGCTGATGAGCCTCCTCGAGCTAACGCTCTCTGGGGTCTCAGGCTAGGCCTCTGCTCCCACAGGATAAGGAAAGCTACATAGCTAGACATCGCACGCAGAAAATCGGTTTGTATTTTCAAGGAGTCTACGTGTATTTCCTCCGCTGTTATTTCTGTTACTGTCGTGGGACTGTATTAGTATTAATAAAACCCTTACCAGTCAGGGTGAGCGGAGGGCGGTGACTCCTGCGGGAACAGCACGTGTCTGAAGACACCGAAGCGGTGGTTTTCCGCTTCGGAGGCTGAAGCCGTGCCCGCGGAAAGCATCCGCCCGTAGCGATCCCAGACGGCGGCAATAGCACGCGTTCTTAGAAATAAGCCTAAAGTTACGTCGCAGTTTACATCAACTTTGAGAATGAAAATGCAACAAAACTTTCAAAATGAGTCAGAAATAAAGCGGATAATTCAAAGAGAATTATCCGCTTTTGCGATTATTTTTTCAGTTTTTCAATCGTAGTCTTGTCTGGGGTTACATATACTGTTTTTTGATTGTCATATGTTACAAACCCTGGTTTTGCTCCGTTTGGCTTTTTGACGTATCTTATTTTTGTATAGTCAACAGGTACAGAAGATGACTGCTGTGACTTACTGAAATAAGCTGCAATTTGTGCTGCTTCTAATAATGTGGTTTCACTTGGTTCACTATCTCGTATAATTACATGTGATCCTGGAATGTCCTTTGTGTGGAGCCATATATCATCACGTCTTGCCATTTTACTCGTTACATATTCATTCTGTTTATTATTCTTACCAACTAACAGCTGGGTTCCGTCTGAAGAAATGAATTCTTCTGGAACGGGTTTAGATGATTTGTTCTTCTGTTTCTTTTGTTTACTTTGCCTTTTTAGATAGCCCTCTTCGCGAAGTTCCTCTCGAATTTCTTCAATATCATATTCGCTAGCTACATCGATTTGTTGCAAAAGCTGGTCAAAGTACGCAATCTCTTCATCCGTTTTCTTCATTTCCTGTTTTATCTTATCCTTAGACGTTTTTAATTTTTGATATGTCTTAAAAAAGCTTTGTGCATTCTCACTTGGCGTTTTCATTGGATTTAATTCAATTGTTATTTCATTTTGTTCAGGGTCATAATAATCAACTACCGTTACAGTTTTATCTCCCTGTTTAACGATATGCATATTTGCGGTAAGCAGCTCGCCTTTTCGTTGAAACTGATCAGCACTCTCAGCTTTTTTCATTGTTTGCTGGTGTTTTTTAAGTTTACGCTTGTTTTTATCCTGCTCGTTCTTAATAAATCGATATAAGTCTTTAGCTTGTTGTTTTACGCGGTCACGTTCGGCTTTTCCGGAATAAAATTGATCAAGCATTTCATTTGTGGATGCTAAAGTTTCTGATTCTTCAACAAATGATGTCAGAGGAAGAACATGGAAGTCTTCCTTATTATTTCGGTAAATTGCTGGTGTATAATGGTTCTTTTGAATTAATAGCTGGATCTCAGAAAACTTTTCCATATATGTGTTGGTAGAACCAAGCTTTGCACGATAAACAATTTCTTTTGCAATTAGAGGCGAAACACCTACTAGTGCATGAACGATCTGCATATCTATTTTACCAGTATTAAAATCGATTTTTTTGATAAATGTTTCACTGTCTATTTTCAATAAGTTTAACTTATTTTGAGTTGGTGGCATTTTATATTCATGCCCTGGTAATATGGTTCGAAAACGGTTCTGTGCCATAGAAACATGCTTTAAACTGTCAATGATATGTCCCTTATCTTGGTCGACTAGCATAACATTACTATGTTTTCCCATTAACTCTACAATTAACGATTTATAGACAGTATCACCGATTTCGTTTCGCATTTTAATCGTGAAGGTTATGATTCGCTCCATCCCATACTGCTCTATAGATTCAACAATGGCACCGGATAAATGCTTACGAAGGAGCATACAAAACATGGATGGCTCCTTAGGATTTTTATAAACATCCTTTGTCAGGTGAACACGTGCGTACATAGGGTGAATAGATAAAAGGAGTGTATGATTCGTCCCTTGACTACGTATGGTGAATACTAGTTCGGTTTCAGTTGGTTGATATATTTTGTTAATTTTACCAGGAATAATAGTGTCACTAAGTTCTTTTGTTACTGCTCGAGTAACGATTCCATCAAATGGCATTCAATCACCTCATGCGTAATTATAGCATTTTTTCCAAGGAGTCTGCATAGATATTCATATAAAGAATGATTGGACAACTATATCTATTTTTACTTAAGCATACAGACGAAGCTGGAGGAATGCGTTGTGAAATGGTATCAAATGGACGTAGATCGAGTGGAACAAAAGCTGCATGTAACTACTAACAGGGGACTTTCAGCTAAGAAAGTGGACGAGCGCCGTAAACAATTTGGGTTAAACGTATTAGAAACTGAAAAAAATACATCCAAGTGGTTAATTTTTCTAAAACAATTTCAGGATTTTATGGTGCTAGTGTTATTGGCAGCCACATTAATAGCTGGATTACTCGGTGAGTATGTTGATGCTATTGCTATTATGGTTATTGTACTTGTTAATGGATTTATAGGATTTTTTCAAGAACAAAAAGCAGAGAAATCGTTATCAAAGCTAAAAGAGTTATCCGCACCAGTAGCGAATGTCTTACGAGATAGTGAGTGGAGTAAAATCCCATCACATGAATTGGTTGTTGGAGATGTTGTACGGATTAATAGCGGAGATCGTATTTCAGCAGATCTTCGTATCGTAAAATCAAATAGTCTTGAAACGGAAGAATCTGCTTTAACTGGAGAATCTTTACCTGTCATGAAACACGCAACAGCCATTTCAAAAGATCAACTTGATCCCCAAGACCAGGTGAATATGGGGTTTATGGGAACATTGGTAACACGCGGATCAGCTACGGGTATTGTGGTTGGTACTGGAATGAATACCGTAATGGGACAAATTGCTTCCCTAATGGTAAAAACAAAAAAATCTGTAACACCACTGGAATATAAATTAGCAGAATTAGGTAAAATACTAATTGTTTTGGCGTTATTTTTAACAGCTTTAGTAGTAGGTATTGGTGTGTATCAGGGGCATCCTGTTTATAATATGTTCTTAGCAGGGGTTTCATTGGCAGTTGCAGCTATTCCAGAGGGGTTGCCTGCAATTGTGACAGTTGCATTGTCACTAGGAGTTCAACGTATGATCAAGAAAAAAGCAATCGTAAGGAAGTTATCAGCCGTTGAAACATTAGGATGTGCTTCTGTTATTTGTTCAGATAAAACTGGAACAATGACGGAAAACCAGATGACAGTTAAGGAAGTTTATATAAACGGTCAATACTTATATGTAAGTGGAGATGGATACGACATCCGTGGAGATTACTTTCTGAATAAAACGAAAGTAGATCGCGCGTACCCACATTTAGAATCGATGTTATTATATGGAATGCTTTGTAATAATTCATCCTTACAAGTCAAAAAAGGGAAGTACCTAGTTGATGGAGATCCAACTGAAGGTGCGTTACTAGTTGCAGCTAGAAAAATGGGTCTGTCACCAACTGATGATGAACAATATAAAGTAATAAAGGAAATTCCCTTTGATTCAGACCGAAAACGAATGAGTGTTATTGTAGAAGATGAGAATAAGCGCCGTTTTATTATAACAAAAGGTGCACCAGACGTATTGCTCCCAAGATCATCCTTTTTTCTCGATGATAGTGGTAGGAAGCTATTAAGAGCGGAGGATAAAAAAGGTATTGATGAAGCCATCAACAAGATGGCTGAAAAGGCATTGCGTACTATTGCAATCGGGATGAAACCTATTTCTAAAAATGATTCGATCGATCCTATTTCAATAGAAAAAGATTTAACGTTTATTGGGTTATATGGCATGATGGACCCTCCAAGAAAAGAAGTAAAAACAGCCATAAAAGAATGTAAGGAAGCTGGTATTAAAACAGTAATGATTACAGGAGATCATGAGAAAACAGCACGAGCAATAGCAATTAATTTAGATTTACTTCCAAGTGAGGGGTTGGTATTAGACGGATACCAGCTAAATCAAATGTCTGTTACAGAACTTCGAGACATCATTGAACGAGTTTATGTATTTGCCCGAGTTACCCCAGAACATAAATTAAAGATCGTACAAGCTTTCCAAGAAAAAGGTCATATCGTTGCTATGACTGGTGATGGTGTTAATGATGCACCTGCTATTAAAGCGAGTAATATTGGTATTAGTATGGGGAGAAGCGGAACAGATGTAACGAAAGAAGCCTCTTCACTTATTCTAATGGATGATAACTTTGCAACGATTAAAGCAGCCATTAAAGAAGGCCGTAACATTTATGAAAACATACGTAAATTTATTCGTTATTTACTAGCATCAAACGTTGGGGAGATTTTGGTGATGTTGTTTGCGATGTTATTGGCATTGCCGTTACCATTAGTGCCTGTACAAATATTATGGGTGAACCTGGTTACAGATGGGCTTCCTGCCATGGCGCTAGGCTTAGATAAATCTGAGGAAAATGTCATGAAACAAGGCCCAAGAAATCCACGGGAAGGAATATTTGCCAGAGGCCTAGGATTTAAAATCATAAGTCGTGGTATTTTAATAGGATTGGTAACATTAATAGCATTTATGTTGACCTATCAAAATAACCCGGATAATTTAATATATGGGCAAACAGTAGCTTTTACAACGTTGGTAATGGCCCAATTAATACATGTATTTGACTGTCGCTGTGAAAATACGGTTTTTTCAAGAAACCCGTTTGAAAATATGTATTTAATTTTTGCCGTTATTTCATCGCTACTGTTACTACTCATCGTTATTTACTGGGAACCTTTACAACCTATTTTCCATACTACTTTCTTAGGTGTTAGAGATTGGATGTTTATCCTTGTTCTCTCCGCTTTACCGACTGTATTATTTGGATTCACAAAAAAATAAATGGATAGACCCCTTACATTTTGTATGTAAGGGGTTTTGTATTTCATCCTATCACTGCTATAATTAAATAAGCTCATTAAAAGAACACTTTTGATCGTAATGGATGTGATAAAATGGGAAATAGCATGACAGGATATGGAAGAGATGTTCTAACTGATGAAAATACTACTGTAACAGTTGAGATTCGAACAGTTAATCACCGTTTTTTAGATTTTTCAGCCAAGATACCTCGTTCTCTATTATTTCTAGAGGATAAAATCCGCAAAATAATTCAATCCTATTTTCAACGTGGTAGAATTGAAGTTTATATTGGGATCGAGGGAGAAGGCTTTGTTCGAAAACATTTAAAAACGGATTGGGATTTGTTGGAGCAATATGTCGAGCAATTAACCAAAGTGAAAAATATACATCATATACCAGGAGAAATACCGATTAGTGTTATTTCTTCCATGCCAGAACTTATCAGTGTCGAAGAAATGCAAGAACATCCTGATGGAATAAAGGATGCGATATTAAATAGTACAAAAAATGCATGCGAACAAGTGGTAAAAATGCGTAATGAGGAAGGAACTCATCTTATTCGTGATATAGTGAACATAATGGAAACGATGCAAACCACAGTTTCATTATTGCATTCGAGTAGGAGTAGTGTGATTGAGGAGTATCGGGAGCGGATACATAATCGATTAAAGGATTACCTTAATGAAAATATACCGCTTGAGGATTCACGAATTTATCAAGAAATTGCTCTTCTAGCAGAAAAAGGAGACATAACCGAAGAAATAACCCGGTTACAAAGTCATATCGATCTATTTAAGGAAACAATCAAACAAGAGGGAACTATAGGTCGAAAACTTGATTTTATTAGTCAGGAAATGCATCGTGAGGCCAACACGATAGGATCGAAGTCTACAGATGCTAAAATCGGGGAGTGGGTAGTGTCGTTAAAAGGAGATATCGAAAAGATCAAAGAGCAAATTCAAAATATAGAGTAATCATTTGAGTTTTGTATTCCATTTTTCATATAATAGACGTACTATAAAAAAGAGAAAAAATATGTAGGAATTGCTATAGAAAGATAGCAAATGAGGGGGAGCCAATTTGAGTTTACGTTTAATAAATATAGGATTTGGAAATGTAGTGTCAGCAAATCGAATCATTTCCATCGTTTCACCAGAATCAGCACCAATCAAAAGAATTGTGACAGTAGCACGGGATAACAATAAATTAGTGGATGCTACCTATGGTCGACGAACTCGTGCTGTAATTATTACAGATAGTGATCATGTCGTATTATCTGCTGTACAACCTGAAACCGTTGGTCAGCGTGTTCTGAGTCACGAAGAAATGTCTGACGAATAAGTAGTAGGAGGAACTGTTTTGATTGAAGAGAAAGGTATATTATTTATTCTTTCCGGCCCCTCAGGTGTCGGGAAGGGGACTGTTAGGAAAGAGCTTTTTGAACAAGATACAGATTTAAGGTATTCTATTTCTATGACAACTAGAGACATTAGAACTGGTGAAACAGATGGAATTGATTACTTTTATAAATCAAAAAGTGAATTTGAAAGCTTAATCGAAAAGGGGCAGCTGTTAGAATACGCACAATATGTCAATAATTATTATGGGACACCAAGAGAATATGTGGAGCGAACTTTAGCAGAAGGTCATGATGTTTTCCTGGAAATAGAAGTAAAAGGAGCATTACAAGTCAAAGAGAACTTTCCTGAGGGTGTATTTATCTTCTTGTTCCCACCTAGTTTGGAAGAGCTGAAAAATCGTATTTTAAGTAGAGGGACCGAAACACAGGATCTCGTATTAAATCGTTTAAAGGAAGCAAGAAATGAAATTGAAATGATGGATGCGTATGATTATGTCGTTGTGAATGATCATGTAGATCATGCTGTAGAAAAAATACAGTCTATCATTCAAAGCGAACATTGTAAGCGAGAACGTATTGCCAAACAATATAAACAGTTATTGGAGGATGAATTGAAATGATGTTAGAACCGTCAATTGATGCTTTACAAGAAAAGATCCGGTCAAAATATGTACTTGTTACGCTTTCATCAAGACGTGCTAGACAACTTCGGGAGAAAAATAATTTACAGGTGGATCACCCAAAATCATCTAAGTTTGTAGGTATGGCACTTGAAGAGGTCCAATCTGGAAAGCTATTTGTAGACGAAGATAATTAGCAACAAGAGCCCTCGCTATTTTATGCGAGGGTTTTATATTAAATCTCTCTTATATGAAGAAAGGGGTTTGAAATATGTTACAAGGTAAGAATATTCTCTTGGGAGTGTCTGGAGGAATAGCAGTTTATAAAGCATGCGCATTAACAAGTAAATTAACACAACATGGTGCAAATGTGAAAGTAATGATGACTCAAAATGCAACTGAATTTGTTTCTCCATTAACGTTTCAAGCTTTATCCAGAAACCCCGTTTACATAGATACGTTTGATGAAAAAGATCCAGAAAAAATTGCTCATATTGATGTTGCTGATTGGGCCGATATTGCTATCGTTGCGCCTGCGACAGCAAATATTATTGGAAAACTAGCAAACGGCATAGCAAATGATATGCTATCCACTACTTTATTGGCCACACAAGCAAGTGTTTATATTGCTCCAGCAATGAATGTTCACATGTATGCACATCCAGCAGTAATCGAAAACATGAAAAAGCTAGAAGAATGGAACTACCACTTTATAGAACCTGGTGATGGTTATTTGGCATGTGGTTATGTTGGTAAGGGCAGATTGGAAGAACCAGAAAGCATTATAGATACTGTTTCAAATCATATAGCAAGTAATTCATTGTTTAAAGGAAAAAAAGTCTTAATTTCTGCAGGGCCTACTAGAGAAAAAATAGATCCCGTTCGTTATTTTACGAATAGGTCATCTGGTAAGATGGGATTTGCTCTAGCTGAAGCTGCAGCTAAACTTGGTGCTGAGGTTACACTTGTTACAGGGCCTGTTGATCTTAGACTTACAGCCAACCATATAACAAGAATTAATGTTACCTCAGCCGAGGAAATGTACGAAGCGATGCACTCGAATTTTTCAGAACATGATATTGTTATAAAGGCAGCAGCAGTGGCAGACTACCGTCCGAAAGTAACTTTTGATGATAAGATGAAAAAGCAACCGAATAATTGGAATGTGGAAATGGAGCGGACAAAGGATATATTGCAATCTCTTGGAGAACAAAAAACACATCAATTTTTAGTAGGTTTTGCTGCTGAAACTAGTAATCCAATAGAATATGGTATTCAGAAGTTGAAGAATAAACATTTAGACGCAATTGTTATTAATAATGTGGCTAGTGAGGGCGCAGGCTTTGCTGGTGATACTAATATTGCAACATATGTAAACAAATCATTGGAGCCGATAGAGATCGAAATAGCTTCTAAATTGGATGTTGCAGATAAGCTAATGAATTATATCGCTCGAGATATGAAGGATGAAGTTCAGTGAATATAGCAAAAGTGATTGTAGATGTTCCGGCAAGTTCAATTAATCAAACGTTTGATTACCAGATTCCTAAGCAATTCCAAGGAGTACTACAAAAGGGAATGCGGGTAATTGTACCGTTTGGCCCACGGAAAATTATGGGGTTCGTTGTGGAATTTACTTCTCAAACAGAGTTAACTAAATTAAAAGATATCCTCGAAGTGCTTGATTTAACACCTGTACTAACGAATGAACTACTCGAATTAGGGAGATGGCTAGCTGAAGAAACGTTAAGCTTGTATATTACTGCACTTCAAGCCATGCTTCCACAGGTGTTAAAAGCACACTATCAAAAAGAATTAATACGATTAACTGATGAAGAGATGACCAATGAATTAGAGAATTTTTTTGCTGGACGTGATGTCATTCCCTATGAAGAGGTCGACCATTCTCCCGTTAGTTACTACCAACTGCAAAAGGCTGTTCAGGACGGTGATATTGCAGTTAACTATTTAGTGAAATCAAAAATCACCAAAAAACGTGTAACCATGATTAAGCCATTACGAAGTTCTCACTTGCTAGAAGAAACTCTACTAGACCTATCGACAAATGCGAAGAAGCAACATGAATTGATTACTTTTTTTATTGAAAATCCAGCCCCAATTGAAAAGAGAACATTAATACATAAACTACAGACGTCAAATGCCACGATAAAGAATTTAGTAGATAAACATATACTTGAAAATTATAGTGAAGAGGTTTATCGTAACCCATTTGATGATGAGTCAATCGTTCAAACCACTGCACTGGAACTCACTGAAGAGCAGGAACAAGCAATTATTCCAATCAAGGAAAAAATAGTCGCGAATGAGCATGATGTGTTTTTAGTACATGGTGTTACAGGAAGTGGTAAAACGGAAATTTATTTGCAAGCGATTCAGGATGTTATAAAAAAGGGTCAAGAAGCTATCGTCTTAGTACCCGAAATATCACTTACCCCACAAATGGTCAAGCGATTTAAAGGAAGATTCGGTTCCAAGGTGGCGGTATTACATAGTGCATTATCATCTGGGGAAAAATATGATGAGTGGCGCCGAATCCACCGTAAAGAGGTTCAGGTTGTTGTCGGAGCAAGATCGGCTATTTTTGCTCCATTTGAGAATCTCGGAATAATTATAATTGATGAAGAACATGAAAATAGCTATAAACAAGAAGATAATCCACGTTATCACGCTAGAGATGTTGCGATTCACCGTGGAAAAAATCATCAATGCCCTGTGATACTAGGAAGTGCTACACCCGCGTTAGAATCATATGCAAGGGCACAAAAAGGTGTATACAGGTTAGCTGTCTTAGAAAAGCGAACAAACTCTCAAGCCATGCCTGAGGTGGAAATAATTGATATGCGTAAAGAACTTCATGCGGGGAATAGAACCATGTTTTCACGAAGTTTGAAAGAGAGAATAGAACAATGTATCCAGCGGCAAGAACAAATAGTATTGCTTTTAAACAGAAGAGGATATTCAACATTTGTGATGTGCCGTGATTGTGGTCATGTGAAAGAATGTCCACATTGTGATATCGCTCTTACGTTTCATAAAAATAGTAATCAACTAAAATGTCATTATTGCTCTTATGAGGAGCCAATGCCTACAATTTGTCCGGAGTGCAGCAGTGATTTAATCCGATACTTTGGAACAGGTACCCAACGTGTTGAAGAAGCATTAACACAGTTAATTCCAGAGGCAAATGTTATCCGTATGGATGTTGATACAACAAGACGTAAGGGTGCGCATGAAAAACTACTTAATCAATTTGCAAATAGAGAAGCAGATATTTTACTAGGAACTCAAATGATTGCAAAAGGTTTGGATTTTGAAAATGTAACACTGGTAGGAGTATTAACTGCTGATTCGATGCTGCACCTGCCAGACTTTCGCTCATCAGAAAAAACCTTTCAATTATTAACACAAGTAAGTGGACGTGCGGGAAGACATGAATTACCTGGTGAGGTTATTGTCCAAACGTATACCCCGGACCATTATAGTATCGAACTAGCAAGTGAATATGATTTTACTCAGTTTTATAAAAAGGAAATGGCAATGCGAAAAACGTTTAAATATCCACCATACGTTTTTTTGGCATTGATGACTATTTCCCATGAAAATCAAGTAAAGGTTATACAAACGACACAAAAGATTACGAAAATGTTATTGGATCATGTTAGTGATGAAACGGTTGTGCTAGGACCTACACCTTCGCCACTTGCTCGTATCAAAAATAGATATCGTTATCAATGCATGATAAAATACAGAAATGAGCCACATATTCGAACGTTAATCCAAAATATAATTCAAAATTTTTCGGAAGAAACAAGGAAAGACGATCTATTTATTACGGTTGATATGCAACCATATCAAATGATGTAAAAAAGTTTTTTAAAGGCTGTTTTCTAAAAGATTGTTGTTTTTGCCACAATAGATATAAACTGCGACGTAACTTTAGGCTTATTTCTATTGCCGCCGTCTGGGATCGCTACGGGCGGATGCTTTCCGCGGGCACGGCTTCAGCCTCCGAAGCGGAAAACCACCGCTTCGGTGTCTTCAGACACGTGCTGTTCCCGCAGGAGTCACCGCCCTCCGCTCACCCTGACTGGTAAGGGGTTCTATTAATACTAATACAGTCTCACGACAGTAACAGAAATAACAGCGAAGGAAATACACGTAGACTCCTTGAAAATACAAACCGATTTTCTGCGTGCGATGTCTAGCTATGTAGCTTTCCTTATCCTGTGGGAGCAGAGGCCTAGCCTGAGACCCCGCAGAGCGTTAGCTCGAGGGCTCATCAGCCGCCCACGGGTAGAAGACACTGCGCAGTGAAACGAAGCAGATGTCGCACTTGTACCCGGATGGGTGAAAGCGAAGTGTAATTCCGTAGCGGTAGGTTAACCGTCACATCAAGTTATGTCGCAGTTTATATCAACTGCGAGGATTAAATAGCAACAAAACTTACGAAATAAGCCTTTTTAAAACACGAAAGGGGTTTTTAGATGAAGAGAATTGTTTTTATGGGTACACCTGATTTTTCTGTCCCAATTCTGCAATCAATAGTTCAAAAGGGGTACGACGTAGTTTTAGTAGTTACCCAGCCCGATCGTCCAAAAGGAAGAAAAAAGATTCTAACACCACCACCAGTTAAAACCGAAGCGGAAAAACATGAAATTCCTGTATTTCAACCTGAGAGATTAAAAGATAATTACCAGGAAATAGTGAAGTATAAGCCTGATTTAATTGTTACAGCTGCATATGGACAAATACTACCAACAGCATTACTTGATTCACCAACATTTGGATGTATAAATGTGCATGCCTCCATTTTACCCGAACTTCGTGGAGGAGCACCGATTCACTATGCTATTTTACAAGGGAAAAAAGAGACCGGTATTACCATCATGTATATGGTCAATAAACTAGACGCAGGAGATATTTTAACGCAAAGGAAAATTCCTATTGAAACAAATGATCATGTAGGAACACTTCACGATAAATTATCAGTTACTGGTGCAGACTTATTAATACAAACGTTACCACAGTTATTTGACCAAAAGCTAAACCCTGTTAAACAAGACGAGTCAAATGCAACATTTGCTTCGAATATAAAACGAGATCAGGAAAAAATTGATTGGAAAAAAAGTCATGAAATAATCTATAACCACATTCGTGGTCTTCATCCCTGGCCCGTAGCATTTACCATATATCAGGATAAACCGATGAAGATTTGGTGGGGGGACATGGTTGATTCGGATTTTAATGGTTCCCCTGGAGAGATTGTTCTGGTAACAGATGAAGATTTTACAGTTGTTTGTGGTAATCAAAAAGGAATACGTGTTACAGAAATACAACCTTCAGGTAAAAAAAGAATGTCAGTAAGTGAATACCTTCGTGGCTCTACTGAACGAATTAAAATAGGTACTAAGATGGGTGATTAAATGAGTAACTACCAATTAAGAGAAGCGATTGTGGACATTTTAGTAAGAATTGAGCAAGACAGTGGATATAGTCATTTATTAATTGATCATGAATTAAAATCTCGAAAAATAAATCCTAAGGATGAGGGCCTTTTAACGGAAGTCGTTTATGGAACCATGCAGCGAAAAATCACACTGGATTTCTACCTTGAGGATTTTTTAAACCCCAAAAAGAAGCTAGAACCCTGGGTAAGAATGTTATTAAGAATGTCTGTTTATCAATCGGTATTCTTAGATAAAATACCCGATCACGCGATCATTCATGAAGCTGTTGAAATAGCTAAACGTAAGGGTCACAAAGGGATCTCCTCTCTAGTCAATGGTGTACTTAGAAGTCTGCAACGACAAGGTGTTCGTGACACAAGTAAAATTACCAATACTTCTACAAAAATCTCTATTGAGACAAGTCATCCTGAATGGTTGGTTAAAAGATGGTTGTCCATGTATGGTGAAACAATCACACGAGAAATGTGTGAAGCCAATTTAGGTCGTAAACCAATGTCAATAAGGGTTCAACCGTTAAGAGGAACACGGGATGAAACAATAAAAAGATTAAAAGAACTAGGTATGGATGTTATCGCCTCTGATTTTTCAAGTCAAGGTATCGTTATTAAAGAAGGAAACGTCCTAAAGACTTCGTTGTTTTCTGAAGGCTTCGTTACAGTCCAAGATCAAAGTTCGATGCTGGTTGGTGAGGTTATGAATCTGAAACCAGGTTTACAGGTTTTAGATGCATGTAGTGCACCTGGTGGCAAAGTGACTCACATTGCAGAAAAGATGGAGGATCAAGGTGTTATTCACGCGTATGATCTGCATGCCAAAAAGGCAAAACTTCTCAACAAAAAAGCAAGTGAATTGAATTTAACTATAATAGATGCAAAACAAGCTGATGCCAGAGATCTTCACCAGATGTATGAGAAGGAAACCTTTGATCGTATCCTGGTTGATGCACCATGTTCAGGTTTAGGCGTTATTCGTGGTAAGCCTGATATCAAGTACAATAAACAGGAAAAGGATATTGAGCGCTTAGCAGATATTCAATTAGAGATTATGGAAAGTGTAGCACCTTTACTTAAAAAAGACGGTCAGTTAATTTATAGCACATGTACTGTTGATAAAGAGGAAAACGAAGGTGTAGTCGAAGCTTTCTTAAAAAAACATACAGATTATAATGTCGATTACCAACTGTTTGACCAACTACCGAGCAATGTAGCAAATTCACCAGGTCATACTGAACTGGGTCTACAGCTTTTTCCTCAAACGTTTCAAACAGATGGATTCTTTCTAACACGACTTATAAAAAGTAAATAAATGGAATACTATTGTAGTTTTTAGTAAAATTATGTAATACTTATAGTATTGTTCATGCTGCTTTACGATACTATAGGCAGGACGTAAATCTTACTGTGTATAGTGTAGGAAAAAGGGGTGATAGGATGAAAGGGAAATTTACAACTGACCAGGGTAAAGTAAGAAACCATAATGAAGACTCAGGTGGTGTCTTTTATAATCGGTCCCAACAATTATTAGCAATAGTTGCTGATGGAATGGGTGGTCATCAGGCTGGAGATATAGCTAGTAAAATGGCAACTTCGATCATTCAAGAAAAATGGGAGGAGACCGATTCCAAAGCATCTCCAGAAGAAATAGAAGAATGGCTTTGGAATGCCGTTATAACAATGAACAAGTCTATTTATCATGAGGCAAATAATAATGAAGCTTGTCAAGGAATGGGAACAACTATTGTGGTTACTGTTTGCACCGATGAGTTTGTCACAATAGCCCATATTGGGGACAGTAGGTGCTATTTGTTGAATGAAAATAATTTCACCCAAATCACAGACGACCATTCACTTGTAAATGAGCTTGTTCGTTCAGGACAAATATCTAAGGATGATGCAGAGCAGCATCCAAGGAAGAACGTTCTGTTACGAGCATTAGGGACTGAAGAACAAATTACCGCAGAAATCCAATCTATCGGTTGGGAACAAGGTGATAGACTCTTGCTTTGTTCGGATGGATTAACTAATAAGGTTACGGATGAAGAATTAGCTGAATTGATAGTGTCAGACAGTGGTTTAGAGGAAACAATGCAACAATTTATAAATTTAGCAAATGAGCGGGGTGGGGAGGATAATATCTCTCTCGCAATAATAAGTCATGATTCTCCTGCGAAAGAAGGTGAAAATCTGTGTTAAAAGGTCATCTATTGAATGATCGTTATAAAATAATTGAAACAATTGGCGGCGGCGGAATGGCTAATGTTTACTTGGCGAAGGATACCATTTTAGATCGTGACGTTGCTATAAAAGTACTTCGTCTTGAATATGCCAATGATGAAGAGTTTATTGCGCGTTTTGACCGTGAAGCACAGTCCGCAACAAGCCTTTCGCATCCTAATATTGTAAACATATACGATGTTGGAGATGAAGACCAGTTCTTATATATGGTAATGGAATATGTGGATGGAATGACTTTGAAAGAATACATACAACGCTATGGGCCTATCGATGTCCAAGAAGCATTAGATATTATGAAACAAGTAACAGCAGCCATTGCTCATGCACATGCAAATGATATTGTACACCGTGACATTAAACCGCAAAATATTTTAATTGATACATATGGACAAGTAAAAGTAACTGACTTTGGGATTGCTGTTGCGCTTAGTGCAACGTCCTTAACTCAAACCAATTCTATTTTAGGATCTGTACATTACCTTTCACCGGAACAAGCCCGAGGTGGAATGGCTACAAAAAAATCCGATATTTATTCACTTGGAATCGTACTTTTTGAACTTTTAACTCGTCGTTTACCTTTTTCAGGACAATCTCCTGTGTCTATTGCATTAAAACATTTACAAAGTGACACACCATCTGTCAGAAGGTTTAATCAGGATGTGCCCCAAAGCGTTGAAAATATCGTATTAAAGGCAACATCAAAAGATCCGTTTCATCGCTATGATACCGTATATGATATGGAAGAAGGGTTAGTAACTGCATTAGATCCTAGTAAAATAAACGAAGAAAAATTTACTCCTCCTGTTGAAGCAGGGGAGGAAACAAAAGCAATTCCGATAATTACAGATAATCAGATGCAGGATTATGCTAATCAAAATACAATTGTACACGCTACAAATGGTAATACGAAAAAATTTGCTGAGGAAGCGTTGGACGAGCAACCTCCTAAGAAGAAGAAAAAGCGAAAGAAAAAATGGTTAATTATTTCGATAATAGTATTTATCCTCCTTGCAACCAGTGTTGCAGCTTTATTTATTATTCCAAGCTTGCTTAAGCCAAAGGATGTAGAAGTTCCTGATGTGGTAGAGCTTGAGTATGAAGAGGCTGTAGATGAACTCGAAAAGAGTAATTTACAGGCAGATCGTGAATACATGTACTCAGAGGATATTGAGGAAGGGTTTGTAGTTAAAACAGACCCAAGAGCGGGAAGAACAGTTAAAGAAGAAGATTCTATTACTTTATACGTGAGTCAAGGAAAAGAGAAAGTAGAATTTGCCGATTATGTTGGTAAAGACTTCCGCCAAGAGCAGCGATTACTCGATGAACTAGGTTATTCAGAAATAATCTCTTGGGAGGTATCTTCTGATAAGCCAGAAGGAGAAATTGTCAAACAAATACAACCGGAACCAGGTACAGAAGTAGTTCCAAGTGAAACGCGTGTTATATTTGAAGTGAGTTCTGGTCCTGAACCGATCAGTTTAAACAATTTAAGAGGAATGAGTGAACAAGAGGCAAGAGATTCCCTAGAAGGCCAAAACCTCGTTATGGATCCTATAAGAGAACATTCAGAGGATGCTCCTGAAGGGGAAGTAATTCGCCAGGATCCTGCACCAAATACGGAATTAGAAGAAGGGGACACGGTGGAGGTATATATTTCGATGGGTCCTGAAGAAAAACCTCCTGTATCTCACGAGGAAAGCTTTACTATAGATTATAATCCTGAGGAATCTGATGAAAATCAGGATCAGCCAGTAGAACAGACGGTGAGAATATATATAGGAGATATGGAAAATGATATTGAAAATGTATATGATGAAGAAACAATTACAGAAGATACACCATTTAGTATTACGCTAACTATTCCACATGGTGAAAGTGCAGAATATAAAGTAATGAGAGATGATGATATAGTAATCAATAAAACAGTTTCCTATGAAGAAGGTGAATAAATGACAAAGGGCAGAATCATCAAAGCATTAAGTGGATTTTATTATGTAAAATCAGGTGTAGACATATATCAGTGTAGAGGTAGAGGCGTTTTTCGTAAAAAGAAAATCAACCCCCTCGTTGGAGATTTCGTTACATTTGATATAAGCAACCCTGGTGAGGGATATATTTCAACTATTGAAACTAGAAAAAACGAACTAATACGACCACCTATAGCTAATATTGACCAAGCAGTTATTCTAAGTTCTGCTACAATGCCTGATTTTAGTCCTTTGTTGCTCGATCGATTTCTAGTCCTTATCGAGTCTAAAGATATTGAGCCGATTATCTTTATCTCAAAAATGGATGTCATCTCAGAGGATTTAAACAAGAATATAGAAAAATATCAACAAGATTATAAAGCTATTGGTTATCAAGTTGAATTAATTTCAACAAAAAAAGAATTAAATCATTTAGATTCTTATTTTTCAGATCATGTATCGGTTATTGCAGGTCAATCTGGTGTAGGAAAGTCGTCGTTGCTAAACGCACTAAAGCCTTCCCTGCTTTTAAAGACAGACGATATTTCTAAAAGTCTTGGAAGAGGGAAGCATACAACACGGCATGTAGAACTGATAGAGGTGAGTAATGGTCTAGTTGCTGATACTCCCGGTTTCAGTTCACTCGACTTTAATGAAATAGAACTTGAAGAATTAGCAGATTGTTTTCCAGAGATGAGAGAACGGAAGGAAAATTGTAAATTCAGAGGATGTATGCATAATAAAGAACCAAAATGTGCAGTAAAACAAGCTGTGGAAGAGGGAGAAATAGCATCCTATCGATACGAACATTATTTAAGTTTTTATACTGAAATTCAAACAAGAAAGCCGAGGTATTGAAAATGGTAAAAATTGCACCATCGATATTATCAGCAGATTTTTCGAAGCTTGCCGAAGAAATTATGGAGGTGGATAAGGGAGGAGCCGACTATATACATGTGGATGTAATGGATGGTCATTTCGTACCTAATATTACAATTGGCCCACTAATAGTTGAGGCAATTAAACCTGTTACAGATCTACCGTTAGACGTTCACCTAATGATTGAAAATCCGGATAGGTATATACCAATGTTCAGTGAAGCCGGTGCATCCATTATTTCTGTACACCAAGAGACATGTCCTCATTTACATAGGACTATTCAATTAATTAAAAGCACTGGAACAAAGGCTGGTGTAGTAATTAATCCAGCAACACCAGCAGAGGCAATTAAAGAAATATTACCAGATGTTGATCTTGTGCTGGTCATGACGGTTAATCCTGGCTTTGGCGGACAGTCATTTATCGAAGGGACTGTAAACAAAATGAAACAGATTGCAGCTTGGAGAAAAGAGCTTAACTTATCATTTGAAATAGAAGTCGACGGTGGGGTTAATGTTGATACAGCGAAAATTTGCACAGATGCTGGTGTAGATGTTTTAGTAGCTGGAAGTGCTGTATTTAATAGATCAAACAGAAATCAGGCTATAAGAGAAATCAAAGACGCAACAAACACTGTGGAGTAATGAATATGCAAAACGTGGGTATAATTGGGAATGGTCCAACAGAACTTATCCCAGACCTAGATAATTATAAAGACAAAATGGATATTTGGATTGGTGCAGATCGCGGTGCCATTACAATCATAGATAATGATCTACCTCTTAACTATGCACTAGGAGATTTTGATTCTATTTCAAATGAAGAAAAATCACTTATTCAACAACAAGCACATTTTTTTGAGGAATTTCCCATTGAAAAAGATCATACAGATTTAGAGATTGCCATATTTAAGGCGTATGAATTAAATCCTGTATCTATTTATTTGTTTGGTGTGACTGGTGGGAGATTAGATCATTCCTTGATCAACATCCAACTTCTTTATGCTATTATAAAAAATAACATTCAAGGGACTATTGTCGATAAATATAATCAACTAACGTTAACACTCCCGGGTACTCATACAGTTGTACGGAGTGAAGAATATCCCAATATTTCATTTATTGCTTATACTCCTGATGTTTATGGGTTAACGTTAGAAGGATTTTATTATCCATTAGAACATGAAACTGTTTCGTGGGGTTCAACTCTCTGTATATCAAACAAGCTTCTTTCAAATAATGGTACTTTTTCGTATCAAGAAGGCATACTATTACTAGTAAAGAGTCGTGATGCTATTTCTGATGCGATTCCAAAGTGACCTGTGTTGGTAAATGGAGGAGGGCGAACTCATGAAATTTTATACTATTAAGCTCCCAAGGTTTTTAGGTGGATTTGTTCGAGTGGTTATTGGAATGTTTAAAAAAGATAAGTAATGTAAGCTAGCTTTTGTCAATATTCTTGACAGAAGCTCATTTTTTTATTTGTACAAGTTAATCATAAACATTGGCTGTTTTCGCACGCATGTTGCTTTTTCAACTTCATAGTTGATATAAACTGCGACGTAACTTTAGGCTTATTTCTAAGAACGCGTGCTATTGCCACCGTCTGGGATCGCTACGGGCGGATGCTTTCCGCGGGCACGGCTTCAGCCAGGGTACTACTTGAATCATCTTCTTCGTTCCCTTGCGCTGAGGAAGCATACTTCGAAGCGTTACTAGAAGACGCAGGCGCATCTGAGCGGTGTCTTCAGACACGTGCTGTTCCAGCAGGAGTCACCGCCCTCCGCTCACCCTGACTGGTAAGGGGTTCTATTAATACTAATACAGTCCCACGACAGTAACAGAAATAACAGCGGAGGAAATACACGTAGACTCCTTGAAAATACAAACCGATTTTCTGCGTGCGATGTCTAGCTATGTAGCTTTCCTTATCCTGTGGGAGCAGAGGCCTAGCCTGAGACCCCAGAGAGCGTTAGCTCGAGGAGGCTCATCAGCCGCCCACGGGTAGAAGACACTGCGCAGTGAAACGAAGCAGATGTCGCACTTGTACCCGGATGGGTGAAAGCGAAGTGTATTTCCGTAGCGGTAGGTTAACCGTCACATCAAGTTATGTCGCAGTTTATATCTATTCTCTAAAAAGCAACAAACTTTACGAAAACAGACTAAACATAAAAGAGCACCCAATATGATTGGGTGCTCTTTAGCCACTAACTAATGTTAAGTCATCAGGTATATTATACGCGCTCTACTTTACCTGATTTAAGGGCGCGAGCAGAAACATAAACTTTTTTAGGTTTTCCATCTACCATAATACGAACTTTTTGCACATTAGCCTTCCAATTACGCTTGTTGGAATTCATAGCGTGAGAACGTTGGTTTCCACTGCGAGTTTTACGTCCAGTTACAACACATTTTCTAGCCATGGTAATCCCTCCTACTCTATACAAGTGTCATTTAGTACTTATATAATTTATCACAGGTGCCGATATAATGCAATTATTCCTTGTAATTATTGGCGTATTTTTTAGTAAATAATAAGGTATAAAACTTTTTTATCTACATAAGTGCAATTAACATGACGATTAGCCAAGTTTTCTAAACTATAAAGAAAGAACACTTGACAGATCAACGGAATTCATCCATTCTTTATAAGAAATAAAATTAGTATGGAATAATGATACTTTTAATATTGAATTGCTTGTAGTAAAATATCCTTATAACGAGTGGGTATTAGAGGAGGATAATTATGTCCATTGAACTTAATACAAATGATGGTCACGTAACGATTACAAATGAAGTTATTTCTACAATTGCTGGTGGCGCAGCAGTCGAGTGCTACGGTATTGTTGGTATGGCATCAAAAAGCCAGATCAGGGACGGGATTGCAGAAATCCTTAGAAAAGAAAATTTCTCAAAAGGTGTAGTTGTCAGACAGGAAGAAAATCATCTTCATATAGATATGTATATCATTGTTAGTTATGGTACGAAGATATCTGAAGTGGCACACAATGTACAATCTCAAGTAAAATACACCTTAAATAAGTCATTAGGTTTATCAATTGACTCAGTAAACATTTATATTCAAGGAGTTCGTGTAGCAAAGGAATAAACCTTTGCTAATTTGTACGTTTAAAATAATTATTTAAACGTATGAATCATAGGAAAGATGTTGGCTATCGCTTTATGTTGTTAGCGATTAGCCATATTTTTCTACTAGTTGTGGAGGAGGAAGTAATGTGACGGTTCAAAAGTTAGACGGAGTAGCATTTACACAAATGGTACTCGCTGGAGCACACCATTTAACTAATAATGCCCAGACCATAGATGCTTTAAACGTTTTTCCGGTTCCGGATGGAGATACAGGCACGAATATGAATTTATCTATGACTTCTGGAGCAAATGAAGTAAAACGTATTAATAGCAATAATATCTCAGAGGTAGCCCAAGCTTTTTCGAAGGGGTTACTAATGGGTGCAAGAGGTAACTCTGGTGTAATTTTATCCCAACTATTTCGCGGTTTTGCTAAAGGAATGCAAAACAAAAATTCTGTTTCTACAAAAGATCTGGCAAATGCCTTCGAAAGTGGTGTAAATACTGCTTATAAAGCTGTAATGAAACCTGTTGAAGGCACCATTTTAACAGTTGCAAAAGATGCCGCAAACCAAGCGATAAAAGAGTCAAAATTAGAAAAAGATGTAATCGCTTTAATGGAAAAAGTATTGAAAGAAGCTAAAGCATCATTAGAACGTACTCCTGATTTGCTGCCTGTATTAAAAGAAGTAGGTGTAGTTGATTCAGGTGGACAAGGTCTTGTCACCATTTATGAAGGGTTTTTAGCATCGTTAAAAGGTGAAGAACTTCCGGAAAGCGTGGCAGATTCGGTTGAAATGGATAAGATGGTTAATGCTGAACATCATAAAATAGCCCAAGATTTTATGGAGACATCTGAAATTGAGTTTGGGTATTGTACAGAGTTCATGGTTAAGTTTGAAGAAGAAAAGACAAATGAAAATCCATTTAGCAATGATGCATTCCGTGATGAACTCAGTGAGCATGGAGATTCATTATTGGTGGTATCCGATGATGAGATTGTAAAGGTACATATACATGCAGAATATCCTGGAACAGTTATGACTTTAGCTCAGCAATATGGAAGTTTAATTAATATAAAAATCGAAAATATGCGGGAACAGCATACGTCGATCGTTGGGGAACAACGACCTAAAAAAGCTGTACCAAAGGAAAAAGCTAATTATGCGATTGTAACTGTTGCGATGGGAACAGGCTTAAAATCATTACTGGAAAGCTTAGGTGCTTCTGTTGTGATTGAAGGTGGACAAACCATGAACCCAAGTACACAAGACATCACAAATGCTATTTCACAAGCAAATGCTAAAAATGTACTTGTTCTACCTAATAACAAAAATATTATCATGGCAGCAGAACAAGCAGCTGACCTTGCTGAGGGAAATGTGGAAGTAGTACCTACAAAATCAATCCCACAAGGAATAAGTGCGATGCTTGCTTTTCATCCTGATGCCGAGATAAAAGATAACAAAGAAACGATGGAAAGTGCTAGTGAAGAGGTTAAATCAGGCCAAATCACATATGCTGTTCGTGATACACAAATTGATGGAATTACAATTGAAAAGGATCATTTCATGGGGATAGCTGACGGGAAAATTATAACTTCTCATCAAGATAAAACAGAAGCTGTTAAGCTATTGTTAAAGGAAATGATCACAGAAGATGATGAAATTTTAACAATTCTTCAGGGTGAAGATGTTAGTGATGAAGAAGTCAAAGAATTGGTTAATTATTTAGAGGATATATATGAAGATGTGGAAGTTGAAGTACATCACGGAAACCAACCAATATATTCATATATATTTTCAGTGGAATAATAGAACAAAAGCTTAAATCGACCGCTAAATAAAAAATTGCCTCCTAAGTTAGGAGGCAATTTTTTATTTTTCTATGGCTGTTTTCTCACGCGTTGTTTCATTTTCAACATCATAGTTGATGTAAAATGCGTCGTAACGCTTGGTTTATTTCTATAAGTTGTGCTATTGCCGCCGTCCGGGATCGCTACGGACGGATGCTTTCCGCGGGCACGGCCTCAGCCTCCTCGAGAAAACCACTCTGCGGGGTCTTCGGACACGTGCTGTTCCCGCAGGAGTCACCGCCCTCCGCTCACCCGAACTGGTAAGGTGTTTTATTAATACAGATACAGTCCCACGACAGTAACTTAAATAACAGCGGAGGAAATACACGTAGACTCCTTGAAAATGTAAAGACCACATTTTCTTCGTGCGATGCCAAGCTATGTAGCTTTCCTTGTCCTGTGGGAGCAGAGGCCTAGTTGAGACCCCGCAGAGCGTTAGCTCGAGGAGGCTCATCAGCCGCCCACGGAAAGCGAAGTGTATTTCCGTAGCGGTAGGTTAACCGTCACATCAAGTTACGTCGCAGTTTATATCTATTGTCTCTCAAAAGCAACAAGCTGTACGAGATAGCCTTTTTAAAGACCAATGATCTTTATAATAAAGTCAAAAAGGAACAATAGAGAAATGACTATTAAAGCGATTGACAGATCTTTCTTTTTACCTAGAGCAATTTTAACAATTGGGTAGGCAATAAAACCAAATGCCATTCCATCTGCAATGCTGTACGTAAAAGGAACCATCACAGCTATTAAAAATGCAGGAAGTGCTTCTGATAAATCATCTAATGGTACATGACGAATATTTTGAGCCATTAATACACCAACAATGATTAAAATAGGGCTTATAGCCGTACTAGGAATCATAGATATCCATGGTATAATGAAAATGGTTGCTAAGAATAACAAACTTGCAGTTATTGCAGCTCTTCTGGATTTACCTTCAGATGCGATAACAGCAGCATTTTCGGCTGCTGAAACAGTTGGTGATGTACCAAAGAACGCACAGGTAAGGGAAGAAAATGCTGTAACTTGATATGCTTTTGTGTAACTCTTACTTCGTTTCAACATGTGAAGCTGACCATGTAATAATCCCATGTTTTCAAAAATTAATATCATCGCTAATGGGAATATAGCGAGCCAAAAGCTTATATCTCCTATCGCTGTAAAAGAAGGAAGAAAGAAGCTTTCACTAACATCTAAGGATAGACTTCTAGTTTCGGTATCCAAGACACCGAAAAAATAAGAAAGTGCAGTACCGGCAAGCATCGTTATAAGAAAATTAGCTGGAACATTTCTCATAAATAAGAATATAGCAAAGAATAATGTCAAGATACTAACGATTACAGTAGGTGATGTGAAATCTCCAATTGCAACCACTGATTGCTTTCCGCTGACAACAATTCCAGTATTTTCTAAACCAATTAAAATTAAGAAAAATCCGAGGCCAACTGTAATAGCATGTTTCAGCGAGTCTGGTATAGCATCTTTTAATACGAGCCCCAATCGGGTAAATGCGGTGATTAGAAAAAGTATGGCCGCTATTAGAACAACAGCTAAACCTTCCTGAAAACTAAGTCCGGTTCCTTCAACAATTGAATAAGCAAATAATGCATTGATCCCCATACCAGGTATTAAAATCAAGGGGAGCTTAGCATATAAACCCATAAGAAGTGTTCCAACAAAGCTTGCTAAAATGGTAGCGATCATACCTGTTTCAAGTGAAATTCCTGCTTCACTCAAGATAGCGCCATTAACAGCAACAATATATACTGTAGTTAGATAGCCGATTAAACCGGCTGTAATTTCTTTACGCCATGTTCCCTCAGAGCTATGTTGTAATGATTCGCTTTCGTTATAAGGCATGTAATCTCCTCATATTTCTGCTGTCCCTCTCCCACCCGATTATAAGATTTTATAATCCACAAATGATAATTATAGATGTTTTTGTTATAATTTACAATGGAGAGATAATTATACTAGAAAAATAGGCGGTGTTGCTACGTGAAATATAATTCAGTGTTTGATATCATTGGTCCAGTTATGATTGGTCCTTCTAGCTCACATACAGCAGGTGCAGCAAGAATAGGGAAAGCTGCACGTAATTTATTAGGTAAAGAACCTAAATGGGCACGTATCCATTTATATGAGTCGTTTGCCAAGACCTATAAAGGCCATGGAACAGATTTTGCATTAGTTGGTGGTTTGTTGGGATACGAAACCGATGATACCCGAATGAGTAAAGCACTAGATACAGCAAAAGAAAAAAATATGGATATAGAATTTATAGAGGATAGTGCAGCATCAGCACATCCAAATACTGCTAGATTGATTATCGGTAATGACACGGAAGATTTGGAATTAGTCGGCATATCTATCGGTGGGGGTAAAGTCGAGATCACCGAATTAAATGGATTTGAATTACGTTTATCAGGAAATCATCCGGCTATTTTAATTATGCACAATGATCGGTTTGGAGCGATAGCATCGGTTACAAAAATACTGGCAAAACATGAGATAAATATTGGTCACATGGAAGTTAATCGAAAAGATGTAGGTAAAGAGGCATTAATGGTTATAGAGGTAGACCAAAACGTAAATGACAACGTTTTAGAAGAATTGCAACATGCTGATCATATCATTCAAATTTCAAAAATTGTCAGCTGATTATAGAGAGGAGTTTTCATATGTTTCGTACAGCAGCAGAATTAGTGGAAATGGCAGAGAAAGAAAACATATTAATATCTGAAGTGATGATTCGTCAGGAGATGGACGTTAAAAATAAATCACGTGAAGAAGTCTATTCTGAGATGGAAAGAAATCTTGAGGTAATGGAAAAGGCTATAGAGGATAGCTTAAAGGGTGTGGAATCTGTAACAGGACTTACTGGTGGGGATGCTGTTCTTATTCAGAATTATATGAAAGAAAAAACACCACTCTCAGGCAATTTATTAATGGATGCTGTTAGTAAAGCAATGGGTACAAATGAGGTTAATGCTGCTATGGGTACGATTTGTGCTACACCTACAGCCGGAAGTGCCGGTTGTGTTCCTGGCACATTATTCGCAGTTAAAAATCAACTAAATCCAACAAGAGAACAAATGATTCGCTATTTATTTACATCAGGTGCGTTTGGATTTGTAGTTGCAAATAATGCGTTTATTTCAGGAGCTGCTGGTGGCTGTCAAGCAGAAGTAGGTTCAGCTGGAGCAATGGCATCAGCTGCAATAGTCGAAATGGCAGGGGGGGCACCACAGCAATCAGCAGAGGCATTTGCTATGACGTTAAAAAACATGCTTGGCCTTGTGTGTGATCCTGTTGCAGGGCTAGTAGAAGTTCCTTGTGTAAAACGCAATGCTGGAGGTTCATCACTAGCGATTGTATCTGCGGATATGGCATTAGCTGGTGTTACAAGCACAATTCCATGTGATGAGGTAATAGGAGCCATGTATCGAATTGGCAAACAAATGCCAACCTCGCTACGTGAAACAGGTGAAGGTGGCCTTGCTGATACGCCAACAGGCCGTTTATTAAAAGAGAAAATATTTGGGATGACTGTGTAGAAAGAGTGATTAAATATGCTAAGTGACTCCGTTGTGCAGGTAAAAGGCGTGGGCGAAAAATTTGCTGAAGATTTAGCAGTTGTCAATGTTTTTACTGTTGAAGATTTATTAAATTATTTCCCCTACCGTTATGATGTATTTGAAATCAAACCCCTTAGCGAATTAATTCATGATGATAAAGTAACGATTGAGGGAAGTGTTGTACATGAACCTTCCCTCACATTTTTTGCAAAAAGAAAATCCAGATTAATGTTCACGCTTGAAGTAGAAAATGTTGCCATTAAAGCAGTTATGTTTAACCGCGCCTTTGCAAAAAAACAAATTAATACAGGAGATACGGTTACGTTAACAGGAAAATGGGATGCCCATCGATTACAAATAACGGTTAGCTCTTACAAAATAGGTCCAGCAGAAAACCATGCATCGATTCAACCAATGTATTCGTTAAAAGGGGACCTTACCAACTTAAAGATAAAGAAAACGATTCGAACAGCTATAAAGGAATATGCAGATAAGGTAGAAGAGATTCTTCCACAATTTTATTTAGACACATATAAACTGCCTGATCGAAAAAACGCGCTCGTTACCATGCATTTTCCAAAGAGTAGACTGGAGCTTAAACATGCCAGAAGAAGATTTACATATGAGGAATTTTTATTATTTCAACTAAAAATGCAATTGTTACGTAAGATAAAACGTGAAGCAACAGAAGGTAATGCACAACATTACGATGTAAATAAAGTAAAGGCATTTATGGAAGGCTTTCCATTTTCATTGACAAATGCCCAGCAAAAATCACTAAAGCAGATTCTTTCAGATATGAAATCAACCTATCGAATGAACCGTCTACTGCAGGGGGATGTTGGATCAGGGAAAACAGCTGTTGCTGCAGTAAGTATATATGCTTCGATTACAGCTGGTAAACAAGGAGCCTTAATGGTTCCTACTGAAATATTAGCAGAACAACATTACGAGTCATTAGTAGATATGTTTGGCGAACGGGCTAATATCGCTCTTTTAACTGGATCAGTAAAAGGTAAAAAACGTAAAGAGATTTTAGAATTGGTTCAAAACCATGAAGTCAATATTGTAATTGGAACACATGCCTTAATACAGGATGATGTCATTTTTGACGACTTAGGGTTTGTAATTGTTGATGAACAACACCGTTTTGGTGTAGAACAGCGCCGAGTATTAAGAGATAAAGGGTTAAATCCTGATGTACTCTTTATGACCGCGACACCTATTCCGCGTACATTAGCTATTACAGCTTTTGGTGATATGGACGTTTCTGTAATTGATGAGATGCCTGCTGGGAGAAAAGAAATTGAAACGTATTGGACTAAAGCGAACACCTTTGAGCGTGTATTACAATTTATTGAGAAACGCATTGCAAATGGTGAACAAGCATATATTATTTGTCCCTTAATTGAGGAATCCGACAAACTGGATATTCAAAATGCTGTTGATCTATATGAGCAAATACAAGCGTTTTATCCGTCTGTTATTAAAACTGGACTGATGCACGGTCGACTTCAAACCGATGAAAAAGATAACGTAATGAAGCAATTTGCAGCTAATGAAATTCAAGTACTTGTTTCAACTACAGTAGTAGAGGTAGGGGTCAATGTAACAAATGCGACAATCATGGTCATTTATGATGCAGAGCGATTTGGATTGTCACAGTTACACCAGTTAAGAGGGAGAGTTGGACGAGGTGATAAGCAAAGCTATTGCATATTGATTGCAGATCCAAAAGGTGAAGTTGGAAAAGAACGCATGCGAATCATGACAGAGACTAATGACGGTTTTGAGCTATCGGAACAAGATTTAAAACTACGTGGTCCTGGTGACTTTTTTGGCAAGAAACAAAGTGGGATACCTGAATTTAAAGTTGCAGACATGATTCACGATTACCGGGCATTAGAAACAGCACGTAATGATGCACAGGAAATAATTGAAACAAACTTGCTAGAAGACAATAAAGATTTTGCAAATCTACGTACCTATTTAGAAAATGATTCATTTTTACAAGAAAAGATGGATTGAAATCAATACTTGCATATTTAAAAAGGCTATTATATATTACTATTAGTACCAAGTCATAATTTTGACGATTATAACAGTGGACGGTGCCAGCGATGAAAATAAAAAAAGAAGAACGGCAACGATTATTAACAGAGACTATTGAACAAACACCATTTATAACAGATGATGATTTAGCCAAGAAATTTAATGTGAGTATCCAAACTATACGTCTTGACCGTATGGAACTTGCCATTCCAGAGCTGAGGGAACGTATCAAATCAGTTGCTACATATCAAAGGAATGAGACGGTAAAAGCACTCCCCATCGATGAAGTGATTGGGGAAATTATTGATCTTGAGTTAGACAATCGTGCGATTTCCATTTTAGTAATTAACGAAGAGCATGTATTTTCACGTAATAAAATTGCACGAGGACACCATTTGTTCGCACAAGCAAATTCTCTTGCTGTTGCAGTAATCAATGATGAATTAGCTTTAACCGCAACATCTGAATTGAAATTTACCCGTCAGGTTAATCAGGGAGAACGAGTAATTGCAAAAGCATTTGTCGATGGGGAGAATGATAAAGGGTTAACGATTGTGCGAGTAACTAGTTATGTTGGTAATGAAGTCGTGTTTACTGGACTATTCAGTATGTATAGATCAAAGGAACAAAAAGGAGAATATTCAAATGAGACTAGCAATTGATGCAATGGGTGGAGACCATGCCCCTAAAGAGATTGTACTAGGTGCTGTGGATGCTGTTTCACAAATAGCTAATTTGAAAATAACATTAATTGGTGATGAGGAAAAAATTAAGCCACATTTATCCAACTCAAAACACATTGATATCATACATACAGACGAAGTAATAACAGCAGACGATGAACCAGTTAGGGCAGTACGTCGTAAGAGAAACGCTTCCATCGTTATTATGGCAAAGGAAGTAAAAGAGAAAAAAGCCGATGCTTGTATTTCAGCAGGAAATACCGGTGCCTTAATGAGTGCGGGATTGTTTGGTGTTGGGAGAATTCCAGGAATTGACCGGCCAGCGCTAAGTCCAACATTACCAACAATTGATGGTAAAGGTTTTTTATTATTGGATGTTGGGGCAAATGTCGACGCTAAAGCAGATCACCTAGTTCAATATGCTATTATGGGTTCGATTTATACCGAAAAAGTGCGAGCTATTGAACGCCCAACAGTAGGGCTTTTAAATGTAGGAACAGAAGATGGGAAAGGTAATGAGCTTACTAAAAAGGCATTTATTCTTTTAAAGGATGCTCCCATTAACTTTATTGGTAATGTAGAAGCACGTGATATTTTATCTGGTACGGCTGATGTAGTGGTAACAGATGGTTTTAGTGGGAATATAGCGTTAAAAACGATTGAAGGAACTGCAATGACCATGTTTTCTATGTTAAAGGAAACACTGATGTCATCATTTAAAACAAAAATGGCCGCTGGAATGGTTAAAAAAGATTTAAGAGGGCTTAAAGATAAACTAGATTACTCCGAGTACGGTGGAGCAGGGTTATTTGGATTAGCAGCACCAGTGATTAAAGCACATGGTTCATCAAATCGTCGTGCCGTATTCAATGCTATTAAGCAAGCTTGTCATATGGTGGATTATGATGTGACAGAGACAATTAAAACGATGATTGAAACAATTGATTTAGACAAGGAGGATACGGAATGAAACGAGTAGCTTTTATGTTTCCTGGACAGGGATCTCAAACAGTTGGAATGGGGAAATCCTTTTATGATAACTATCCCGAAATTCAGGAAATGTTCCACAACGCAGACGAATTACTGGATGAGAAGATAAGTGAGATTATGTTTAATGGCCCACAGGAAAAGCTAACAGAAACAGAACATGCACAACCTGCACTGCTTTTATCTAGTATAGCTGTCCATACTTTATTGTTAAAAGAAGAGATTATTCCTGTTATGGCGGTTGGACATAGTTTAGGTGAATACAGTGCATTAGTAGCAGCTGGTGCGTTAGCTTTAGAGGATGCCATTCCGCTCGTTAATACCCGAGGTAGATTGATGGAAAAAGCATTTCCTAAAGGTAAAGGTGCCATGGCAGCTGTTCTTGGGATGAATGAGGAAGCAATCACGAATACATTAGGGAAATTATCAACAGATGAAATAGTCGATATTGCGAACATAAATTGCCCAGGACAAATTGTTATATCTGGTTCTAAAGAAGGCATTGATCAGGCATCTGAGCTATTAAAAGAAAATGGAGCTAAACGAGTGTTACCATTAAACGTAAGTGGACCATTTCATTCACGGTTAATGAAAGCCGCGAACGAAGATTTTACAGATAAGCTGAATCAAGTACATATAAATAATGCTAACATTCCCGTATTTGCTAACGTTACTGGTAATCCAGAGACAGTAAGCAATGCAGTCAAGGATCTATTAATCAAACAATTGTATTCACCAGTACGTTTTGAAGAGTCGATCAAAAACATGCTTGATGAAGGTGTTGATGCTTTTGTAGAGGTTGGTAATGGAAAAGTGTTGAGCGGATTAGTGAAAAAGATAAGCCGAAAAACACCTACATTTGCCATACAGGACCCAGAATCAATGGAAGCATTCATCTCATGGTATAAGGAGGAATCCTAATGTTGCAAGGTAAAAATGCGCTCGTTACAGGTGCTTCACGAGGCATAGGTAAAGCAATTGCTTTAGAATTAGCTAAGCAAGGGGCAAATGTAGCAGTAAACTATGCTGGAAGTGAAGCGAAAGCAGAGGCTGTAGTGGAGGAAATTGAATCAATTGGTGTTAAAGCATTTAAAATTCAGGCTGATGTGGCTAATGAATCAAATGTAAAAGATATGGTGAAGGAAGTAGTCACTCAATTCGGAAGTCTGGATATTCTCGTTAATAATGCAGGTGTTACACGTGATAATTTATTGATGCGAATGAAAGAAGAAGAATTTGATCAGGTAATTAATACGAATCTTAAAGGTGTATTCGTATGTACGAAAAGTGTAACAAGACAAATGATGAAGCAAAAAAGTGGTAGAATAATTAATGTTGCTTCTATTGTCGGTGTGAGTGGAAATCCAGGACAGGCGAATTACGTAGCGGCTAAAGCTGGTGTAATCGGCTTAACCAAAACAACAGCTAAAGAACTTGCTGCCAGAAATATTTTAGTTAATGCTGTGGCACCAGGGTTTATATCGACAGACATGACAAATGCTTTGTCAGATGAACAACGAGAATCGATGTTGTCGATGATTCCATTAAAAAAGCTAGGAAAAGCAGAAGATGTTGCAAAGGTTGTTCGCTTTCTAGCATCAGATGATGCAAATTATATTACAGGTCAAACCATTCATATTGATGGCGGAATGGTAATGTGAAAACCAAAAGCAGAAGCTTGGCCCGGTCTGTGTGAAAGATATTGAAGGGAGGTGACGTATTATGGCAGATGTATTTGAACGCGTAAAAACAATTATCGTTGACCGTCTTGAAGTTGAAGAATCTAAGGTGAAAATGGAAGCCTCTTTCAAAGATGACCTAGAAGCAGATTCATTGGACGTTGTTGAGCTTGTAATGGAGCTTGAGGATGAATTTGATATGGAAATTGCTGATGAAGAAGCAGAAAAAATTAATACTGTTGGAGATGCTGTTAACTACATAAACAGTACCCAGTCATAATAAAGTTGGAAGTCTCGCGTCTTGCGAGACTTTCCGTATATTAACCTTTTGTTGTAAAATAAACGTAAATTTAATCATAAAGTGGTGAGAACGTATGAATGTTTCACAATTGCAAGATCAACTTGGTATAACATTTAATAACCATGACTTAATTACTCAAGCTTTTACCCATTCATCCTATGTGAATGAGCATCGTGAAGTACCTTCTTCGGATAATGAACGTTTGGAATTTTTAGGGGATGCCGTATTAGAATTAGGAGTATCGCAATATTTATTTCGCAAAAATGATAATATGGCAGAAGGAGAATTAACCAAGCTGAGAGCTGCAATTGTTTGTGAAGCTTCACTAGTAAACTTTGCTCGTGAATTACAGTTAGGCGATCATATTTTGCTAGGAAGAGGCGAGGAACAGACTGGAGGAAGGGACAGACCCGCTCTACTTGCAGACGTTTTTGAAGCATTTCTAGGAGCACTTTACTTGGATCAAGGATTCGAGATTGCACTAGATTTCTTGAAAAAATATGTATTTCCGAAAATAAGTACAGGTGCTTTTTCGCATGCGATGGATTATAAAAGTCAGTTGCAAGAGTTCGTACAACAATATAAAAATCGTACGATAGAATATAGAATAGTAGAAGAAAAAGGCCCTTCACATAATAAAGAGTTTGTAGCTCAAGTAGTTATTCAAGAAAATATAGCAGGCGTTGGTGTTGGTAGAACGAAGAAAGAAGCTGAACAACGGGCTGCAAAGAATGCATTGGACACATATAATAATTAATAGTAATAAAGCAGTAAAAAGGCTGTGCTTCACGTCGTGTGAATGAACAGCCTTTTTACTTCATCATACTTTTAACTTTTCCGCACTGACCGTAACTCATCAATGAAAGCTTGTGCTTCTGAAGCGCTTAAATGTCCTTTTTGAACAATCATGTCATACATAAATTTTATATCATCATATTTATCTATGTCATAATCTTCCGGATCCATAATGGTCCGATTAACTACTTTCAAGCGATCTGCTAATTCATCTAAGAGAAACTTCAAATTTTCTTGTGTTGGGTTTTCTAAGTTCATATATACACCTCACCATTTAGAATAATAACAAAGGATGGAACGCATGGTATGTAGGGAATAGAATAATCAGTTCCGTATTTCTTTTGTTACTATGTTTATGATAAAATAAATGCGATAAAAAACCAAATTATTTTAGAATAAAACTTTACATATTATAAGTATTAATGACGAAATAAGTAGAAAACGGATCATACATAAAGAAGAATTAAACATGGTTTTTATAACTGTTTGTAATCCGAATAGGAGAATGTATATGTATTTAAAACGGTTAGAAAGTGTGGGCTTTAAGTCTTTTGCTGAGCGAATTAATGTTGTCTTTGTGCCCGGAGTTACAGCAGTTGTAGGCCCAAATGGAAGCGGAAAAAGTAATATAACCGATGCAATACGCTGGGTACTAGGTGAGCAATCTGCAAAATCACTACGTGGATCCAAAATGGAAGATATCATTTTCCAAGGTAGTGACTCTAGAAAGCAATTAAATGTAGCAGAAGTTTCCTTAGTTTTAGATAATAGTGACCAAGCACTCCCTTTAGATTATGAGGAAGTAAACGTAACAAGACGAGTCTACCGTTCAGGGGAAAGTGAATTTTATATTAACAAACAATCGTGTCGACTAAAAGATATTGTCGATTTATTTATGGATTCCGGATTAGGGCGAGAAGCCTTTTCGATCATCAGTCAGGGAAAGGTAGAAGAAATTTTAAGTTCAAAAGCAGAAGAACGACGTACGATCTTTGAAGAAGCTGCTGGTGTTTTGAAATATAAGCAACGAAAGAAAAAAGCCGAATACAAATTAGCTGAAACACAAGAAAACTTAAATCGTGTAGAAGATATCATTCATGAAATTGAGCAACAGATCGATCCATTGGAAGAGCAAGCTGAAACAGCTAAGAAGTATCTCGATAAAAGAGAACAGTTAAAACAGCAGGAGATTTCGCTTCTTGTTACGGAAATTGAACAGCTTCATGAACAATGGCAAGCATTGTTGAATGAACTGGAAAACGAAAAGATGCAGGAAATTAATCTGAAGACAGAAATACAGCAAAAAGAAGCGACATTAGAGAATGAAAGACAAAAGGTTCAAAGCTTAGATGAGGCTATTGAAGAGCTTCAGTCGAACCTTCTAAAAACGACACAACAACTCGAACAATTTGAAGGTAAAAAACAGGTGCTTAACGAACGTACAAAACACTTTGATGAAAATAAGCAAAAGCTTGAGTCACAAAAAAGGGAAACAGCAAGCAGAATTGAAAAAATAAGTAAAGAGCTTGAATTGGAAAAAGACAAGTTAGCAGATGTTCAAGCAATTAAACGGGATACCAAGCGAAAAGTAGAACAACTTGAAGCTAGATTGACAACAGAGAAAGAAAATATAGCTGATCGTATTGAAGAAATGAAATCAGAGTATATCGAGTTTTTGAATAAACAGGCTGCAAAGCGAAATGAGAAACAATCTATTCAGCAGCAGCTAGAACAAATAACAGGAAAAAAAGATAAACAAGCTGAAAAATTCGAAGGTCTTATTGTGCAACGAGATGCTTTAATAAAGGAGCAAAATCAGACGCAATCCTACTATAAAAAACTAGAAAAGAAGTTTGAAGAAAAGGAAATGACGATAAATCAGTTAAAAAGTGATTTAGAAAATGAACGAAAGCAATATCAAGAATCCCAGATTAAACTTAATAAAGGTTATCAATATATTGAAAAACTGAAATCGAAGAAAGAAATGCTTGAAGAAATGAAAGAAGATTTTCAAGGTTTTTTTCATGGTGTTAAGTCAGTACTAAAAGCGAGAGAAGAAAATAAACTCCAAGACATTCATGGTGCAGTTATCGAGCTCATAGACGTACCTAATCCATATATTACTGCCATCGAAACGGTTCTTGGTGGACAAGCGCAACATATTGTAGTAGATAATGATCAGGCAGCAAGAAAGGCAATAACGTGGTTAAAGCAATCAAATAACGGACGAGCAACTTTCTTACCACTAGGATCGATACAACCTCGATTTGTTTCCAAAGATATACTAGCAAAAATTAACGGACATGACGGATTTGTTGGAATAGCCAATGATTTAGTAACAACAAATCCCGCATATCAAAAAGCTGTTGATCACCTAATGGGTCATGTATTGATTGCTAAATCATTAAAAGATGCGAATGAAATCGCTAAGACAGTTATGCGAAAGTTTAGAGTGGTAACACTTGATGGGGATGTGGTTAATCCAGGTGGCTCCATGTCAGGTGGTGCACAGAAGAAAACAAATCAATCCTTATTCACAAGAGAAAAAGATTTGCAGGAAATGACCGAAAAACTAGAAGAATTTCAGGAAAAAGCTACGGCTTTTGAACAGAAAGTTAAGACAGAAAAGCATCAAATGGTTGAAAAGGAAAAAATGCTTAAAACCCAAGAACAGTCAAAGTATACCGAACAACAGGCTTTACAAGACATTCAATCTTCTTTAAAAGAACTAGAAATGAAGCTTTCATCCCTTAATGACAATCTTGCTTTATATGATCAGGATAAACAACAATTTGATCAGGATAGTAATGAACTAGAAAACCGAGATCAACAGTTGTCAGTAGATTTAGATGAGATAAAACAACAATTGGAAACAATACAAAAAGAAATTGATGCATTAACACATCAAGAAGCTGAATTTAAAGAGAACCAAGAACAGTTACAGAACGACTTACATCGTTATCAGGTTTCTTTGGCTGAACAGGAAGAGCGCGTCAAAAATCAACGTGAAAAAACGAATGGCATTGAGGCACAGTTAACAGAACTTAACGAGCAGCATGAAGTTTATTCTACAGATTTGAATGAACTTTTGGCTCTAAAGGAGTCAGAGGAAACAGAAGTAGAGATTGACCAATCGATTCAATCCCAAAAAGAAGAAAAAGAAGCATTAATCAATACGATACAACAAAAGCGCTCAGATAGATCAAACCGAACGAAACGAATGGAAGATCAGGAACGAGAGTTAAAAGAAGAAAATAAAAAGCACCAAACATACATGCAAGCGATCCAACAAAAAGAAGTAAAGGCAAATCGATTAGATGTCGATTTAGAAAACCGCTTAACCCAACTACAAGATGAATATACAATTACCTATGAAAAAGCAAGACAAGAATATGAAAAAGTTGAAAGTATAGAGGAAGCAAAATCCAAAGTCAAGCAAATAAAACAAGCAATTGATCATTTAGGAACAGTTAACCTAGGAGCAATTGACGAGTACGAACGAATCTCTGAGCGTTATACATTTTTATCTGAGCAAAAAAATGATCTAGTAGAAGCAAAACAGACATTATATTCTGTTATTGCTGAAATGGATGAAGAAATGCAAAAGCGTTTTGGTGAAACATTTTCAAAGATTAAGGAAGAGTTTGCTGTTGTTTTTCAGCAGTTGTTTGGAGGGGGTAGCGCTGAATTAAAGCTAACCGATCCCAAAAATCTGTTGGATACAGGTGTTGAAATCGTTGCTCAACCACCAGGTAAAAACCTGCAACACTTAGGTTTACTGTCTGGGGGAGAACGTGCATTAACAGCTATTGCGTTATTATTCTCGATTCTACGTGTGCGTCCTGTACCATTCTGTGTATTGGATGAAGTCGAGGCGGCACTAGATGAAGCAAATGTTGTCAGGTTCGCAAAATATGTGAAATTATACAGTGAAAATACGCAGTTTATTGTAATCACACATCGTAAAGGTACGATGGAAGAAGCGGACGTACTATATGGTGTGACTATGCAGGAATCTGGCGTGTCACGACTTGTTTCGGTTCGACTAGAAGATACGAAAGAATTAGTACAGTCATAAGGAGGAAATATAGTAAATGAGTTTCATGGATAAATTGAAAAACAAATTCAAACAAAATGATGAAACAGAAGAGGTATCAACAAAATATAAAGAAGGTATGAAAAAGACAAGAAACTCCTTTTCGGGGAAAATCAATGATTTAATTGCCCGCTATCGTAAAGTGGATGAGGACTTTTTTGAGGAATTAGAAGAAGTTCTGATTTCTGCTGATGTTGGTGTTATGACGGTCATGGATTTAATTGATGAATTAAAAATGGAAGTAAAACGCCGTAACATCAAAGATACCAAGGAAGTTAAGGACGTTATTTCAGAAAAGTTAGTAGAAATTTATTATGGCGATGATAATGAACAAATAGAAGCATTAAACTTACAGGAAAATCAACTGTCGGTTATATTAGTTGTGGGTGTAAATGGTGTTGGAAAAACAACTTCTATTGGTAAATTGGCACAACAATTAAAACAAGACGGCAAACGTGTTGTGCTTGCTGCTGGTGATACCTTCCGTGCAGGAGCTATCGAACAGCTTGAAATTTGGGGAGAGCGTGCAGGAGTTGATGTTGTTAAGCAAGGTGCAGGAAGTGATCCGGCAGCAGTAATCTTTGATGGAATAAAAGCAGCCAAATCACGAGAAGCTGATGTATTAATATGTGATACTGCTGGACGTCTTCAAAACAAGGTTAATTTAATGAATGAGCTATCTAAAGTGAAACGTGTAATTGAGCGAGAAGTTCCAGGTGCTCCACATGAAGTATTACTTGTACTTGATGCTACAACTGGACAAAATGCACTAAGTCAGGCTAAAACTTTCTCAGAAGCAACAGATGTATCTGGGATTGTATTAACGAAGCTTGATGGAACGGCAAAGGGAGGTATTGTATTAGCGATACGTAATGAGTTAAACATCCCCGTTAAATTTGCTGGACTTGGTGAACAAATTACGGACCTTCAACCGTTTGATGCACACGCATTTGTATATGGGTTGTTTGCCGATCTTCTTGAAGAGAACGAAAAATAATGTTATTATTTTTGTAAAGGATTTTCACTTAACAAGGGGTGTATGGATTGCTGGAAAAGACAACGCGAATTAATTATCTATTTGATTTTTATCAAGCATTATTAACCCCAAAGCAGCGTAACTACATGGAATTGTATTATCTGGAAGACTACTCATTGGGTGAAATTTCCGAGCAATTTCAAGTTTCAAGACAAGCTGTATATGATAATATTAAACGTACAGAAACGATGCTGGAAACTTATGAAGATAAATTACTTTTATACGAAAAATTCCAGCAACGGTCTGATCTTTTGAAAGAACTGGAAGAATCCGTAACAGATGAAAAAAGTATAAATCTGCTACATCAATTAATAGAACTAGATTAGGGGGACACCTTCTATGGCATTTGAAGGATTGGCCGACCGCTTACAAGGTACGATGAAGAAAATAACAGGTAAAGGTAAAGTTAGTGAACAAGACGTTAAAGAAATGACGCGTGAGGTTCGCTTGGCGCTACTTGAAGCCGATGTTAACTTTAAAGTGGTAAAAGATTTAATTAAACGCATTAAAGAACGTGCTACTGGTCAGGAAGTTATGGAAAGTTTAACACCTGGACAACAGGTTATTAAGGTTGTAAAAGAAGAATTAACAGAACTGATGGGTGGCGAGCAAAGTAAAATTGCTGTAGCCGATCGTTCCCCAACCGTTATCATGATGGTAGGTCTGCAAGGTGCAGGTAAAACAACCACAACAGGAAAACTTGCAAATCACTTACGAAAAAATCATAATCGTTCCCCATTGTTAGTAGCTTGTGACATTTATCGTCCGGCAGCAATTAAGCAATTGGAGACGCTCGGGACACAACTAGATATGCCTGTTTTTTCAAAAGGTACAGAAGCAAATCCAGTTGATATAGCCTCAGAAGCGATTGAACAAGCTAAAGCCGAACACAATGATTACGTCATTATTGATACTGCAGGTCGGCTGCATGTTGATACGGATCTAATGGATGAGCTTGAGCAAATTAAATCAACGGTAAAACCAGATGAAATTTTCTTAGTGGTGGATGCAATGACGGGTCAGGATGCGGTTAACGTTGCAGAGAGCTTTAATGAGCAACTTGATATTTCAGGTGTAGTTTTAACAAAACTTGATGGTGATACACGTGGTGGTGCTGCACTTTCCATTAAAGCCGTAACGGATAAACCAATTAAGTTTGCTGGTATGGGTGAAAAATTGGATGAATTAGAAGCATTCCACCCAGAACGAATGGCATCCCGAATACTAGGTATGGGTGATGTTTTAACGTTAATTGAAAAAGCACAAACTAATGTTGATGAAAAGCAAGCAAAAGAATTAGAAGAAAAAATGCGGACAGCATCATTTACATTTGATGACTTTTTAGAACAAATGGGTCAAGTGAAAAACATGGGTCCATTAGACGACTTAATGGGAATGATTCCAGGTGCTAACAAAATGAAAGGATTGAAAAATGCACAGTTGGATGAGAAACAGTTATCCCACGTAGAGGCAATTATTCAATCGATGACCAAAAAAGAGCGGCAAGAACCAAGTATCATGAATGCTAGTCGTAAGAAAAGAATAGCAAAAGGTTCTGGAACTTCGGTTTCACAAGTAAACCGTCTGCTCAAACAATTCGATGAAATGAAGAAAATGATGAAGCAAATGACGAACATGCAAAAAGGCAAAAAAGGTAAAGGAATGAAGTTTCCGTTTATGTAACAACCAACAGAAACAACATTTATTCAGTTGCTTTGGTGCATATTTTATTTAATACTTTAATGTAATGGAAAAACACTTTACAGACATCCAAGTTTCTGATAGAATCTAAACTTGGCAGGTAAGAAAGTATAAAACTTCCTTATCTGAATAAGTGCAACTAGGTCATTTGCCATAAAGGCTTGGCAAACGACAAGTTATCTAATGAAAAACATTATTATTGGAGGTGCAAGACATGGCTGTGAAAATTCGTTTAAAACGTATGGGTTCTAAAAGAAATCCTTTTTACCGTATTGTAGTTGCTGATTCACGTTCTCCTCGTGACGGACGTTCTATTGAGCAAATTGGAACATATAACCCAGTTGTTAATCCAATTGAAGTAAAAATAGATGAAGATAAAGCATTAAGCTGGATGACAAACGGTGCAAAACCAAGTGATACAGTTCGCAATCTTTTCTCAAAAGAAGGCATCATGAAGAAATTCCACGAACAGAAAAATCAAAAGTAAAGTAGTGTGATATCATGAAAGCCCTAATCGAGTCAATCGTTACACCATTAGTCGATCAACCAGAAGACATTGTTGTAACTGAAACAGAAGAGGAAACAAAAATTGTTTACCATCTAACTGTGAATCAAAACGATGTTGGTAAGGTTATCGGCAAAAATGGACGTATCGCAAAAGCAATTCGAACAGTTGTTTATGCAGCTAAATCGGATGCAAACAAACGTATTTATTTGGATATTATGTAAAGGGAGAGGGGATACCTTTCCCTTTTTACTAATCTCTGTATTCTATTCTATATTGTTTTGAGAGTGAGGAACAATAGTGAAAATAATAAAGAAAGTGTTAATCAAGCAAATTATCACAGAGAAGAGCAAACAAAAGCTACATAAAAACTTTTATAATCATAAAATGCGACTTGAACAAGAGTGTCAACAGCTCCTGTTTGAACAACGTAAAGTGCAGAATAAAACAGGGGTGTCAAAGCAGGAGTTAAGTCAACGGTTTCAACAGGAAATCAAAAATCGCAAAGAAAAAATTAAGCTAATTGATTTTAAGATTGAGCAATTGGATATGCTAGAAATTGGCCGTGAAATTGTTGAAAAAGAAGTTGAGGCTCTTGTTGAAGTGGGTCTTGGAGCGCATTGGAATGAGATCATGGACGAATCAGCAATCGTTATTGAAGATGATGTTGTGATACGTATTGATGAATAGCAGGTGAAATGATGACTGAAAAAATGTTTAATGTAGGAAAAATAGTAAATACTCATGGAATTCGTGGGGAAGTGAAGGTACATCGGATAAGTGACTTTGATGAACGTTTTACGGTTGGTGAAACACTTATATTGGTGAGGGAAAATCAAGAGCCGGTTACATTGGAAGTAAAAAGTCACCGTATCCACAAAGGTTTTGACCTTTTACAGTTTAAAGGACTTGAGGATATTAATGACGTAGAGCATTTTAAAGGTGCTTTTTTAAAGATTACAGAAGAACAGTTAACCGAATTAGAAGAAGATGAATTCTATTATCATGAAATTATTGGTTGTGTTGTTCACACTACAGATGGCGAAAAATTAGGTGTAATTAAGGAAATCTTATCCCCAGGAGCTAATGATGTATGGGTAGTAAAACCTGAAAAAGGCAAAGACATACTCATTCCTTATATTGAGGATGTTGTCAAAGAAATAGATGTGACTTCAAAAAAAGTGATCATTGAGCCTATGGAAGGACTGCTTGACTAATGCATATTGACGTATTAACACTCTTTCCGGATATGATATCTGGCATTTTCAATTCTTCGATTCTTAAAAAAGCAAGTGATAATGATAAGTTCAGTTATAATTTGGTAAACTTTCGTGACTATACAGAGAACAAGCACAAAAAAGTTGATGATTATCCATATGGTGGTGGAGCCGGAATGGTGTTGACTCCACAGCCTGTTTTTGATGCTGTTGAAGCGGTAACCAAAGAAAAAAAAACTAAACCTCGTGTTATTCTCATGTGTCCCCAAGGTGAACCATACAATCAGAAAAAAGCTGAAGAATTAGCAGGGGAAGATCATCTTATATTTATTTGTGGACATTACGAGGGTTACGATGAACGTATTCGGGAAAATCTTGTAACGGATGAAATATCAATTGGTGATTATGTATTAACAGGTGGAGAACTAGGGGCAATGGTCGTAATTGACAGTGTTGTCAGACTGTTACCTGATGTGCTTGGTAACAAAGAATCTGCACCGGAAGATTCATTCTCTACTGGTTTGCTAGAACATCCTCACTATACAAGACCGGCTGATTTTCGCGGGTTAACAGTACCAGACGTTTTGATGTCTGGTGATCATGCGAAAATCGAAGCATGGCGAAAGAGAGAATCTTTGAAACGAACCTATGAACGCCGGAAAGAATTATTACGTGAACAAAACTTAAGTGATGAAGATATAAAAATAGTAAATGAAATTAAAAATAAAGATAAATAAGTTATGATTATTGTCTATTCAAGGCTGTTTTCGTAAAAATTGTTGCTTTTGAGAGAATAGATATAGACTGCGACGTAACTTGATGTGACGGTTAACCTACCGCTACGGAAATACACTTCGCTTTCACCCATCCGGGTACAAGTGCGACATCTGCTTCGTTTCACTGCGCAGTGTCTTCTACCTGTGGGCGGCTGAGGCCGTGCCCGCGGAAAGCATCCGTCCGTAGCGAACCCGGACGGCGGCATAGCACAACTTATGGAAATCAACCAAGCGTTACGTCGCAGTTTACATCAACTATGAAGATGAAAAAGCAACAATGCGATAATCAATATAATTGATTTTCAGTTTTAGTTGAACTCAGACTATCATTATGGTATATTTATTGTTGTGCTTAAGTACAATACTTAAGTCGTATAAACGATGTTCCGCTGTCCCTAGTGAGATATGAGCATTGGTTTGGAAGGAGTGAAACAAGATGCAAAAATTAATAGAAGACGTTACAAAGGATCAACTTCGCACTGATCATCCTGATTTCCGTCCAGGTGATACTGTCAAAGTACACGTGAAGGTTGTTGAAGGAACTCGTGAACGTATTCAGGTTTTCGAAGGTGTTGTTATCAAACGCCAAAATGGCGGAATCAGCGAAACATTTACAGTAAGAAAGATTTCTTACGGTGTAGGTGTTGAACGTACATTCCCAGTACATTCACCTCGTGTCGCGAAAATCGAAGTTTCACGTCGTGGTATTGTCCGTCGCGCGAAACTATACTATCTTCGTAATCTACGTGGAAAAGCAGCACGTATTAAAGAACGTCGCTAATAAAGATAATGTTATTGGAAAGGAGCTTGGCAATGTGCAAGCTCCTTTTTGTTAGTCTAAGAAATTTTAGATTTTGAAGTCTGTGGATAATTTATTGACTGTGTAAGCCGCGTCCATCTCCAGCGCCCGTGCTGTTAGTGGGCTTCCTGACCCTCCTTACGATAAGTCAACATCGATTCGCTTACGCTCTTCGTGTTTCCTTTCCCGTTATTGACTTATCGCCAATAGTGGGAAAGTCAAAGTGAATCTTATACTCTGGAGTGAATCTATGCGGATATGGAAGATCGACTAAAACCACCGCTTTCGGCGGCAACGTAGACCCACCCGCGATGCGCGGGCACAACCCATACGTCGCTTAATGGGCGCTTGCACTTTTGTTCTTTAATTAACATTAAAAAGTTTACGTAAAATGATATAATAATGCTAGCATAGAATAATACTATACATATTGTATGTTTCGGAGGGGAATACATGGCTAACCGGAAAAGTGAATGGTTTGACTGGGTGAAGGCATTATTAATTGCTTTTGCGTTAGCTTTTATCGTTCGAATGTTTTTATTCGCTCCAATTGTTGTAGATGGTCCCTCGATGTTACCAACACTCCATGACAGAGATCAGATGATTGTGAATAAATTTAGTTATCGCATCTCTGAACCAAAACGTTTTGATATTGTTGTTTTTCATGCATCTGCTCAAAAGGATTTTATAAAACGTGTTATAGGGTTACCAGGGGAACATATTGCAGTGGAGGATAATGCATTATATGTGGATGGAAATGAAGTTGAACAATCTTTTTTTAATGAACAAAACAAAAATATAAATTCGAATCAGACATTAACTTCTGATTTTTATTTGGAATATTTACCTGGGGGTTATAAAGAAATTCCAGAAGGCCAGGTTCTAGTATTAGGAGATAACCGGAGTAATTCTACCGATAGCCGTATACTTGGACTAATCTCAATGGATCAGATTGTTGGTAAAACGAATCTGGTTTACTGGCCATTAGATCGAATGCAGTTACTAGGAGAGTAGATAGTTATGGCAATTCAGTGGTTTCCAGGACATATGGCAAAAGCAAGACGTCAAGTGGAAGAAAAATTAAAGCTAGTTGATTTTGTTATGGAGTTAGTTGATGCCCGTGCACCACTATCGTCACAAAACCCAATGCTTCAAGAAGTATTACAAAATAAACCGAAGATGATTGTATTAATGAAAAGGGATCTAGCGGATCAGCGTGAGACTGATAAATGGATCTCCTACTTTAAAGAAAATAACATTACAGCAATAGCTATTAATGTAAATGACAAAGCGGACATTAAACGTGTTATTCAGCTTGGAAAAGAATTAGGGAAAGACAAAATGGAAAAACTTATGAAAAAAGGAATTCAACCAAGAGCAGCTCGAGCTATGATTGTTGGTATCCCGAATGTTGGTAAATCAACGTTAATTAATCGTTTAGCAAATAAAAATATTGCAAAAACAGGTGACAAACCGGGTGTTACGAAGCAACAATTATGGATTAAAGTGAAAAAGGACTTTGAATTATTGGATACCCCAGGAATATTATGGCCAAAATTTGAAGATGAGATAGTAGGTTACCGGTTAGCCGCAATTGGGACGATTAAGGACCAATTACTTTCATTGCAGGATATTGTTGCATTTGTTATTACATACATGCAAGAACATTATCCTGAAAAGTTAGAAGATAGGTATTCAATAACTAGAGACATGGATGATATGTTAGAAATTTTTGAGGCAATAGGAAAGCAGCGTGGAGCACTGGAAAGTGGGGGACATGTTAATTTTCAAAAAGTTTCAGACATTGTTATTCGCGATCTGCGAACAGGAAGACTTGGTAATATTACCTTAGAAACCCCACAAGTATAAAAGGCATGCATCCAAGGGTGGTGCCTTTTTAAGTTAAGGTTCATTTCATATATTTTGTTGCTTTTTAATCCTCGCAGTTGATGTAAAATGCGACGTAACTTGATGTGACGGTTAACCTACCGCTACGGAAATACACTTCGCTTTCCGTGGGCGGCTGATGAGCCTCCTCGAGCTAACGCTCTGCGGGGTCTCAACTAGGAGGCTGTCCGACGAAGTGAAATTGCCGAATATTTATTCAAAATATGGCGGATTATACATTAATAATTCAGTGTGAATGCATATATATTCACAGAAATTATTCCATCGGACAGCCTCCTAGGCCTCTGCTCCCACAGGAGTCTACGTGTAATTCCTCCGCTGTTATTTCTGTTACTGTCGTGGGACTGTATTAGTATTAATAAAACCCCTTACCAGTCAGGGTGAGCGGAGGGCGGTGACTCCTGCGGGAACAGCACGTGTCTGAAGACACCGAAGCGGTGGTTTTCCGCTTCGGAGGCTGAAGCCGTGCCCGCGGAAAGCATCCGCCCGTAGCGATCCCAGACGGCGGCAATAGCACGCGTTCTTAGAAATAAGCCTAAAGTTACGTCGCAGTTTACATCTAATGTGACAAAAACAATAATATTTTAGAAATCAAAACAGCCTAAACTATTGAAGAAATTTTTAATTTGGTAAGTGATTCTAGCTTTTGTTTTTACTACATAAAGAAAATAAAATGCCGATATTAAAAGGAAAGATAGGTGCTGAAATGGAACACAAATCAATTGCTATTTTAAAGCAATTATTTCAGGAAGATGAAATTAATGAAGATTTATTAGTGGATTTAAAAAATGATGAACGTAAAGGAGTTCAAGCTTTAATTAAAAGCTATGAAAATAAGAAACTGAAAGAAAAAGCACAAGAAAATAATTATTTGGAAATGTCCCGTTATGAACAGCGAAATTATGCAAATGGTTGTAAGTATGTAGCAGGTATGGATGAGGCTGGCAGGGGGCCGTTGGCAGGCCCGGTCGTAGCAGCTGCTGTTATTTTACCTAGAGACTTTAAATTATTAGGATTGAACGATTCAAAGCAATTAAACGAAACAACTCGTAATCGTTTCTTTACTATAATAAAGGAACAGGCTATAAGTTATGGGATATCAATTATTAACAGCCAAAAAATTGATCAGATTAATATTTATGAAGCTACAAAACTAGCAATGCGCAATGCAATAAGCCAATTGGATCCAGCGCCAAATCACATATTGATCGATGCTGTTAATCTTGGGGGACTCCCGTGTACATCTGAGGCAATTATTAAAGGCGATTCAAAAAGTATTTCAATTGCTGCTGCTAGTATTTTGGCTAAAGTTACGCGCGATAATCTCATGAGAGAAATACATAGTGAATATCCTATATATAATTTTGCATCAAATATGGGATATGGTACCAAGCATCATATGGAAACATTACTAGAGCACGGTGCTTCTCCTTATCACAGAAGGTCATATGCACCAGTAAGAAATATAGTTAATTAGTAATGGAGGTGGTTTAATTGAGCGTACATCACGTTTCTGGACAACGAACTTCGTTGGGAAAGACAACTGAGGCGTTAACAACACTAAGACCAGGGCAAATTATTCAGGGTAAAATTTTAAAAATATACCCCGATAATAAAGCACAAATACAACTTGGTTCACGCCAGATGGTTGCTCAATTGGAAGCCTCCTTATCTGTTGGTGGAAAGTATCACCTGCAAGTCCAATCCTCAGAAAGATTAGTCCATTTGAAGGTTATTGGTGATCAGTTGACAAATCAAACAGAAACTAATATCCAAAGACTTATGCATCATCTGGGACTGAAAGCTACCAAATCAACTAACGCTTTTATGCAGACGCTAGTTGATGAAAGAATTCCATTTGAAAAAGGACAGCTAACCAAAGCATTTCAGTTCTTACATGAGTCAAATAATAAAACACAAGCACAACAAGTGTTAAAAGAAATGATAGTTAATAAACTTCCGGTTACCGAGTCTATTTTTCAAGCCTTACATACGAAAAGCACAAATGGTTTTTCAGTTCAGATGCGTAGTCTATTACAACCATTAACTCAAGATATGAATCAAACACCTCTGCACCAGAATATGATCAATCGACTGAATCAGCTAACAGAAAGTTTTTTAACCAGTAAGGCCTCTTTAGTTAAGGAAATTATTTCAGAAGTATCTTCCAACAATCAATCATTCTTTAATGGCTTAAAGGCATCTGGAGCGATCAATTCATCTATGGAATTTTCACAATGGAAAACCGGGTGGGAACGATTCATGAAGCAACACAGTATACAATCATCTACTGTTTCCAATCAACAGATTACTCATGTAAAATTGCCATTTCAAATGGATGAAACGCAGGTTATGCAACGTTTGAAGTATATGATAAATCATAAAGCAGAAATAAGAGCTGACGCACAAGCACTAACACAAAAGTGGTCTAATGTAATAAACCAGACTGCTGCAAACAATCGAAATTTGTCAGCTCAACTTTTTTCAAAGCTACAACAAGATATTTCTCAAAAAGTGATGCCGTTAATCTCTAATCAGCAACAACAGCGTGGTAATAATCCAGCATCATTACGTCAGCTTCAAACAATGTTACAAACCATGGCAAATGAGCCGACGTTTACTAAAATAGAGCAATTTATTGCAAATGCTAAACAAGGGGAAGCATTATTTTCAGCTAGTCCAAGAGAACAATTTTTAACTCAAGTAAGGAATGTATTACAGCTTACAGGCTTGACGCATGAAAACGCAATAGCTCAAGATATCAAACAAAATCAAGTAAATACGATTAAATCTATGCTCATACAAATGGCTCAGCAAGGTGAGGGTATGACTCAAGAACGTTCAGGACAGCTATTGCATTTTATCAATGGCATGCAGCTACAATCGGTAAATGAATCAAGTAATTTTATGCAAGCAAGTTTGCAAATTCCAGGTGAGAAACTTGGCCTGAATAGCGATGTGGATTTAGAGTTTGAAGGAAAAAAAACGGAAAATGGGGAGATTAATCCTGACTATTGCCGGATTTTATTCTATTTAAATTTAGCTAATTTAAAAGAAACGGTTATTGATATGAATGTTCAAAAACGAACAGTTGCTATTACTATTTTAAGTGAAAAGGTGGAGCAGTTAGAGAATACCGCGCCATTAAAGAAGCTATTAAAAGAAGGTCTGGAAAGGCTTAATTATCAACTTTCAACTATAACATATAAGCCATATCAACAACAAGCAAATGACTCGAAGAAAAACACAGTTTTAAAAGCATATCAATCTTCTTATCAGGGAGTTGATTATAGAATATGACCGAAAAAAGAAAGCAAGCAGCTGCGCTTCATTATGATAAAACACAGGATTACGCACCTAGAGTAACGGCATCAGGTAAAGGTCTTATTGCTGAAAATATAATAGAAAAGGCAAAAATTAACAATGTACCAATACAGGAGGACTCCACTTTAGTTGAGTTATTAGCAGCATTAAATATAAATGAAACAATTCCTGAAGAATTATTTCAAGCAGTTGCGGAAGTTTTTGCTTTTGTATATCGTACAGACCAAAACCTGGAAAACTCAAACAAAAAATAAGTATTTTACTGAGATAATCAGATTAAATAATATAATTGTCGCTTTTTGTTGTGAAATTTGTTGTTTTTTTATACAATGGAAATGCAGTGATTTTTGATGGGAGGATGAATAATGAACATTCATGAGTATCAAGGCAAAGAGATTTTGCGAAGCTATGGTGTAAATGTTCCTAATGGGCATGTTGCATATACAGTAGACGAAGCTGTTGAAGTTGCACAAAAACTAGACAGTCCCGTTAAGGTAGTGAAAGCACAAATCCATGCTGGAGGCCGAGGTAAGGCTGGCGGCGTTAAAATTGCAAAAAACTTGGATGAAGTGCGTACATACGCAAATGAGATTTTAGGTAAAACACTAGTTACACATCAAACAGGCCCAGAAGGTAAAGAGGTTAAACGCCTACTTATCGAAGAAGGATGCGATATTCAAAAAGAATATTATGTTGGACTTGTGATGGATCGTGCTACTTCACGTGTTGTAATGATGGCATCTGAAGAAGGCGGTACGGAAATCGAAGAAGTTGCTGAAGCAACACCAGAGAAGATTTTCAAAGAAGTAATTGATCCAGTAGTTGGACTTTCTGGTTATCAAGCTCGTAGACTTGCATTCAACATCAACATTCCACATGAATTAATGGGTAAAGCAGTTAAATTTATGACTAGCCTTTATAGTGCTTTTGTTGAAAAAGACTGCTCTATTGCTGAAATTAATCCATTAGTTACAACTGGTGATGGTCAAGTATTAGCATTAGATGCTAAGTTAAATTTTGATGATAATGCATTATTCCGTCAAAAAGACGTACAAGAACTACGTGACTTAGATGAAGAAGATGAAAAAGAAATTGAAGCATCTAAATATGACTTAAGTTATATTTCTTTAGATGGTAACATTGGTTGTATGGTTAATGGTGCAGGTCTTGCCATGTCTACAATGGATATTATTAAACATTACGGCGGCGATCCCGCTAACTTCCTTGACGTTGGGGGCGGTGCAACTGCTGAAAAGGTTACCGAAGCATTTAAAATCATTTTGTCTGATCCTAATGTAAAAGGTATTTTTGTAAATATTTTTGGTGGTATCATGAAGTGTGACGTTATCGCTGAAGGTGTTGTGGAAGCAACGAAACAAGTAGGATTAGAACTTCCACTTGTAGTTCGTTTAGAAGGCACAAATGTTGAATTAGGTAAGAAGATTTTAGATGAATCTGGTTTAAACATTACATCAGCAGGTTCTATGGCTGACGGAGCAGAAAAAATTGTTTCCATGGTTAAATAAATCGTAAGCTTACTATGTGTATGTATATAATTTTTAAGCAATGTACAGATCATGAGGAAAGGACGGACGAAAATGAGTGTATATGTTAATAAAGATACCAAAGTAATTGTCCAAGGAATTACAGGTGGTACTGCGAAATTCCATACAAAACAAATGCTTGAATATGGTACGAAAATCGTTGGTGGTGTTACACCGAAAAAAGGCGGTACTGAAGTAGAGGGTGTACCTGTATTCAATACTGTAAAAGAAGCTGTTGAACAAACAGGAGCAACTGCGTCTGTCATTTATGTACCAGCACCATTTGCTGCTGACGCTATTTTAGAAGCTGTAGATGCAGAGTTAGATCTTGCTATTTGTATTACGGAGCATATTCCAGTAATGGATATGGTAAAAGTAAAACGTTATATGGAAGGTAAGAAGACACGCTTAGTAGGACCGAACTGTCCAGGTGTCATTACACCAGAAGAATGTAAAATTGGTATCATGCCAGGATATATTCATAAAAAAGGACATATCGGTGTTGTTTCTCGTTCGGGAACACTAACATATGAAGCAGTACACCAATTATCAGAAGCTGGTTACGGACAATCTACAGCTGTAGGTATCGGTGGAGACCCTGTAAACGGTACAGATTTTATAGATGTTTTAAAAGCGTTCAACGAAGACGCTGACACCGAAGCTGTAATCATGATTGGTGAAATTGGTGGAACAGCTGAAGAAGAAGCTGCTGAGTGGGTTAAAGCTAATATGAAAAAACCTGTAGTTGGCTTCATTGGAGGGGCAACTGCACCTCCAGGAAAACGTATGGGTCATGCTGGTGCGATTATTTCTGGTGGTAAAGGTACAGCAGATGAAAAAACACGAATTATGAATGAGTGTGGCATAAAAGTTGCTGAAACTCCAGCTATAATGGGCGAAACAATGATTAGTGCTTTAAAAGAAAAAGGTCTAGAAGAAAAATGTAAAACACATTAAATGAACCATGGGACCCAAAATTAATTTGGGTCCCAATTTCATAATACTTGTAAAGGAAGTGATTTTTTGCAGCAAGTTCGAAGTCGGCTGATTCATTTATTGAGATGTCGAGGAATATCAAGAAAGGTGTTACAAAAAATATTTCATTACGATCCTTCATTAAAAACAATCTACAAATTATCCTCATCCCAGATTAGTCACACATTTTTCATTCCTCAGAAATATGCAACTCTTTTATATGTAGACCTCCGTGACCCAGCAATTAAATCCCACATAAAAAACGATTTAAAGAACTATACTGTTATAACAATAGTTGACGAAGGATACCCTAGTGTGTTAAAAACTATAAATGATCCACCTTTAGTACTTTATGCTTACGGGGATGTTTCTTTAGTTACTCGTTCCCCAGCATTAAGTGTGATTGGTACAAGGAATCCTTCACATGAAGCAAAAGCTAAATTGATACATATTATGGCTCCTTTAATACAGGAAGGATGGGTCGTTGTAAGTGGTATGGCTAAAGGAGTAGACAGCTATGCTCACCAGTTATCTTTAAAACAAAAAGGCAAAACAATTGCTGTATTAGGTGGAGGGTTCCATCATATTTACCCTAAGCAAAATATGGAATTGTTCAAGCAAATAGTACAAGAGGGTTTAGTATTATCAGAGTATCCTCCTGATACGCAGCCAAAAAAGTTTCATTTCCCTGAACGAAATCGAATTATTAGTGGATTAAGCTTTGGGACATTGGTAATTGAAGCAACTGAAAAAAGTGGTACACTAATTACGGTTGATCAGGCACTTGATCAGGGGAGAGAGGTTTATGCTGTTCCAGGCTCACCTCTGTTGCCACAAACAAGTGGATGCAATCGAATGATACAAGATGGTGCAAAATTAGTTCAGGTAGCTAAGGATATTAAAGAAGACTGGGACAGAGGCCTTACTACTTGGGGTTTTATACCAACAAAGAGGAAAGAAAATATTTCCGATTAAACAAAATCTTGTCATTTCAAGTTTGACAAATGCTATGGATAAATTTAATATTAGTGAAGATTTCTAATTCTATTATTCGTAAACCTCATGTAGGAGGAATTATATATGTCAGATTACCTCGTAATCGTTGAGTCGCCTGCAAAAGCGAAAACGATTGAGCGCTATTTAGGAAAAAAATACAAAGTAAAAGCTTCCATGGGGCACATTCGAGACTTACCGAAAAGCCAAATGGGAGTCGATGTAGAAAATTCATTTCAACCAAAATACATTACCATTCGTGGAAAAGGTGATGTTCTTAAAGAATTAAGAACAGCTGCCAAAAAAGCAAAAAAGATATATCTAGCAGCCGATCCCGATCGCGAAGGAGAAGCGATCGCTTGGCATTTAGCACATATTTTAAATGTTGATGAAAACTCGGAGTGTCGTGTTGTTTTTAACGAAATTACAAAAGATGCGATAAAAGAATCATTTAAAAATCCTCGGTCTATTGATACCGATTTAGTAGATGCCCAACAAGCAAGACGAATCCTTGACAGGTTGGTGGGCTACAATATTAGTCCATTGTTATGGAAGAAAGTAAAAAAAGGGCTAAGTGCAGGACGAGTTCAATCTGTAGCAGTTAAAATGATTATTGATCGCGAAAACGAAATAGAAAAGTTTAAACCTGAAGAGTACTGGTCTATTGAAGCAAATTTTCTTAAGAATAATGATGAATTTGAAGGTGCTTTTTATGGAGTAAATGGGAAAAAGCAGGAATTAAAAACAGAAGAAGATATGAAGAATATCTTAAATAAATTACAGGACAAGAAGTTTACGATCGATAAAGTAAATAGAAGAGAGCGTAAGCGAAATCCCTCTGTCCCATTCACAACGTCTTCATTACAACAAGAGGCAGCACGAAAATTAAATTTTCGTGCAAAAAAGACGATGATGGTTGCCCAGCAATTGTATGAAGGAATTGATCTGGGTAAAAAGTCAGGGGGAATAACTGGTCTAATAACCTATATGCGAACAGATTCAACTAGAATCTCTGAAACCGCAAAACAGGAAGCTAAGGGCTTTATTGAAGAACAATATGGAAAAGAATACTTGGGACACTCTAAAAAGGCTAAAAAGCAAGAAGGTGCTCAGGATGCCCATGAGGCAGTTCGTCCTACCTCTGTTATTCGTGATCCTAAATCACTTAAGCCAATTTTGTCCAGGGATCAATTCCGACTATATAAGTTAATATGGGAACGGTTTTTAGCAAGTCAAATGGCTCCTGCAATCATGGATACGATGACAGTTCACCTTGTTAATAATGGTGTCGAGTTCCGTGCAACAGGTTCTAAGGTAAAATTTAAAGGGTTTATGAAAGTCTATGTTGAAGGTACGGATGATAACAAAAAAGAGGAAAATAAATTTTTGCCTAATTTGACAGAAGGTATGGTTGTTGAAGCAAAAGAAATCACACCAAACCAACATTTCACACAACCACCACCAAGATACACAGAAGCAAGGCTGGTACGTACGATGGAAGAACAAGGTATTGGTAGACCATCTACGTTTGCCCCAACCTTAGACACCATCCAACGCAGAGGTTATGTAAGTATTGATAATAAACGTTTTGTTCCGACTGAACTAGGGACAATAGTGATTGATATATTAAAAGAATTTTTCCCAGAAATTATTGACTTGGATTTCACTGTTAAAATGGAAGGTGACTTAGACTCGGTAGAAGAGGGGAAAACAAATTGGGTTAATATACTCGATGGATTCTATAAGGATTTTGATAAGCGTCTGCAAAGAGCAGAACAAGAGATGGAAAAAATTGAAATTAGGGATGAACCTGCTGGTATAGATTGCGAAAATTGTGGACATGAAATGGTCTATAAAATGGGTCGCTATGGTAAGTTTCTAGCATGTTCGAACTTTCCAGAATGTAGAAATACAAAGCCGATCTTAAAAGAAATAGGTGTTGGATGTCCCAAGTGTAAAGAAGGAAATGTTGTGGAACGAAAGTCCAAAAAGCGTCGCGTATTTTATGGCTGTGACCGATTTCCGGAATGCGATTTTGTATCATGGGACAAACCAATCAACAGACCTTGTCCAAAGTGTGAGTCTTTACTAGTAGAAAAGAAAAAGAAAAAAGAAACTCAGATCCAGTGTACCAATTGTGATTATAAAGAGCTCACACAAAATTAATGATAATTTGACTGCTCATTTTCAGTGAGCAGTTTTCCTTTGTATATTGTTTTATTTTCCTACAAATTTAAACTGATGAACATTTAGTGACAACTTACCAATAGTACGTAAAAAAGGTTTATATGGGAGCAAAAAAGGGCATACTATATAAACTCCTTTTCACGAATTTTTAATCGTATATAACTTTTTTGAATAATTCAATTGTTGTTTGTTGACTATTGTATTTGAAAAAGATATAATAACGCATTGGTAAGGATATTTACTTTACAGTAACAATAAGGGTTTTGCATGAGCTAAACGTAAAATAATAGCTTAAAGATTAATTCTGAATTTTTAGTCAAATGTGTTGCTTTCATGCTGTAATGTATGATATGATTTATTCGCTGTTTTGTGGGGTGAAAAATTGAATAATTATTCAGGAGACTGTCATGCATTTGTAGAATACTTACAAATTGAAAAAAACGCATCACCTTATACGATTAAGTATTATAAGAATGATCTTGAAACGTTCTTTTCCTTTATGGAAAGAGAAGGAATTGGTAACCTTCAAAACATAGATTATCGAGCAGTACGTTTATTTCTTACAGAGCTTTATAATAATAAACTAAGTAGAAGATCTGTGTCGAGAAAGATTTCGAGTTTAAGGAGCTTTTATAAATTTCTTGAGCGAGAAGATAAGGTTCTCACAAATCCCTTTAAACAAGTAACATTGCCAAAAACAAGTAATCCAATACCAGGATTTTTATTTACCGAAGAGTTAGAAAAGTTGTTTGAAGCAAATGATTTAGAAGATCCAATTGGGCAAAGAAATCAGGCGATCTTAGAAACACTTTATGCAACAGGTATGAGAATAAGTGAATGCGAAGGACTGCTTATAGGCGATATTGATTTTGCAATTGGTACAATGCTCGTAAAGGGTAAAGGAAAAAAAGAACGGTATGTTCCATTCGGACGTTTTGCTGAGGTTGCCTTAGAGACTTACATAAATGGTGGAAGAGAACATCTTGTAAAAAAGGCTAACACAAATACACAATCCGTCTTTTTGAATGCACGAGGCAGACCATTAACCTCAAGAGGAATTCGTCTGATTTTAAATAAAATGGTAGACAATACGGCCTTAACAGTTCACGTTCATCCACATAAATTACGGCATACGTTTGCTACACATATGCTTAATGAGGGTGCTGATCTTCGTACAGTGCAGGAACTTCTAGGACATGAAAATTTGTCATCAACACAAATTTATACCCATGTAACCAAAGATCATTTACGCAATGTATATATGAACAGTCATCCACGAGCTAATGATTCATAATTTGATCAAAGAGGTGAGGTAAGTGGCGATGGAAATGCATGCCACAACTATTTTTGCAATTTCACATAATGGGCAATGTGCAATGAGTGGTGATGGTCAAGTAACATTGGGAAATGCAGTTGTAATGAAACATAAGGCCAAAAAGGTTCGTACCTTATTTAACTCTCAAGTGTTGGCAGGATTTGCAGGCTCTGTTGCAGATGCATTTACACTATTTGAAAAGTTCGAAGGAAAACTGGAAGCTTTTAATGGGAATTTAGCTCGAGCATCTGTTGAGTTAGCCAAAGAATGGCGTAGTGATAAAGTACTTCGTAAATTAGAAGCAATGCTTATTGTAATGAATAAAGAAAACATGTTTTTAGTTTCTGGAACCGGTGAAGTAATCGAACCTGATGATGGTATTTTAGCAATTGGATCTGGTGGGAATTATGCATTGAGTGCAGGTCGAGCTTTAGCTAGGCATTCAAAGAATATGACTGCTAAAGAAATTGCGCAATCTGCTCTTGAGATTGCGGGAGAAGTTTGTGTCTATACGAATGATCAGATTACGTTAGAGGTACTTGATTAATAAGGAGGCCTTCGTGGAGAATGGGAATAGATTACACTCCGAAACAAATTGTTGGTCAGTTGGATCAATATATTATCGGTCAGAATAAAGCTAAAAAGTCAGTTGCTGTAGCATTGCGAAACCGTTATCGCCGTATGCAATTAGATGATTCCATTAAAGATGAGATTGTACCTAAAAACATTTTGATGATGGGTCCTACCGGTGTAGGTAAGACTGAAATTGCCCGAAGATTAGCGAAACTAGTTGGTGCCCCTTTTGTAAAAGTGGAAGCAACAAAATTTACCGAGGTAGGATATGTAGGGCGAGATGTTGAATCAATGGTTAGAGATCTTGTTGAAATGTCCTTACGTATGGTAAAGGAAGAAAAAATGAATGCTGTTATGGGTAAAGCGGAAGTGGAAGCGAATAAGCAACTTGTTCAACTCTTAGTACCACAAGTGAAAAAAGAAAGCTCGATGAAAAACCCCTTTGAGATGCTTTTTTCAGGCCAACAAAGTGATGAAGATGATAAAGAAACAAATCAAGATGAAGAAATCAAAAACAAACGCAATCGTGTTGAACATCAGCTGGCATTAGGTGAGCTTGAAGATAATGTGGTTACCGTCAATTTAGAGGAATTACCACCTTCTATGTTTGATATGCTACAGGGTTCAGGGATGGAACAAATGGGTATGAATATGCAGGATGCTTTTGGTCAATTTATGCCAAAAAAGAGTAAGAAGCGCAAACTCCCAGTATCTGAAGCTAGAAAAGTTTTAACACAGCAAGAGGCGGGAAAGCTTGTTGATATGGAGGAGGCAGCACAGGAAGCAATTAAGCTTGCTGAGGAAGCTGGGATCCTATTCATTGATGAAATCGACAAGGTTGCTGGGAAGCATGACAACTCACCAAACGTTTCCAGGGAGGGTGTACAGCGCGATATCTTACCGATTGTTGAGGGCTCTACTGTTGTTACAAAGCATGGTCCAGTGAAAACAGATCACATGCTCTTCATAGCAGCAGGAGCATTTCATATGGCTAAACCATCTGATTTAATACCTGAATTACAAGGAAGGTTTCCAATACGAGTAGAATTGGATAAATTAAATGTAGAAGATTTTAAACGAATTTTAAACGAACCTTCTAATGCATTATTAAAGCAATATCAGGCTTTATTGAAAACAGAAGGTATAAATGTTGTTTTTACCGACAAAGCTATAGACAGACTGGCAGAAATTGCCTATCAGGTAAATCAAGATACAGATAATATAGGTGCTAGAAGACTTCACACCATTTTGGAGAAATTACTAGAAGATTTGTCCTTTGAAGCTCCAGACATAAACATGGAAACAATTACAATTACCCCAGATTATGTCGATGAAAAGTTAAGTACTATTGTAAAAAACAAAGATTTAAGTCAATTTATACTATAAAAATTTTTTTATTTGAAATGGAGGATCATTATGGAACTATTAAGTCGCGCAAGAAAAATTAATGCTATGTTACAAAAGGCAACAGGAAAGTCAGTAAACTTTAACGAAATGTCAGCTTCTCTTAGGGATGTAATACGAGGCAATATATTCATTTTAAGCAGAAGAGGTAAATTACTAGGTTTTGCCATTAATCAAGAAATTGAAAATGAACGAATGAAGTCTATGCTAGAAGATAGACAATTCCCAGAAGAATATACACAAAAAATGTTTAATGTTCATGAAACAACTGCAAACTTAGATATTGATAGCCCTTATACAGCATTTCCAGTGGAGAACCGTGAACTCTTTCAAAATGGTTTAACTACGATTGTCCCTATCATCGGTGGTGGAGAGCGTCTAGGTACTTTAGTTTTAAGTAGATTAACGGATAGCTTTAATGATGATGACTTACTACTTGCTGAATATGGAGCAACAGTTGTAGGTATGGAAATTCTACATGAAAAAACGGAAGAAATTGAAGTAGAAGCTAGAAGTAAAGCTGTTGTGCAAATGGCTATAAGCTCATTATCATACAGTGAACTAGAAGCAATTGATCATATCTTTGAAGAATTAAATGGAAATGAAGGTTTACTTGTTGCAAGTAAAATTGCTGACAGAGTTGGAATTACCCGTTCTGTAATTGTAAATGCACTAAGGAAATTAGAAAGTGCTGGTGTTATTGAATCTCGTTCATTAGGAATGAAAGGAACATACATTAAAGTACTGAACAATAAATTCCTAGTAGAACTTGAAAAATTACGTTCAAGATAAAATGATGTAAAAAGGAACCGCCCGTAAAACGAGCGGTTCTAGTTTCGCCCTATAAGGGCACTTAATCAAAAAGCCCCTAAAGGGGCTTTTTGAATTTACCGTCAACCGTTTATCTTCCTATCTACTTTTAATGGGATCTACGTATTCACTACTCTTGTTGTCTCGTAATCTGTCCTCGGATTCTTTCTCCTGAATATACTTTGCTACAGTTTTTTGATTTAACCCAATTGTACTGACGCAATAGCCTTTTGCCCAGAATGTACGATTCCTGTTATATTTAAAGTTCGCATGTCTATCATGGTTCATTAAAGAGCATTTATTTTTTAAGTATCTCATGAATTAAGAAACTGACATGTTGGCTTGAATTTTCACCAACATGTGGATATGGTAGCATGGCAAGTGTTTCGATATTTCACATCTTTCATCTCACATAATCGTTTTAAAATCACCCCGATGTCTCATAACTTCATATAATTTCCTTCTATGTTTGGGGATAAAGATTATGTGATACTTACAATTCTACCGGGTGTGTGATAAACTATTGTCACTCGACATGAGTGGGATCTCCTTTCGTATTTAGAGTTGGTTTGACGGCCATTTCTATTCTATGATTGGAGATTTTTCTATTACATCTCTTAAAGGATTATTTTCACACAGGCATAGCCTGTGGTTTTAAAAAAAGGCTATTTTCGTAAAGTTTGTTGCTTTTGAGAGAAAAGATATAAAATGCGACGTAACTGCCAGGTTGATTCCCGCTACGGGCAGTCGCTTTCCGCGGGCACGGCTTCAGCATCCGTAGCGAAAATCCACCACTGCGGGGTCTTCAGACACGTGCTGTTCCCGCAGGACAAGGAAGGCTACGAAAGCGACTCATCGCACGAATAAAATGCGTAGGCATTTTCGAGGAGTCGACTGCCCTCCGCTCCCAATCAACCATCATAAAAGTGGCAGTCGTTTAACTGTGAACAATGTGGAGGAGAGATGTACCCTGAGTATTATAAAGGCGTACATGGTTAGGAATGGTCAGGAATATAAACTATCGGATGTACTCTAACTAGGAAAAGGATCGGGCGGGGTTTGCCCGGTTTTTCTAAAAGGTAAGGAAAGTATAAAATTTTGGTACTATAAAGTTTCTTGTCAGCAAGAGCCATGTCTAGCTCCAGCGCCCAGCCACTCGCGACATAAGCAATCCATCTTGCGAAAGGAAAAAACACCTTTCTCCAGCCGTTTTGCTTATGCGGTCGTGTCTTTCAGGGCGCTTGCGCTTTTCTTATATTAATTTTCAACTCTTTTTGAACTAAAGCAGCCTCGTTACTTGATTAGAAACTACACTGCTTGAACATGGAGACAGCCTATCTTTTTTGCGAACTCATTGGACCTTATTTTCTTTCATTATGTATAATTATCGCTCGACCTTAAAAATCATTGTTTTTGACACAAATAAGGGCACTGGGGTCCGCTTAAAATTTCACCGTCCATTATCTACCTCTTTTCACAAGAAGCGTCTGCTCTTCTTGTGCCATCCATAAATCTTGTAGAATAAAGGGAAACGAAACGATTCCCAATTTATTGGTAAATTTATGTATGCTAATTTGCATCCGAATTTGTATGTCAAAATGTAGACTTACACTTGCTATTGTTACCAAACAAATCGGGGGTATAAATCACACGACAATTATAATGGATTTTAAACATAAATTTCTATTATACCAACAAAAAGTGCTCATCAAATTTGCAAACAACTTGATGGGCATTTTACGTTACATTTTTAATGTTTGTGATAGGAAAAAGACTACTAGCTTTTTCGAGCATTTCTACTAACTGATATGTATGAGATTAGCTAATAAGTTTAACTATTTTCAATAATCCTTATAATCACACAATTTATGACAATTATTGTAATAAAAATAGGGTATAAGTCCTAGATAATTGTAACCAAATAGGGGTCATATAAAGAAAGTTGTCGAAATATGATAGACTTTACCTCATATATAAATTACAATATTCGTATACAATGATAGAATTATGACCGTTGAAATATTTTTGTAATAGGAGGAGTTTTAATGAACCTATTTAGTGGAACTATTAATACGTTAGAAAACTCACTTGATTATGCATCGGCTAAAAACCGAACGATTTCAAATAATATTGCTAACGTAGACACACCTAATTACAAATCGAAGAGTGTCGATTTTAAAAATGTATTACGTGATGAACTATCCTCAACCCATCAAACTAAACGAACACACCCAAAACATATAGCGTTTGGTACAGAGAATAATAATACTCCGTTTCAAATTTCCACCGATAATAACACCATTTACAATCATAACGGTAATAATGTAGATATAGACAAAGAAATGTCGGAACTTGCAAAAAACCAAATTTATTATCAAGGTTTAGTAGATCGAATTAATGGGAAGCTTGGAAGTTTGCAGACGGTAATTAGAGGAGGGAACTAAAAATGTCAATATTTAATGCCTTAAATTCAAGTGCAAGTGCATTAACTGCTCAAAGGCTGCGGATGGATGTTATTTCTTCAAATATTGCTAATGCACAAACAACACGAGCTACTGTAAATGAAAATGGAGAATTTGAGCCATACCGAAGAAAAATGGTCGAGATCGAACCAAAGGACAAAAGCTTTCAATCTTTTTTACATAAAGCTTCTAATACTTATTCAAATCCAGGAAATGGTGTTAAAGTATCAGGAATTACAGAAGATGATGAACCTTTTAAACTCGTTTTCAATCCTACACATCCTGATTCAGGCGAAAATGGATATGTGGAGATGCCCAACGTTGATCCGTTAAAAGAAATGGTTGACTTGATGAGCGCAACCAGATCGTATGAAGCAAACATAACAGCTGTAAATGCTAGTAAAGGCATGCTGATGAAAGCGTTAGAGATTGGAAAATAATGAGGAGTGAAAGAATTGAACCAATTTGTTAATGGTTTATCACAACCTGTACCACCTAATCAATTGAATGCAAAGCAAACTATTTCACCTGGTGAAGCTCAGGCAAGTTTTGCTAACACATTAAAGAGTGCTATTGAAAATGTTAACGACGCACAAAAGGCATCGGATAAAAAGACGGAAGCTCTAGCTAACGGGCAAATTGACGATTTACATGATGTCATGATCACTGCTCAAAAAGCGAGTATAACACTAGAGACTACTGTTCAGGTTCAGTCAAAAGTAATTGATGCATATAACGAGATTATGAGAATGCAAGTATAGAAATAATAACTAGAAAAGATTTATAGGTACTAAAGGTGTTAAGGTGCTAATTATCAACTTTAATACATGCATCTATTAAACTTTTAGAATTTGGCGGGGGAATATATGAAAGAAAAAATCATGACATTCAAAGACACAGCTAGTTCCTATTGGTCAAGTCGTTCGAAAGGCCAGAAAGGAATTTTTATAGGATCTTTAGCAATAGTTGTTGCTTTGATAGTAGCTATTAGCCTATTCACGTCTAATTCTAAATTTGTGCCATTATATAATAATTTATCTTTACAAGAGGTAGGTCAAATAAAGACCGAATTAGACGCAAGAGGCATCCCATACGAATTGCAAGGTGGAGGAACAACCATAACCGTCCCAGAGGATCGTGTTGACTCCTTACTTGTAGACCTTGCTGGTCAGGGTATTCCCAACAGTGGAAGTATCGATTATTCATTTTTCAGTGAAAACGCATCATGGGGAATAAGTGATAATGAATTCGATGTAATGAAATTAGATGCTATGCAGACGGAATTAGCTAACCTAATGCGAGGCATTGATGGCATCGAAAGTGCAAAGGTAATGATTAACATGCCTAAGGATCCCGTGTTTGTTAGTGAAGCTGCACAGGAAGGAACTGCATCCATTGTTATTAACACGCAGCCTGGCTATCAGTTTAAAGGCAATCAGGTAGATTCTTTATACCACTTAGTTTCAAAAGCAGTGCCAAATCTATCTGCAGAAAACATCGTGATCATGAATCAATACTTTGAATACTTTGACCGTAATTCAGAAAATACTTATGGTGACCAAGACGTATATACATATCAACAAACAGTGAAGAAGGATATTGAACGTGATATCCAACGAAGGCTACAACAGATGTTAGGCGCAATGGTAGGTATGGAAAATGTAATCGTTTCTGTAACTGCCGATATCGATTTTACACAGGAAAACCGTGTAGAAGAACTTATAGAACCAGTCGACCTAGAGAGTATGGAAGGTCTTCCAGTCAGTATTGAATCTATCCAGGAATCCTATACAGGGGACCCTCCAGTTGGTGGTGATGCAGGAGTTGGCGATGAAGACATTCCTAACTACGAAGGCGTAGAGAATGGAAACAACGGGGAATATGAACTATCCAAAGAAACTATAAATAATGAATTTAATCGCATTCGAAGAGATATCGTTGAAAGTCCCTATAAAGTTCGTGATTTAGGTATCCAAGTAGCAGTTGATAATGCTAGAGAACAACAGGATGGGGACGAAATAATTTATCTAACGCAACAAGACCAGGATGCAGTTCAAGCTGGAATAGCTTCCATACTAGATTCTATGATTGGAACATCAATTGATAAAGAGTATGGAGAAGTAAATCCCGAAGAAAAGATATCAATAGTATTTCAAGAATTCAGTGGTGGTGCTGACACACCTAAAACGACGTCCTCGCCAATACCAACCTGGATGTATGTTGCAGGTGGAGTTTTACTAGTAATTATTATCATTTTAATTATTCTATTAATGCGTAATAAAAATGAAGATGAAGAAGTAGTTCAAGAAGCGGTTACTACTGAAGTAGAAACAGAAATACCAGACATTCCTGAAAAAGAAGATTCAGAAGAGGTTGTTCGTAAAAAACAACTGGAAAAAATGGCGAAAGATAAACCAGAGGAATTTGCAAAACTGTTAAGAAGCTGGATTTCTGATGATTAAGGGGGGATTCATAGATGGCAAGACAAAAAGAATTAACAGGTAAACAAAAAGCAGCTATACTCTTAATCTCCTTAGGTCCAGATGTATCCGCACAAGTTTACAAACATTTATCAGAAGAGGAAATTGAGAAGTTAAGCTTGGAAATATCTTCTGTAAAAAAAGTTGAAACAGGTATTAAGGAAGAAGTACTCGACCAATTTCATCAAATAGCACTTGCCCAGGATTATATCTCCCAGGGCGGTATAGGATATGCCAAAACGGTATTGGAAAAAGCATTTGGTAAACAGGAAGCAACTGGTATCATAAACAGGCTTACATCGTCCTTACAGGTTAGACCATTTGATTTTGCACGAAAAGCAGATTCACAACAATTATTTAATTTCATTCAAGGGGAGCACCCCCAAACAATTGCTCTTGTATTATCATATCTCGATGCTGAACAGGCTGGGCAAATATTATCTGAGTTACCAACAGAAATGCAGGCAGATATCGCAAAACGAATTGCAACAATGGACTCCACTTCCCCTGAAATAATTAGTCAAGTAGAGGAAGTGTTAGAAAGAAAAATTTCTTCTTCTCTAACAGAGGACTATACACAAACTGGCGGAATACAAGCTGTGGTTGAAGTCTTAAATGGTGTTGATCGCAGTACAGAAAGAACAATACTTGATGCATTGGAGATACAGGATCCAGAATTAGCGGATGAAATTAAAAAGCGGATGTTTATCTTTGATGATATTGTGATCCTTGACAATCGCGCAATTCAACGTGTAATTCGCGAAGTAGAAAATGAGGATTTAAGATTATCCTTAAAAGTAGCTAGTGATGAAGTAAAAGATATAGTATTTAAAAATATGTCTCAGCGTATGGCCGAAACGTTTAAAGAAGAAATGGAATATATGGGACCTGTTCGCCTTCGTGATGTAGAAGAAGCTCAAACGAGAATTGTTGCCATCATACGAAGATTAGAAGAGATAGGGGAAATTGTCATAGCACGTGGTGGAGGTGACGATATTATTGTCTAATATCTTTTCGAATAATTCTAAGCTTGATAAAAAAGTTATAGGACTAAAACCAATTCAGTTTATAAAAGAGGAAGATAATACGGAGACTGAAGTGATTAATCAAAACGAAGATATACAAATGAAAGTTCAAAAAGGCTATGAGGAATTACAACAAATTAAAGAACAAAAGGAATCACTACTTCATGAAACAGATGCTCAGATTGAAGAAGCAAAGCAAAAATGGGAATCAGAAAAACAGCAATATATAGAAGAGGCTAAAAATAAAGGCTATAATGAAGGTTTTACCAGTGGGAAGCAGGATAGTTTAAACCAGTATAAGGAACTGATAGCTAAAGCAAACAGTATAGTGGAGCTAGCTAATGCAGACTATCATGCTACAGTTGAAAAAAGTGAAGAAACGATATTAGAACTAGGTATCAAAACAGCTGAGAAATTGATTAAACAACATATATCACAAGATCGGAATTCATTTTTGGAAATTGTTAAAGCAGCAATTAAAGAGATAAAAGATCAATCAAACATCTCGATCTATCTACACCCTGATAATTATGAATATGTTTTACAGCAAAAAGATGAGATATGTCGGATTTTAGACACTGATACAAAAGTTTCCATATATATTAATGAAGATTTAGAAGAAAACGGGTGTTTAATAAAACATCCATATGGTCAAATTGATGCAAGTATTGATACTCAACTAATTCAACTAAGACAAGTATTATCAGAGATCTCCATGGAGCAATCACCATGAATAAAGAGCTTTATCTAGAAGCAATTGAGCAAGCTGAAACGTATAAACGATATGGAAAAGTATTACGTGTAGTTGGCTTAATGATTGAGTCACAAGGACCAGATGCAAACATAGGTGAAGTTTGTTACATCCATTCATCTAGTAACAAACGGCCACCTGTAGTATCAGAAGTAGTTGGATTTAATAAAGAAAAAATTATTCTTATGCCGTATGCAGAGGTAACAGAAATTGGTCCAGGCTGTTTGGTTGAATCAACTGGAAAGCCTCTTATGGTAAAGATCGGACGCGGGTTAATTGGTAATGTGGTAGATTCGTTAGGACGTAGCTTGGATGGCTCAAAACTACCAAAAGGATTATCTAACTACTTAACAGAACAAGCACCACCCAACCCATTATCACGTCCGCCAATAACTGAACCGATACAAGTAGGTGTAAAGGCTGTCGACTCATTGTTAACTGTCGGCAAAGGTCAACGGATTGGTATTTTTGCTGGAAGTGGTGTAGGTAAGAGTACATTATTAGGGATGATTGCCAGAAATAGTAATGCAGATATAAATGTAATAGCCCTTTTAGGGGAGCGTGGTAGAGAGGTAAGAGAATTCATCGAAAATGATCTCGGCAAAGAGGGCTTAAAAAAGTCAATTGTTGTCGTTGCTACATCTGATCAACCAGCATTAATGCGAATAAAGGGAGCTTACACGGCAACGGCTATAAGTGAATACTTTCGAGATCAAGGGTATCAGGTAAATTTAATGATGGATTCCGTTACCAGAGTAGCAATGGCTCAACGAGAAATAGGTTTGGCTACTGGGGAACCACCCACAACTAAAGGGTATACACCATCAGTATTTGCTACCTTACCAAAGATGCTTGAACGGACTGGAACAAGTAAAACGGGTACTATTACAGCTTTTTACACCGTTTTAGTTGATGGTGACGATATGAATGAACCAATAGCAGACACTGTTCGAGGTATCCTAGATGGTCATTTCGTATTAGACCGCAAGCTGGCAGAACAAGGTCAATTTCCTGCCATTAATGTTTTAAAGTCTATTAGCCGAGTGATGAATCAAATTGGAAGTAAGAGGCACTTAGATGTTGCTCAGCAGATACGGTCTTTAATGGCTACTTATGAAGAAAATAGTGAACTAATCCAAATAGGTGCATATAAACGTGGTACGGATCGAGAGATTGATAAAGCCATTGCATTCTATCCGAAGATACAAGCTTTTCTTAAACAGGGTGTATTAGAATATCAAACGCTAGATGAGTCCATTCAAATGATGGAACAGTTGCTTAATGGAGGTGTTGATTGATGGCTGAAACAATGGCATTGTCGAAGATTTTACACATACGAGAAAATGAAAAAAAGAATGCACAAAGAGTGTACCATCAATCCATTGAGTTTTTTGAGAATATTGCTACACAGCTATATAACTTATTAAAGAAAAAAGAAGCTGCTGAGGATTCATACGAACTGTATCTCAAGGAAACAACTCCCATTGATAAAATTAAAGAACAAGTAATATATATCGAACTATTAAATAACCAGATTATGAGTTTGCAAAATGATGTACAAAAAGCAAGAACCGACATGGAAAACAACCAAGAAAAACTAACAAGCGCTTTTGTAGAAGTAAAAAAGTTTGAAAAAATCATTGAATACCGGCATAAAGAAAAAGAAGAAATGATAAAGAAGAATGACAATGCACTAATGGATGAGACATCAATTCAACAATATTTAAGCCAGAAACATAGGTGAAAAAAAGCATGGTTAACCAAACAAAACCAGAAAAAAATAAAATGAATCCACTATTATGGTTCTTTTTTGCTATCGTTATTCCCATTATAGTTGTCATAACGCTCACGATCATTATCTTTTCAGTTGCAGGTGTTAATGTTGTGGACTGGGCAAAGAATACCGGAAATAACATTCCAGTTATATCTTCGTGGATCACAACTGATGAGGAAGAAGAGACAATACGGATAGAAGAAAAGATGGAATCTACAATTGCTAATAAAGATAATGAGATCGAACAGTTGAACCAGGAGGTGCGTGCCCTTGAAGCTGCAACGGAACAACTAGAGCAAGAAATTATAAAACTAGAAAACAACCAAAGTAGTGAAGAAACCGACAATAATGATGATACAGAGCTAGTAGATAGTCCAGTAACAACAGTCTCTAAATCCTTTAAAGATATGGATAGTGAGCAAGCGGCATTAATATTTCAGAGTCTAGAAAAGGAATTAGCGGTTTCGATACTGAAAGAACTGTCGAATGATGTTCGAGGAGAAATTTTTGAAGAAATGGATCCGGAATTGGCAGCTGAATTAACGCAGTTATTTGTAAATTAAAACGAGCTTTTGAAAGGGGGTGATATATTGAACGTAGTCGGAATGCTTTTTCAACAAATGGTGCAGCCAACTGAAGCGTTACCAAACAAGCCTAGTAAAGAGTTGTTAACTGATGGAGCGAATGTATTTCAAAATCTACTTGGAGATATGAGATCCTCAACTGACGAAGATGGAATGGAACCATCCGAGTTAATGACTTCGCTATCAGAAATGCCGGATGATTTGCAAAACATCTTATTGCAACTTTTGTCAGGATCTAAAGGATTAGAACAATTAGTAAATGATAAAGAGATTGATGGGGAAGTTCTTTTAAAAGTGGAGCAACTGCTAGAAAATAATAATTTCACAAAGGAAGCAGGATTTCAGAAGTTGGAAGAGATGTTGCGAAAAATGCTAGAAGAGACTAATTCGACAGCATTTACAACAGGCAGCTCGGTAGCTTCTATTTTTCAACTATCTACTGATTCCCAACTTAATGAATCAGAGATCCAAAAACAGTTTGCAGCCATATATGCAAAAGTTGAATCTATTCTATCAAAGGTGAGTAATCAACAAAATGTCCAAAAAATGGCACCGCAATTACTGAAACTGATGCAACAATGGGTTTCTTTAGAGAAAAGATCGACAACTAATCAACAAGTTGGAACCTCACAACTAGATATCTCCAAATCAGATGGTACGAAAGAACAGGCTGTTTGGAGGGAGTTGGTACAAGCTTTCCAAAAACGGAACCAGTTTGTTGCAAAGCAGCAATATAATACAAATGCGACCGTAACAAGTACTGATGTATCCAAATGGCTGCAACGTGCATTAAATGGACAAAACAAGAATCAATTGCAATCAGAGAAAGTAGCAGGGCAAGGTATTTCTTTCTCAACAATGCCTATGTCACGAGTGGAACAGTACGTTATTCATATTAATCAAACACAAAACGCTCCATCAGCTGATCAACAACTAATGGAACAATTTCAAAAGGTAATGAAAACTAGTAAATTCTTATCTATGAATAACGGAACAAACCAACTATCGATTGCTTTGCGACCAGAGAATCTCGGTGAAATGATGGTTAAGTTGACGCAAATTAATGGAGAGATGACCGTTAAGATAATGGTAAGCTCTCATGCTGCAAAGGAAATGCTTGAGTCTAATTTGAGTCAATTAAAAAACATGTTCTCCCCACATCAGGTTGTGGTAGAAAAGCAAGAGTTGAGTTCACAACAAACGCAACAGGATTTGAACAAAGAACAGGAAGAACAAGCACTGAACAAAGAAGATCAGGGCTCGTCACACCAATCTGAAGATAATGATGACCAAAAAGATGAGGATGACTTTGAAACACAATTTCATGAATTATTAATGAACGAGAAAGTGTAGGTGAGGTAATTGACAACAATTGATCCATCGCTTTATTTGAAAAACCAGACAAGTTCCAGAACACCAAGCCCTGATCTTGGCAAAGATGAGTTTTTAAAAATATTAATGACCCAATTGCAAAATCAGGATCCATCAAATCCAATGGAAGATAAAGAATTCATTTCCCAAATGGCATCTTTTTCTTCATTAGAACAGACAATGAATATGGCAAATTCACTCGAAAAGTTAGTTACTAACCAGTCCGTTTCTCCAGTTGTTCAATATAGCCATATGATTGGGAAAAACGTTTCTTATCAAGCGTATGATCAGGAAACAGGAGCAAAACTTGATATAGAAACAAGTGGAGTTATTGCTGTTAGTCAACATGAAGGTGATGCAGTATTAGAATTAAAGAATGGTGAAAAAATTTACGCAGAAGCAATTACTCAAATAAGTGAACCAAATGATGATTCGCCTGCTACAGATGATTCTGAAGGAAGTGAGTAATATGGATCACCGGATTCACCAGCTACAACAACATCATACAGTCCAGTATCCTACTGTAAAAAAGGAAAACGTAAAAAAAGCACCTACTGTTGATTTCAAGGATATACTTAGTGAGCAACAGAATTTAAAAATAAGCAAGCATGCACAGGAGCGAATGGACGAAAGAAATATTCAATTAAATGAAAAACAATGGAATGCCATTACAGAAAAAATGGGAGAAGCAAGAGGAAAAGGTGTTACCGATTCGTTGGTGGTTACTGACAACGCAGCTTTATTGGTAAGTACTAAAAATAACACGGTAGTAACAGTAATGAATCGAGAAGAAGCAACAAGCAGAATCTTCACGAATATAAATGGAACTATTTTAATTAATGAATAAGGCTGGACCCGAATGGGAGGCCAACTAGTTGTTGATGGATTGATACAGCTAAACTCTATGAAACCATGAAGGGAAGAATGTTAAATGTTACGTTCAATGTATGCAGGGATTTCAGGTATGAAAAATTTCCAAACCAAATTAGATGTTATCGGTAATAATATTTCCAATGTCAACACGTCTGGTTTTAAAAAAGGTCGTGTTACATTTCAAGATATGATGAGTCAAATGACTTCAGGCGCACAAGGTGCAACTATAAATCCAGATGGAAATCCAATGCGTGGTGGTGTAAATCCTGCACAAGTTGGTTTAGGTTCACAATTAGGATCAATTGATAATATTCATACGCAAGGTTTTCGTCAATCTACAAATAACCCGTTAGATTTTGCATTAGAAGGTGATGGGATGTTTGTTGTAGCAAGTGATCTAGAACCTGGTAATTTAGAAGATTCCAATGTATCGTACACACGCGCAGGAAATTTTTATTTAGATGAAGAAGGAAGCATTGTTAATGCAGAGGGAATGTATTTGATGGGCTTTCCGGAAATAACGGGAACTGAAACTGTGGCAAATCTAGCAGAAGGAGAAACAGTTATTACACAAATTGATGGCGAAACTACTGTAACAGTTGGTGGAGCCGATGTGCCGATTGATAGCACTACGGTAGATGGTAACGGAACAGTTACTATAACAGCTGATAATGGCGATGAATACACTATTGAGACTGCTGCAGACGGTACAATTACTGTAACGGGACCTAGTGATCAATCGACAGCAACAGAATCAATTGTAAGAACAGGTGAAATGGATACTGGTGTTACAAACCCTATTAACATTCCTGACACTGCACAAAGCTTTAGTGTTCAGTCTAATGGTACTGTCAATTACATTGACGAAAATGGAAATAACCAAGTTGCTGGCCAAGTTGTGGTTGCAAACTTTTCTAACCCGGCTGGTCTACAAAAAGCGGGTAGTAACCTGTTCTTAAATTCAGAGAATGCTGGCTATAATGGGCTGGCTGTACCAGAAACAGACGGTGTAGCTTCCATTGTTAGTGGTTCACTGGAAATGTCTAACGTTGACTTAGCGGAAGAATTTACTGAAATGATTACCGCACAGCGAAGCTTCCAAGCAAATACTAGAATAATCACAACCTCGGACGAAATATTACAAGAGCTTGTAAATCTAAAACGATAGTAGGGAGGTAGGGGGTACCTGTTATAGGTGCTCCCGCCATATTATATGATTCAATTAACTCGGTTGAACGATGAACTTTTTACATTAAATGCACTAATGATTGAGCAAATTCAATCTTATCCCGATACAACAATTACACTAACAAACGGCAAAAAAATTGTTGTTAAAGATACAGAGGCGAAAGTTAGTGAATTAGTTACCGGATTTTATCAGGAAATAGGGCTAAGCGGATGTTTGAATAAGGCAGGTGATGGAAGTGAATAAACTAGCGAAAACAATGGTAACATCTTTAATGATTTTAATGTTGGGTGGTGTAATCGCACTAGTTGTGGTACTGAATGTAACTGGTGACAAGAATAATGGGGAAGCTAGATCAATAGACGATATGGTTGAATACTCCCATCAAACATCTGAAATAACAACAGATTTAGAGGATGGCAGTTTTGTACGGATTCAGTTTCAAATCGTTACGGATGGAAAGAAAGCTAAAAAAGAAATTACAAAACGTGAGTTTCAGTTGAAAAATATACTCATTAAAGAATTAGCGACGATGAACGAAAAAGATTTTAAAACTGGTCTTTCTAATTTAGAAGACGTTGTGCAATTAAAATTAAATGAAGTAATGACAAGTGGGAAAATAACAGACGTTTATACGATCAATAAAATTTTGCAATAATTATACTAATACTCCGGTATGGAGGTGAGGGTTTTGGCTCAGGAAGTGCTTTCGCAAACTGAGATAGATGATTTATTATCTGCCATTTCTACAGGTGAGATGAACGCAGATGAATTGAAAAAAGAAGAAAAAGAAAAAAAGGTAAAGGTATATGATTTTAAACGTGCTTTACGTTTTTCCAAGGATCAGATTCGAAGTATTACAAGAATTCATGAGAACTACGCACGTTTAGTAACAACGTTTTTCTCAGCGCAATTACGCACACAGGTAAATATCTCAGTTGCCTCAGTAGACCAAATACCTTATGAGGAATTTATTCGTTCCGTTCCAAAAATGACGGTTTTAAATATTTATAGTGTCCATCCATTAGAAGGTAGAATTTTAATGGAGGTAAATCCGAATATAGCTTACAGTATGCTTGATCGCGTTCTAGGTGGTAGAGGCAGTGGAATAAATAAGGTAGAAAATTTAACAGAAATTGAAACATTGCTCATGTCTCAGTTGTTTGAGAAGGCAATGGTGAACCTTCAGGATGCCTGGTCATCATTGGTGGAAATGGATCCTGTATTAGAAGATTTTGAAGTAAACCCACAGTTTCTGCAGATGGTTTCACCAAATGAAACAGTGGTTGTCGTATCATTAAATACGACAATTGGAGAAGCAAGTGGGATGATTAATATATGTATTCCACATATTGTGCTCGAACCAATAATCCCTAAATTATCAGTTCATTACTGGATGCAAACAAGTACCAAGAAAAGAGATCCTGAAGACTATGAAAAATTAAATAGGAATATACAAAGAGCTACTGTTGATGCAGCAACACTGTTAGGGGAAACTACTATAAGTATAGATCAATTGCTACATTTACATAAGGATGATGTAATAGGACTAAATCAATCTATAGACAGTCCATTAACACTGACAGTTAATAACGAACCCAAATTTTATGTGCAACCTGGAAAACATAAAAACAAGATGTCCGTGCAAGTGTTAGAGGAAATTAAAGGGGTGAATGATAATGACGAATGACGGAATGCTTTCCCAAGATGAAATAGATGCACTATTAAAAGTTGGTGAAGAGGAAGACGAAGAAGTAGATACACAGTTCAATGATAACGTGGAAGATTATTTGTCAGATATTGAAATAGATACATTGGGCGAAATTGGGAATATTTCATTTGGAAGTTCTGCTACTACATTATCAACACTATTAAGTCAAAAGGTGGACATAACAACACCTAAAGTGTCGATTGTTAAAAAAGTAGATATAAATAATGAATTTGATTTTGATCATGTCACGATTCAAGTAAATTACGTAGAAGGATTCACAGGAAGAAATGTACTAGTTATGAAATCCGCTGATGCTGCAGTCATTTCAGATATCATGATGGGTGGAGATGGTACAAGTCCTCCAGAAGAGTTAAAAGAAATTCATTTAAGCGCAGCACAAGAAGCTATGAATCAAATGATGGGTTCGGCAGCGACTAGCATGTCAACAGTATTTCAAAAACGAATTGATATTTCACCACCGTCTATTACATTCAATTCAAAGGGTAGTGAACCAAATGAGGAATCGATTCCTGATGAAGATGTATTAGTTAAAGTATCTTTTCAGTTGAAAGTAGGAAATTTAATTGATTCTAATGTAATGCAAGTGATTCCGGTCCATTTTGCAAAAGAGTTAGCTGCACAACTCTTAAATGATTCATCAGCAGAGAACTCTATGGAAGAGGCAGCTGTATCTTTAGAACAATTAGAGAAACCTGCACAGGACAATAATATAAAACAACAAACAAAAGAATATCAAAATGAAAGCCCGCAATACTTAGGTGACAGTATTGATCAACACAATTCTTCCGTGCATCAAGCAACATTTTCAAACCTTGAACAAGTTGATCTTAAAAAGAACGAGCAACGAAATCTCGATATGTTGTTGGATATACCATTAAAAGTAACAGTAGAACTTGGTCGAACGAAGCGAACCATTAAAGACATTTTAGACCTTTCTAAGGGATCTATCATAGAATTAGATAAATTAGCTGGTGAGCCTGTCGATATATTAGTTAATGAGAAATTAGTGGCCAAAGGTGAAGTAGTAGTAATCGATGAAAACTTCGGTGTGCGAGTTACGGATATTATTAGTCAATCAGCTAGATTAATGAAACTTAATAGATAATATTTAGGGGGATGAAACAAATGTCAAAAAAAATATTAATTGTAGATGACGCTGCTTTTATGCGAATGATGATTAAAGATATTTTAACAAAAAATGATTTTGAAGTAGTTGGAGAAGCACAAGATGGTGTAGAGGCAATTGAAAAATACAAAGAATTATCTCCTGACCTTGTAACCATGGATATTACAATGCCTGAATTAGATGGAATCGCTGCCTTAAAAGAAATCAAGAAAGCTAACTCAGAGGCAAAAGTAATTATGTGTTCCGCAATGGGACAGCAAGCCATGGTAATTGATGCTATTCAGGCTGGGGCCAAAGATTTTATTGTTAAACCATTTCAAGCTGATCGAGTAATTGAAGCAATACAAAAGGCATTAGATTAAGAAACGAGTGAGTATGGTGATTAAAAAGTCTTTAACGCGTGTTAGTATCCTAGTATTACTTATAACGATGGGTCTAAATGTTAACTTCCAAGTAGAAGCAGCAAAAGTACCTGAATGTATGGAAATAGAGTGTAATGACGAAGGTGAACCAATAGCTGATGAAACGAAGGTAACTACAGATGATTCAGCAGAGAGTGAAAGTGTTGGAGTCAGCACCGGGTCATTAATCTTTAATTTAATCAAATTAGTTTTAGCTTTACTACTAGTTTTAGGACTTATATATGGATTATTAAAATTTTTAAACAAACGAAACAAACTTTTTTCTAAAGTAAAAGCCCTTGAAAATTTAGGTGGTATATCAGTCGGACCAAGTAAATCGGTACAAATCATCCGAATTGGGTCAAGCTATTACGTTATTGGTGTTGGAGATAATATTGAGATGTTACAAGAAATTACAGATGAAGAGATGATAAAAGATTTAAACGATGATGAGGAACCAACCAAGTTTGACCCTAATCGTTTAATCACATCTTTATTTCCTAAAAAAGAAAACACAGATGAAGAATCAAGTAAAGATCATTTTAAAAACTTGTTTACAACTGAACTTGATAAACTGAAGAAAAACCGAACTAAAATAATTAACCGACACAAGGAAGATAAAAATGAATGAGTTTGTTGATATGTTTGCTAGTGAAGATCCTTCATCTGTTGCCACATCAGTAAAATTATTACTTTTATTAACTGTTTTATCATTAGCACCTAGTATTGTCATTTTAATGACTAGTTTCACACGAATTATTATTGTTCTATCATTTGTTAGAACGTCACTTGCGACGCAACAAATGCCACCTAACCAAGTTTTGATTGGGTTAGCACTATTCTTAACATTCTTTATCATGGCGCCAACATTCAGTGAAGTTTATGATGAAGCACTGCAGCCTCTTTTTAATGAGGAAGTTACGCTGGATGAAGCCTATGAACGTGCTAGTACCCCGATGAAGGATTTTATGGCTAAACATACAAGAGAGAAAGATTTAGCATTATTCGTAAATTATGCTGGGATGGAAAAACCTGAAACGGTACAAGATATTCCTTTGACAACTTTGGTTCCTGCTTTTGCGATCAGTGAACTGAAAACTGCTTTTCAAATGGGATTTATGATATTTGTGCCTTTTTTAATTATTGATATGGCTGTTGCTAGTGTGCTGATGTCTATGGGTATGATGATGTTACCACCGGTGATGATATCGTTGCCTTTTAAAATATTATTATTTGTATTAGTAGACGGTTGGTATTTGATCACACAATCACTTCTAGACGGCTTTTAATGGGCAATTTAACGAAAGAAGGAGGGCCTGCTGTTTGAGTAGTCAATATGTTTTAACCTTAGCTGAAAAAGGCATTTATACCATTTTGCTTGTAGCAGGACCATTACTTATTTTGGCATTAGCTGTAGGTCTACTTGTAAGTATTTTTCAGGCAACAACCCAAATTCAAGAACAAACACTTGCCTTCATTCCGAAAATTGTAGCCGTCTTAGTAGGATTAGTTTTCTTTGGACCTTGGATGTTAACAAGAATGATTGATTTCACCGTAGAAGTATTTCAAAATTTAAATAGATTTGTAGGGTAAACCATGTTAGACATGATTAACATTTCTGCCATTCCTATTTTCTTACTAATATTTGTGCGCGTAGCAGCTTTTTTTGTAACGTTGCCTTTATTTTCTTATCGGACAATTCCAACACATTTTAAAATTGGTTTTAGTTTTTTCCTTGCCTTTATTATGTTTTATACCATTGATTCACCATCGATTGTTTTCGATGAAATGTTTTTGTTATTACTTATAAAAGAAATAATAATAGGACTTTTAATTGGTTTGTTGGCTTATATTATCCTATCAGCAGTACAGATAGCTGGTGGTTTTATCGACTTTCAGATGGGGTTTGCGATTGCAAACGTCATAGACCCACAAACAGGTGCTCAAAGTCCATTAATTGGTCAGTACTTTTATATTATTGCTCTATTATTTTTATTATCGGTTGATGGGCACCATTTATTAATAGATGGAATTTTTTATAGTTATAATTTTATTCCGATTGATGCATTTATACCGTTTCAAAATGAGTCCATCGTCGATTATATTATCAAAACATTTAATACGATGTTTCTAATTGCATTTCAAATTGCTATTCCGATTGTGGGTTGTCTGTTTCTCGTAGATGTAGCATTAGGAATTATTGCAAGAACCGTTCCACAGCTAAACGTATTTGTAGTGGGTTTACCTTTGAAAATATTCGTCAGTTTTGTCGTAATTTTATTTTTCTTAAGCCTCTACGTTGTATTAGCTAAAAATTTATTTGAATGGATGTTCCAGTCTATAAGAAGCTTGATGCAATTGTTCGGAGGTGCATAACTTGCAATTACAATTAAATTTACAATTCTTTGCAGGTGGCGCAGAAGAAAAGACAGAAAAAGCAACTCCAAAGAAAAGACAAGATGAGCGTAAAAAAGGGAAAGTTGCCAAAAGTCAGGACATCAATACAGCATTTCTTTTATTTTTTTGTTTTATTACCTTACTAGTATTTGGTAGTTTCTTCAAAACGAATATGGCCACATTATTTCAAAACGCTTTCAGTGAATACATACAGTGGGAAGTAACAGAAAGTGCTGTGCATCAAGTATTTGTTTCCTCCACGATAGAAATGGCTAAAATGCTTTCACCTATTATGCTAGTAGCAATTATAGCTGGGGTAGCAGCCAATCTAACACAGTTTGGTTTTCTATTTACGACAGAGCCCTTAAAAATGGATTTGAAGAAAATTGATCCGATTCAAGGTGCTAAACGTATATTTTCAGTACGTGCTTTAGTAGAATTGCTTAAATCTTTATTTAAAATCGTTTTTATTGGAGTTATTACGTTTGCAATCATTTGGTTTTATAAAGATGAAATGATGATGCTAGCTTTCAAAAATGTTGATAGCGCACTTGGTTTTTTTGGTAGAATTGCGATGACTATGGGGATTGCCTCAGCACTAGCACTATTTTTCCTGTCTATTTTTGATTTTATCTACCAAAGGTATGACTTTGAAAAAAATATAAAAATGTCAAAAAAGGATATCAAAGATGAACATAAAAACATCGAAGGGGACCCGTTAATAAAATCAAAGATTAAACAAAAACAACGGGAGATGGCCACACGCCGAATGATGAGTGAGGTACCATCTGCTGATGTAGTCATTACCAATCCAACCCATTATGCCATTGCGATAAAATATAACGAAGATAAAGCTAGTGCGCCATTCGTTGTTGCTAAAGGCGCGGACCATCTAGCATTTAAAATTAGAGAAATTGCAAAAGCAAACGATGTTGTGACAGTAGAAAACAGACCACTGGCTAGATCGTTGTATGATGTGATAGAAATCGGTGATGTCATACCAGAACAATTTTATCAAGCAGTAGCAGAAATTTTGGCATATGTATATAGACTCGAGAAAAAAGCTTAAGCAATAAGGGGAGACAACAATGAAAGCTCGTGATTTATCTGTACTTTTAGCAGTAATATTAATAATTATAATGTTAGTCATCCCTTTACCAGGATGGATATTGAGCATTCTGATTTTATGTAATATATGTCTAGCACTTATCGTTATTTTGGTTTCGATGAATACACAAGAAGCATTACAATTTTCCATATTCCCATCTCTCTTATTGCTATTAACTTTATTTCGTTTAGGACTCAACGTTTCAACAACTAGATCGATTTTATCAGAGGCAGACGCAGGTGGAGTTGTCGATACTTTCGGAAGTTTCGTAATTGGGGATAATCCATTAGTGGGGTTTGTTGTATTTGTTATTTTAGTAATTATTCAATTTTTAGTTATAACAAAAGGGGCTGAGCGGGTATCGGAAGTAGCTGCTAGGTTCACATTAGATGCAATGCCTGGTAAACAAATGAGTATTGATGCCGATTTAAATGCTGGTTTAATTTCCGAACATCAAGCGAAAGAACGCCGTGAAAAAGTGGAGAATGAAGCAGATTTTCATGGTGCTATGGATGGTGCTAGTAAATTCGTTAAAGGAGATGCCATTGCTGGGATTGTTATCGTATTAATTAACGTTATTTTTGGACTTATCATTGGTATGGTCCAAATGGATTTAAGCTTTCAAGAAGCTATTAACACCTATATGCGCTTAACGGTTGGAGATGGTTTAGTAAGCCAAATTCCTGCTTTATTAATTGCAACAGCAACAGGTATTGTGGTAACCAGAGTCACAAGTACAGGGAATCTGGGTAGCGATGTAACTGGACAATTACTACAATATCCAAAGCTCTTATATATCGCTAGTGGTACCATTTTTTTACTTGGGCTAACACCAATAAACTTTTTCTTAACAACAATTCTTTCTGGGTTACTAGCTTTAAGTGGCTATATATTGTTAAGACAAGCAAATGAACAGGATACATCAGATGTAGAGGAAGAAGAACAAACGGAATCATCAGAAATGAAGTCACCTGAGAATGTAGTGAATCTATTAAATATGGATCCTATTGAATTTGAATTTGGCTATGCACTTATACCACTAGTGGATGCAAGCCAAGGCGGAGATTTACTAGATCGCGTTGTCATGATCCGCAGGCAATTAGCAATTGAATTAGGGGTCGTCGTACCAGTTGTTCGAATTCGTGACAATATTCAACTTAACCCTAATGAATACCGGTTAAAGATCAAGGGCAATGAAGTAGCTTTTGGTGAATTATTACTCGATCATTACTTAGCAATGACACCAGATATTGATGATGACGAGATTGACGGAATCGAAACGAAAGAACCCGCATTTGGGCTTCCAGCGAAATGGGTAAGTGAAGATATAAAAGATGAAGCGGAATTATCTGGTTACACAGTAGTTGATCCTCCTTCTGTCGTCTCGACTCATATTACTGAAGTTATTAAAAATCACGCTCATACTTTATTAGGCCGACAAGAGACAAAACAACTTGTGGATCACTTAAAAGAGAGTTATCCGATTTTAGTAGAGGAAGTTACACCTGAGCCATTAGCTATTGGAGATGTTCAAAAAGTTCTTGCCAAATTATTGAGAGAAAATGTTTCTATCCGTAATTTACCAATAATATTCGAAACTCTAGCTGACTTTGCGAAGATGACAAATGACACAGAGCTACTAGGTGAATATGTTCGGCAGGCACTCTCATCACAGATTACGAAACAATATGTACATGATGATATGACCTTAAAGGTGATTACTTTATCTGGTAAAATAGAGAAAACGATTGCTGAAAATATACAACAGACTGAACATGGGAATTATTTATCGATAGATCCAGAGACACAGCAGTCTATTATCAAAACAATTCATGAAGAAGTTGAGAAATTGACGTTACAGGAAGAAACAGCCGTTATATTATGTTCTCCTGCAATACGCATGTATGTTAAACAATTAGTAGACAGGTTCTTACCTCAAGTAGTTGTACTATCTTATAATGAACTTGAACCAACTGTTCAGGTTCAAAGTGTAGGGGTGGTGAATGTAGCATGAAAGTAAAAAAATATGTAGCTCCAACTATGCCAGAAGCCATGCATCAAATTCGAAAAGAGCTTGGTTCTGACGCGGTTATACTAAATTCAAAAGAAGTAAATAACGGGGGATTTTTAGGTTTATTTAAAAAGAGGAGCATTGAAGTGATTGCTGCGCTTGATCGACAACCTCACGTTCCGAGCTCAAAGGATACTTCACGCTCTAAACCGGTTATAAAAGAGTCATTACCTAAGGGACAGACAGATACTGATATACTAGGGGAAATTAGGCATTTAAAGAAGATGGTAGAACAGCAATCAAGTGAGAAACAGGATTATAAAGCAGACTACAAAATAGCCTATCAACATTTGAGGGATCAAGAAATAGTGGCCGAAATAGCAATTGAGATTATAAATTCTGTTGTGGAAGATCATGAAAATAAATCTGTAAATCCAGAGTTAGATGAAATTCTCTATGATACACAAAAAGAAATAGAATCTCGTCTAGGTAAGTTATCTTTTGAGGGACTCTCATTCCATAAAAAAATTATTCACCTTGTTGGTCCTACTGGTGTGGGTAAGACGACAACACTGGCTAAAGTCGCTGCGTCTAGTATGTTGCAAAAGAAGAAAAAAATTGCTTTTATAACCGCTGACACGTATCGTATTGCTGCTATCGAGCAATTAAAGACATATGCAGATATTTTAGATATACCTGTTGAAGTAGCATATGATATTCAAGGATATAAAGCAGCAATAAAAAAGTTCGAAGCATACGATTTGATTTTAGTAGATACTGCAGGTCGAAATTTCCGTGATCCGCGATATATCGAGGAGTTAAAATCAAATATTGACTTTAATGATGATATCGAGACTTTTCTTGTATTATCATTAACAGCTAAACCTAAAGATATTGTAGAAATTTATGAGCAATTTCAACATATACCAATTAAAGAAGTTATATTTACAAAAATAGATGAAACGAGACAATATGGAAGTATGCTCAATATTTCTTTACATAAGAAGATGGGTATTGCCTACATGACGAATGGTCAAGATGTGCCCGATGATCTCATCCTGCCCACTCCTAAAGTAATTAGTAACTACATCATGGGGGCATACCGTAATGTATGATCAAGCCGAGACACTAAGACGTCGATTGGAGATTTCCAAAGAACCCAAACAAGCAAAAACGATTTCTATCGTTAGTGGCAAAGGCGGGGTAGGAAAGTCAAATATAGCGCTGAATTTCTCTTTAGAATTAGTTAAAATGCATAAAAAAGTTTTATTGTTTGATCTTGATGTAGGGATGGGAAATATTGATATTTTACTAGGCTTAAGTGCAGAGAAAACGATTGTTGATATGTTTAATGATTCCCTTTCCATACATGAAATTATTGAAATAGGACCAAGGGGGTTGTCTTATGTGGCAGCCGGTTCAGGATTAACTAATTTCTTTACGATGGATCAGAAGAAACTAGATCATTTCTTCCGTCAATATAAAGAACTAGTTTTACTATATGACTATATAATCTTTGATATGGGAGCTGGGGCTACACAAGATAGTATCCTTTTTATTACTGCATCTGATGAGTGTTTGGTTGTAACTACACCTGAACCAACATCCATTACAGACGCGTATGGTATGATCAAACATATCATCAATAACCAGCAGAATATGCCAATATATGTAATAATGAATCGTTCGTCTACGTATAAAAGTGGCAAAAAGGCAATAGAAAGATTCAAGCGTGTCATTACGCAATTTTTACATGTTGAAATAGAAATGCTGGGTATTCTACCGGAAGATAAATTAGTTTCAACAGCTGTAATTAGGCAAATACCATACACGATTTTAAACGATTCAGCAGCAATCTCTAAATCTATGACTGAGGTTACTCAAAACTATTTATATAATGGAAATCCATTAAAAAAGTCAGAATCCTTTTCTTTTGTAAAAAAGTTAAAACAACTAATGATAGAGAGGTAAATAAAATGAATCCCATACAAACTATAGTAGTAGACGATTCCGCGTTTATGAGGAAAATGATATCAGATATATTATCAAGTGATAATCGAATTAACGTGATCGCTACTGCTAGAAATGGAGAAGATGGGATCAAGAAAATTAAGGAATTACAACCAGACGTTGTAACACTGGATGTCGAAATGCCGATTATGGATGGAATAACCGCATTACAAAAAATTATGGAAACAAACCCGACCTCAGTAGTTATGTTTTCTAGCGTAACGAGTGAGGGGACGGCTAAAACAATTCAGGCTATTTCATATGGTGCAGTCGACTTTATCAGTAAGCCATCTGGTTCGATAACATTAAATTTAACTAATATAAAAGAAGAAATTATTGCAAAGGTTATAACTGCTTCTGAGGTTACATTATCAAAGGTGGTTGCTGCTCAACCATTATTAACTTCCTCTGTACATACAGCAACTATCTCTATGCCATATGACAAGACCATTGTAGCAATTGGTACATCTACAGGTGGACCTAGAGCGCTTCAGCGTGTCTTAACAGAGTTACCTAAGGATTTTCGAGCTCCCATTTTAATCGTACAACACATGCCAGCAGGCTTTACGAAGTCATTAGCAGAACGTCTGAATTCATTAGCTAAAATTAATGTTAAGGAAGCGACCCATGGAGAGATCATACAAGATCACACTGCATATATTGCGCCTGGAAATTATCATATGAGAACACGTAAGGTAGGGACAACACTTGCGATCGAATTAACGGAGGATTCATTAAGGAATGGTCACCGGCCATCTATAGATGAACTCTTTGAATCTTTATCCATTGTACAGAAAGTGAACAAGATTGCAGTTATCTTAACTGGAATGGGAACTGACGGTTCAGAGGGAATAAAGAAATTAAAAGCTAGTGAATCAAAAACAATTGTAATTGCTGAATCTGAACAGTCATCTGTAGTTTATGGAATGCCAAAGGCTGCTGTTCGTACCAATTACGTTAACCATATTGTACATTTACATCAAGTTGGTGAGACGATTACTAATCTAGTACATAAAAATACAGGGGGTAAGTAATATGGATACAGCACAGTATTTGGATGTATTTATTGATGAGAGCACAGAACATTTGGAAGCTTTGTATAAACAACTACTGGAATTAGAGAAAAACCCGAATGGAAAAGGGGTTATAGAAGAAATTTTTCGTGCAGCACACACACTTAAAGGTATGTCTGCCACAATGGGGTATAGTGACTTAGCCAATCTGACACATAAACTGGAAAATGTGTTTGACGGCATTAGATATGACAAAATTAAGGTCGATTCATCGATGGTGGATCATCTGTTTGAAGCCGTAGATCATTTAAATGCTATGGTAGAAGATATCGCCAGTGGTGGCAATGGTAATCAGAATGTATCAAACATGGTTTCCACTTTAGATAGGATTGAAACGGGAAAGGCAGTTGCAAGTAAGGACGAAAATATTTCATTGAAATCAGAAGAAAAAACGTTTACTTCTCTTGATGAATTCGAATTATCTATATTACAGGAATCACAAGAGCGAGGATTCTCCAACTACGAAGTTACTGTAATTCTTCGAGAAGATTGTTTACTTAAGGGTGCTCGTGTATTCATGGTCTTTGAATTGTTAGAAAAAATGGGGGAAGTTATTAAATCCAACCCAACTATATCTGATTTAGAAGAAGAAAATTTCAACGAAACGTTTTCTGTAATACTAGTTTCAAAACATCTGAATCATGAAATCGAAGAAAAAATTAAAAAGGTATCAGAGGTTGATAATTGTATCGTGAATCATTTTTCTGTAACTACATATAAACAAACGTTAGACAAGGAACATACAGAAAACAACGAGCCGGAACCTAATGCACCAAAACCTGATTCATCTGATACTGACTTACATAAATCTGCAGTTAATAGCGGGAGAAGTTCTACTAAAACAATCCGTGTAAATATTGATCGATTAGATATTTTAATGAATTTATTTGAGGAACTAGTTATTGATCGAGGACGCTTAGAGCAAATTTCATTAGAACTAGATCATAATGACCTTCAAGAAACTGTTGAACGAATGACAAGAGTTTCCGGTGATTTACAAGATATAATTTTAACGATGCGAATGGTACCGATTGATCAAGTCTTTAATCGTTTTCCGCGGATGATACGGCAATTAGCACGTGATTTACATAAAAATGTTGATATTGAGATTGTCGGTGCGGAAACCGAGTTAGACCGTACAGTTATTGATGAAATTGGCGATCCACTCGTACACCTCATTAGAAACGCCATGGATCATGGAATCGAAACGCCCAAGGAACGAAAGAAAAAAGGCAAGCCTGAGCAAGGCATCATAAAACTTCAAGCATATCACAGCGGTAACCATGTTTTTATTGAAATTTCCGATGACGGGGCAGGTATTAACAAAGAAAAAGTCTTAAATAAAGCAATTTCAAATGGAGTTATAAGTGAGAGCCATGCTGAAACATTAACTGATAAACAAGTTTTTGAGCTAATTATGGCAAGTGGTTTTTCAACAGCTGATGCCATTTCTGATATTTCAGGACGCGGTGTTGGACTAGATGTTGTAAAAAACACTATTGAATCATTAGGTGGAAATATCACGGTTGATGCAAATGTAATTCAGGGGTCGACCTTTTCGATTCAATTACCTCTTACGTTATCCATAATATCTGTTTTACTAGTCGAACTTAATGAAGAAAAATACGCTATACCACTATCCTCTATTATAGAGACAGCCATTGTTCATAAAGACAAAATTATGTATGCACATAATAAAAACGTTATTGATTTTAGAGGCAAAATAGTTCCTTTGGCATTTCTGAATGATATTTTTTCTGTACCCAAAGAATATACCGAGAATAGTGACTATCTTTCGGTTGTAATTGTTCGTAAAGGAGATAAAATGGCTGGACTCGTAGTAGATTCATTCATCGGGCAGCAAGAAGTAGTATTAAAGTCATTAGGGGTCTATCTATCAGATACGTTTGCTATCTCTGGTGCGACTATTCTTGGTGATGGTCAAGTTGCTTTAATTGTTGATAGTAACGCTTTAATTAAATAAATTTAAATGTGGGAGGAATTAGGATGGAAAATGAACCAATGATTAATAAGAAGGTAATTGTTTTTCAATTGAAGAATGAAGAATACGCTGTTTCTGTCAAACAAGTAGGCTCGATTGAACGAATCCAACATATTACAAGAGTGCCTCAAACAGCCGACTTTGTTAAAGGTGTAATAAATCTGCGTGGAGTGGTAACACCAATTATTGACCTTCGAATTCGTTTTGGATTAGAAGAAACAGAACTTGGTGACTCTTCACGGATTATCATTGTTTATTTAGATGATATGGAAGTTGGTTTAATTGTAGATGCAGCTAATGATGTAATAGATATTCCTGAAAACACTATTGAACCTGCACCTGAAGTAGTAGGAACAGTAGATGTTGATTATATTGAAGGTGTTGCTAAACTAGAAGATAGATTACTGATTTTACTTAATTTGCAAAAGGTTTTAACGAAAGATGAAATGAATGATCTAAAAGCTGTGGAAGGTTAAATTCATGAAATTTTATCATCTATCAATTAAACATATAGACGTTTTACGTGAGATAGGAAATATCGGTGCAGGTAATGCAGCTACATCCATGTCTAAATTACTTAATAAGAAAATTGATATGCAAATTCCTTCTGTGAACATCGTAGCTTTTGATGAGGTAATGGATCTGGTTGGTGGTCCAGACAATCCTATTGTAGCCATATATATACGTATTAAAGGACAGGCACCAGGTTCCGTTTTTTTCATTTTATCCATAGAAGAAGCAGAGCATTTAGTAAGAGAAATTACTACAGATACAAACGTTAAGTTATTAAGTGAGGAACAACCGAGTGAGATAGCTATTTCTGCGTTACATGAAGCAGGAAATATATTAGCGGGGTCCTATTTATCTGCATTGTCAGACTTTACAGAAATAAATATGCAACCTTCCGTGCCACACCTTAGTGTGGATATGGCTGGAGCTGTTTTAACAGTAGGCTTACTCGAACTATCTCACGTATCAGATTATGCTATAATTATAGATACCAAGATTAATGATAATGAAGAAACAAATGGTATTCATGGTCACTTTTTTCTACTGCCAGATCCTGAATCTATTCCCAAAATATTTACAGCATTAGGAATTGACGATCATGAATGATTCACAGATTATTGTAAAAGTTGGTATAGCTGATTTAAATATGGTGTCTGCACCTCAAACAATCCGGACATCCGGGCTTGGCTCGTGTATTGGGGCGGTTTTATATGATTTGCCGAAAAAAATAGCGGGATTAGCACATATTATGTTACCGGACTCAAGCTTAGCAAGGCAGGATTCTATTAATACATATAAATATGCAGATACAGCTATAGACATTTTAATTGAGAAGCTTTGTGAAAACGGTGCTCGAAAATATGCTTTACAAGCAAAATTAGCGGGCGGGGCACAAATGTTTCAATTTTCTTCCACATCTGAAATAATGCGGATTGGCCCGAGAAACGTGGAAGCAGTAAAAGAAAAACTAAACATGCATTATATACCAATTGTCTCCATGGATGTAGGTGGTAATTGCGGAAGAACAATTGAATTTGATCCTGCCACGGGCGAATTGAAAATACGTACAGTAACTAAAGGTCAAAGTTTTATATAGGAAGACTAACTATAATGACAAGAAAGGAGGAGCATTAGATTGACAAGTAGTAACTCTCCTCTAGAGCAGAAATTATGGAACAAATGGATAGATGATAAGGATAGTGAGGCAGCAAATGCGTTAATTCAGAACTATATGTACCTGGTAAGTTTCCAAGTCGAAAGAATCGCCAGCCATTTACCAAATAGTGTTAACAAAGATGATTTGAAAAGCTTTGGATTAATGGGTTTATTTGACGCTTTAAAGAAATTCGATACAAGTCGTGACTTAAAGTTTGATACATACGCCTCCTTTCGTGTCAGGGGGGCAATTATTGATGGGTTAAGAAAAGAAGACTGGCTACCTAGGTCAATTAGGGAAAAAACAAAGAAGATTGAGCAAGTTGCTCAGGAACTAGAACAAAGTTATCAACGAGCTCCCAGTGCATCTGAAATCGCAGAGAAACTTGATCTTCCTGTAAATGAAGTTGAAGGGTTAATAAGGGATACGCTGTTTGCGAATGTGTTATCAATTGAAGAAAAGCCAAATGACTCTTCTAGTGACTATAAAGAAGGTATTGGTTATACGATACCAGATGAAAACTCTACATTACCTGAGGAACATATGCAAAAAATGGAAATACAAAAAGAATTGGCAGAAGGGATTAAACAACTGAATTCAAATGAACAGATGGTTATCAGTTTGTTTTATCATAAAGAACTAACATTGACGGAAATTGGACAAGTTCTCGGGCTAACAACTTCAAGGATTTCTCAGATTCACAGGAAGTCCATATTCAAATTACGTCACACACTTAAAAAAATGCAATCATGAAAATTATATAATAGAGGAGAATAGTCATGGGTCAGCTGAAGGATTATTTTTATATTTCTACATCAGATGATCGCATGTTAGCTTATATTAACGGTACTGATAAGTCCAATTCTTTAGATCAGGAGATAACAGAGGATGCCATGTTGGAATTACTAAAAGATAACCAGATTACGTATGGCGTTAACTCAAGTGTAATACAGTTAATACTGACAAACATAGATGAGGAGAAATCCCCACTTATTATAGCCAAGGGGAAACCTGTTCAACACGGTACTGATGGAGACATAAACTATTTCTTTGATTCAAACACTGATATTGATAAGACAACAAACTGGAGTTTTCGTGATGTCATGCGTATCCCTTCTGTTCAACAAGGACAACGTCTCGCTACTTTAGTTTTGCCAACGCATGGTGAGGATGGGATGGATGTGTATGGGAAAATAGTTCAACCAAAACCAGGCAAACCATATATGATTAAAGCCGGCAAAATGTAGTTTATCGAGAAGAAGATCATTCATTTTACGCGACAACTGAAGGACAAGTAAGTACCAGTGATCTTCAGATACAGATCCATAAGGTTTATGAGGTGGATGAGAGTCTTTCCTTGAAAAATGGTAATTTAGATTTTGTTGGATCGATTACAATTCACGGAGATGTACCAACAGGTTATACGGTAAATGCTAAAGGAGATATAAAGATTTATGGAATGGTTGAAGCAGCTACCCTAACAGCAGGGGGATCTATTTTTATATCAGAAGGATTGGCTGGGTTACAAAAAGGGTATATAAAAGCAGTGGAAGATATCCATGTAGGATACATTAATCAAGGAATAGTATACGCTGGTAGTAATATTTATGTTGAAAGCTCCATCACCCATAGTCAGTGTGTAGCAAAGAATCATATATATTGCCAGCGGGGTAATATAATAGGTGGTACTTTGTCGGCTGGGAAATCTATTGAAGCAAAGGATATTGGAAATCGTCTGAGCTCTAAAACAGAGATTATATTCGGTATAAATAAAACGGTAAATGATAGAGAAAAAAGATTAATAGCTGAAAAAAAGGTTTTACAAGATACTTTACAGAAGTTATCTATTATAGGTGAAAAGCTGAAATCTGTCTCAGGCGGTCAAGATGTAAAGCAACGGATCGCGTTACTTAAACAGCGGAATTCATATAATAAAACACTTGAAAAGCTAGCTGAAGTAGAAAAAATGCTACAAGAAATAAATGCCCATTTAGGAAACGAACACGAAGCGGTATTAAACGTGAACGGTCACATTCACCCTAAAGTAATTGTTGCTTTTGGTAAGTACCAACGAAAGATTACAAAGGAACACCAATACGTGCAGATGAAATTAGAAAGAAATGAAATATCTTTTCTTTCTAAGTAAAATTGGTAAAGGAAGTGATTCTATTGAGCTGGAAATCAATAGAAATGCAGGTGGCACTTCCAAGAACACAGGATGCTGGAAAACTTCAAGATCAAATGTTGAAACAGAATCAACATTTTCAAGCGTCACTTGCGCAAAGTCAAATGAAACAAGAAGAACAAAAGCGTAAACGTGTGAATGAGTTTGAAGATATTGATCATGTTACCATTAAAAAAGAAGAAGACCATTCAAACAATGCGAATGTTGACCATCATTCAGAAACATCTAACAACACACTCGAAAACACGGAACACCCTTATTTAGGTAAGCATTTTGACTTTAGTGGATAGAAGGGATTACATGATATCATTATTACTTTTTTTAAGCTTTTTGTTACACATTGTTGCGTTACTTGCCATTTTGAAGTTATTTCAGCACATCCAGACATTAAAGAAAACAGACCCTGGGGATATAATGAGTCTATTAGAGACGTATGTGCTAGAAATCAAAGAAGAAAATAGAGTTTTACAAGAAGAACTATTGAGTGAAAACAGTAGGCATGAAAAAGAAAAGCAACCTGCAAAAGTACCAGTACAACCACAAATGACAGAGAATACCAAAACAATTAATGATAAACCAGTAGAAACAAGTATTCTTCAAGAAGAAAATGTGCAAGATAATTATGAAATGTCGGTACCAGCAAAAGTTCTTCAGCTCCATGGCCAAGGTTTATCCATAGATGAAATAGCACAAAAATTAAACTGTGGCAAAACGGAGACAGAATTAATTATTAAAATACATGCAAATAATAAATAATAATCCTTGATTGCTAATTCATCATATGATATATTTATTTTTGGTGTAAATACTATGTTCACCAAATGCAAGTGAGCAAGTTAAAAAACACACGTCTAGTAATTCGTATTCATGGTGCCACTTACTTTTAGTAGTGGTCTTTATGCGAAAATGACCTAAGACGGAGGAAAAAACCATTTAGGAGGAAATTTTTATGTCAGTAATTTCTATGAAGCAATTATTAGAATCTGGTGTACATTTCGGACATCAGACTCGCCGTTGGAACCCGAAGATGAAAAAATACATCTTCACAGAGCGTAACGGCATTTATATCATTGACCTGCAAAAAACAGTTAAGAAGGTTGATGAAGCATATAAATATGTAAAAGAAATCGCATCAAATGGTGGGACAATTCTTTTCGTAGGTACTAAAAAACAAGCACAGGATTCTGTTCGTGATGAAGCGACTCGTTCTGGCATGTACTATGTTAACCAACGTTGGTTAGGTGGAACGTTAACTAACTTCCAAACGATCCGCAAGCGTATTAATCGTTTGAAAGATATAGAGCGTATGGAAGAGGACGGTACATTTGAAGTACTTCCGAAAAAAGAAGTAGTAGGTCTACTAAAAGAAAAAGATCGCTTAGTGAAATTCTTAGGCGGAATTAAAGAAATGAAGAAAATTCCTGATGCAATGTTCATTATTGATCCGCGTAAAGAGCGCATTGCAATTGCAGAAGCTCATAAATTAAACATTCCGATTATCGGAATTGTTGATACAAACTGCGACCCAGACGAAATTGATTACGTTATTCCAGCGAATGACGACGCAATTCGTGCAGTAAAACTATTGACTTCAAAAATGGCAGATGCCATTCTAGAAGGAAAACAAGGTGAAGAAGAAGAAGTAGTGCAAGCAGAAGAAGCTACTACAGAAAATTCTGAAACTAAACAAGCTTAAATGTTGTAAAAGGTCAGGTGATAAGAGGATAAGCCTTTTATCACCTTTTTTTAAGCGAGCTAAATCTTACACATAAACATGAAAACCAAGGAGGATTTATCATGGCAATTACAGCTAAAATGGTTAAGGAACTTCGTGAAAAAACTGGTGCTGGTATGATGGATTGTAAAAAAGCACTTCAAGAAACAGACGGAGATCTTGAAAAAGCAATAGACTTCTTACGTGAAAAAGGAATAGCAAAAGCAGCGAAAAAGGCTGATCGCATTGCAGCAGAAGGATCTACTTTTATAGAAGTTGCTGGTAATTCAGCAGTACTATTAGAAGTAAACTGTGAAACTGACTTTGTAACAAAAAATGATCAGTTTAAACAATTGTTATCTGAATTAGGCAAGCATATCGTAACACAAAACCCTAAAAGTGTTGATGAAGTATTACAACAACCTCTTCACGGTAACGGCGACACAGTTGACACATATATCAATTCAGTAGTAGCGAAAATTGGTGAAAAAATATCTCTACGACGCTTCGCACTTTTAAATAAAACAGATAACGATTCTTTTGGAGCATACCTGCACATGGGTGGTCGAATCGGTGTATTGTCATTACTTGAAGGTACTACAGAAGAAGAAGTTGCTAAAGATGTTGCAATGCATGTTGCAGCCGTTAATCCTCGTTACGTATCACGTGATGCTGTTTCAGAAGATGAAGTAAGTCGTGAGCGTGAAGTATTGAAAACACAAGCACTTAACGAAGGAAAACCTGAAAAAATTGTAGAAAAAATGGTAGAAGGTCGTCTTGGGAAGTTCTTTGAAGAGATTTGTTTGCTAGAACAGAATTTCGTAAAAGATCCAGATCAAAAAGTTAAAAAATATGTAGCTGATAAAGGCGCATCCGTTAAAACATTTATTCGCTATGAAGTTGGCGAAGGAATGGAAAAACGTGAAGAAAACTTTGCTGAAGAAGTAATGAGCCAAATGAAAAAATAATATGAGTTACCATTTAGGGAACACTTTTGTTGTTCCCTATTTCTCAATAGTTATAGAATGTAAATGAGTGCGTTTGGCACATACTAGTAAAAATTAATGCTAAAAAATAATAGAGGTTTCTATGGAGGTTATTATGACAGCAGCTCGTTACCGTAGAATTGTGTTAAAATTAAGTGGTGAAGCTTTAAGTGGTGAACAAGGTTATGGCATTGAACCTCAAGTGATACAATCCATAGCATCACAGTTGAAAGAAGTAGCAGATCTGGATGTAGAAGTGGCAGTTGTAGTTGGTGGTGGAAATATATGGCGCGGTAAAGTTGGAAGCGAAATGGGAATGGACCGGGCAACTGCCGATTACATGGGGATGCTTGCGACAATCATGAACGCTCTTGCTCTTCAGGATAGTCTTGAGAACATTGGAGTCGAAACTCGCGTCCAGACATCAATTGAAATGAGACAGGTGGCAGAGCCATACATAAGAAGAAAAGCGATTCGACATTTGGAAAAGAAACGTGTTGTTATTTTTGCTGCAGGCACAGGTAATCCATATTTTTCAACAGATACAACTGCTGCATTGCGAGCAGCTGAAATTGAGGCAGAAGTTATCCTAATGGCGAAAAATAATGTGGATGGTGTCTACACAGATGATCCTAAACTTAACAAAGATGCTGAAAAGTATGATCAATTAACGTATATGGATATGTTAAATGAAGGCCTTGGAGTAATGGATTCAACTGCATCATCGTTATGTATGGATAATGATTTGCCATTAATTGTCTTTTCTATAACTGAAGAAGGAAATATTAAGAGGGTTGTTCAAGGTGAAACAATCGGAACAACAATAAGGGGGAAATAATCATGTCAGAATCAATAATGAAAGAAATGCGAGACAAAATGAAAGAAGCTGTGCAAGCTTTTTCTAAAAGTTTAGCTACGGTTAGAGCTGGCCGAGCAAATCCATCTTTATTGGACAGTATTTATGTAGATTATTATGGTGCTTCCACTCCTTTAAATCAATTAGCATCTATATCGGCACCAGAGGCGAGGTTACTAGTTATAACACCATATGATAAATCTGCAATTGGAGAGGTCGAAAAAGCAATACAGAAGGCGGACTTAGGATTGTCACCATCAAGTGATGGCAATGTAGTTCGGATAAACATTCCTCAATTGACGGAAGAACGACGTAAAGATCTTGTGAAAGTTGTTGGAAAGTATGCAGAGGAAGCGCGTGTCCAAGTAAGAAATATTCGCCGGGATGCAAACGACCAACTGAAAAAAGCAGAAAAAAACAGTGAACTAACCGAAGATGACTTACGAAGCTTACAAGATGACGTGCAAAAGGAAACTAATAATCAAATTGCAGAAATCGATAAGCTTGTTAAAGATAAAGAGAAGGAAATTATGGAAGTATAAGTTTCAATTTCATGTCTTACGTGTAAAATAAGATAAATAAACCCTCTTGTTTTAAGGGGGTTTTATTTTTTACTAGGAAATTATAAAATCAGAAGCCTGTAGATGATTTATTGACTGTGTAAGCCGCGTCCAGCTCCAGTGCCTAGACACTCGAATCATAAGCAGTTCAACTCCGTGTGGAAAGGTCCGATCTGCTTTATGCTTGTCGTGTCTTTCAAGGCGCTTCTAGCTTTTGTTCTTTACTTTACATACATAAATGGTGTTGAATTATTTCCCCCTCAACCAGTTCTTGCACGATTCGTAAATAAATCGTTATAATAATTTATGGATTTTAATGTTATAATGATGTTTCACCCTATAAGGGCACGAAAGTATATAATTCTTGAGAATCGTTAATATAGAGAATCTAAACAGAATTATATTAGGATAATCACCTATGCTCGGAGGACAAATGATGTCAATGAAACTTCCTTTTTTCAAAAATAAAAAAACAGAAACGAATACATTGAATGATCTTGATAATATCCCACAACATGTTGCTATCATAATGGACGGAAATGGCAGATGGGCACAAAAAAGAGGATTACCACGTGTCGCAGGGCACAAAGAGGGTATGAATGTAGTTAAAAATATTGTCAAGGCTGCTACGAATAACAACGTACAAATACTTACACTCTATACATTTTCCACAGAAAATTGGAAAAGACCAAAATCAGAAGTTGATTTTATAATGAGATTGCCAAAAGAGTTCTTACATACGTATTTGCCAGATCTCATAGAAAATAATGTAAGAATTGAAACAATCGGAGAATTTGGAGCTTTACCAGAACATACGAAAGAAGCAATTCAGTATGCAAAGGATAAAACAAAAAATAACGATGGATTATTATTAAATTTTGCATTAAACTATGGTAGTAGATTTGAAATAATGCGTGCGATTAAACAAGTGATGACAGATATAGAAGATTCTAAATTATCTCTCGATACATTGGATGAAAATATCTTCTCAGAATATTTATATACAGATGGTTTAACTGATCCAGATTTGTTGATTCGCACTAGTGGGGAACAACGATTAAGTAATTTTTTACTATGGCAATTAGCGTACACTGAATTCTGGTTTACTGACGTACTTTGGCCGGATTTTAGTGAAGAAATTTTTCAAAATGCCCTCCATGAATATCAACAACGTAAAAGACGTTACGGAGGTATTTAAGGTGTTGAGTTATATATGAAACAGCGGATTATAACAGCCATTTTAGCACTAATCGTATTTATACCGTTTGTAATTTACGGCAATTTACCATTTGCTATCTTCATCTATATAATTGCGACTGTTGCTCTATTTGAATTAATGAGAATGCATAAGGTTGCTGCAATTTCTATTCCATCTATATTATCTTTTGGATTGCTGTGGATTATTTTATCTTCATCTTTTCCAGAAACATTCTTTAATAAAATAGAAATAATGATGATTGTCGTCATGCTTCTCTTATCGTATACTGTTTTAGCTAAGAATAAGTTTACATTTGATGATGCAGGATTCATTCTATTGGGGACTATTTATATCGGGATGGGATTCTTTTATTTGATTGAAACGAGAAATGAAGGGCTTAGTTACCTCTTTTTCGTATTGCTAATAATATGGTCAACGGACACAGGAGCATATTTTGTCGGACGAGCTTTTGGGAAGAGGAAGCTTTGGCCAAAAATAAGTCCGAAGAAGACTGTAGAGGGAGCTCTTGGGGGAGTCTTACTTGCATGTATAGTTGGCGTAATATATCAACTAATTGATCCATTCCCTTTTTCAATGATTATACTTATAGGAGCTACTATATTAGCTTCTGTGTTTGGGCAAATTGGTGATCTAGTTGAATCTGCATTCAAACGCCATTATGGTGTGAAAGATTCAGGTAACATCTTACCAGGTCATGGTGGAATGTTAGATCGATTTGATAGTCTTCTTTTTGTTTTACCTTTGCTGCATTTTATAGGGTTTATTCAATAAAAGAATAATTTGTACAAATATTTACAGTTTCATTTAAATATACTGATAAGGTTAAACATAGTTGAATACTTTTCGTCTGTTCAACTATCAACGATTCTATAATCCTTACAGCGGATGAAGGAAGGTGCTTTTTTTGAATACAGTGATAGCGTTTATATTTATGTTTGGTTTGCTCGTGTTTATACATGAGTTTGGACATCTGATTTTTGCTAAACGTGCAGGAATGCTAGCACGTGAATTTGCGATCGGATTTGGCCCTAAAATTTTTTCGTTTACTAAAAACGAAACTGTTTATACGATTCGATTACTTCCAATTGGTGGTTATGTTCGTGTTGCAGGAGAAGACCCAGAGATAATCGAACTGAAGCCAGGACATCATATTGGCTTGGAATTTAATGATAAAGGTAAAGTGAATAAGATAATAGTCAACAATAAGTCAAAGCATCCAAATGCTCGAGTGATTGAAGTAGAACACTCTGATTTAGATCATGACTTACGAATACAGGGCTATGAAATTGACGAAGAAGATCAACGCCTTTCATTTGATGTAGATCCTAAAGCGATGTTTGTTATGGATGAAAGAGAAACACAAATTGCTCCATACGACCGCCAATTCGCGTCAAAAAGTGTTGGAAAGCGCGGTATGCAATTATTTGCAGGTCCAATGATGAATTTCCTGCTTGCTATCTTTATCTTCATTATCTTGGGGCTTGTACAAGGAGTTCCTGCTGAGAGAGCATTAGTTGATGGAATTCAACCGAATAGTCCAGCAGAAGAGGCCGGATTACAGGCAAATGATGAGATCATACAGATAGAAGGAAACTCCATATCTACATGGGATGAGTTCACAACTATTGTTCAGGATAGTCCTGGAGAGGAATTAAGCATAACCATCCAACGTAATGGGGAGACTGAAACACTTAGCGTTATTCCTAAAGAAATAGAAACACAAGGAGTTACAATAGGGCAAGTAGGTGTACAACGGGCTTTTGAAAAATCGTATGCTAAAACTTTCCAGTATGGTTTTGTCCAAACATTTGACACAACAAAATTAATTTTAACTAATCTTGGGATGCTCGTTACTGGACAGGTTTCGATTGAAATGCTATCTGGTCCAGTTGGTATATATGATGCAACTGATCAAGTTGTCCAAACCGGATTTATGAACTTCCTCATGTGGACGGCGATATTAAGCATTAATCTAGGGATTATTAATTTAGTACCCTTACCAGCTTTAGATGGTGGACGATTATTGTTTGTTGGTTTAGAAGCAATACGTGGAAAACCAATTGATCCACAAAAAGAAGGAATTGTACATTTTGTTGGGTTCGCTTTATTAATGCTATTAATGATTGTTGTAACATGGAATGATATCCAGCGGCTATTTTTATAAACATAACTAGTAATATGTAGTATAATAAACAACGTAGAAAAACCCTTGTCTTATTTTCTGACAAGGGTTTTCCATCATTATACCTAATTTGTAAGCTGTAACAGGGGGAATATGTAATGGATATTTCAAAAAAAGAAAAAATGAATATATTATTAGAACAGCTGCAAATGCCTGAAGATAGTATTGGTGAATATTTTCAAGACAGTGAATTAGAAAAACTTGAGGTATACAGACAAACGAAAACATGGCATTTTCACGTTCGACTTAAACAGATATTACCTATAGAAACGTATGACTTAATGTTGTCAAAATTAGATGAAACTTTTAAACAGTTTGCTGCTGTAGAGTTAACATTATATACCGAGGACAAAAAGTGTGATGATCAAACCATCTGTAATTATTGGAGTCGTTTTTTACATACGATATCCAATTTATCACCTGCTTATAAGGACTTAGTCCAGAGCCAAGTACCCAAAGTTAACAATAATAAGCTTATGTTAACCGCGAGAAACGAAGCGGAAGCAAATGCATTAAAAAAACGCTTAGAAGAAGAATTTCGCGATTACTGTAAAAGAATTGGTGCATCTTTTTATACATTAGAGGTTGATGCAAAAACCGAGGATGCAGATTTTAAGAAATTCAGGGAACAAAAGGCAATGGAAGATCAGCAGATGATACTTAAAACTGTACAGGAAAAAGAAAAGCGTGACCAACAAAGGTCTAAAAATAACCAGGATAAGCCATTGATGCTTGGATATAAAATTCAGGATGAAGCTTTACCAATGGAAGAGATCCAAGACGAAGAGCGCCGTGTGACAGTACAGGGGTATGTTTTTGCAGTTGAAGTTCGTAAATTGCGATCAGGTAGAAGTCTATTAATTATTAAAGCTACTGATTATACGGATTCGTTACAAATAAAAATGTTTTCTAAGGGTGACGAGGATGCAGCTAAATTTGAACATGTGAAAGAAGGCATCTGGGTTAAAGCTAGAGGAAGTATCCAGACAGACATGTATACAAATGAATTAGCGATGATGGCCAACGATATCCATGAGGTGAAGGTTGAAGAGCGTCGTGACACAGCACCAGAGGACAGAAAGCGTATTGAACTGCATGCACATACGACAATGAGTCAGATGGATGCTGTCGTTTCTCCAAGCCGTCTTATTGAGCAGGCAGCAAAATGGGGACATAATGCTATTACAATCACTGATCATGCCGGTGTACAAGGATACCCAGATGCACATGCTGCTGGTCAGAAAAACAATATCAAGGTCATGTATGGTGTTGAGGTTAACCTTGTCGATGATGGTGTTCCGATCGCCTACAATGAAACGGATGTTGATTTGGAGAATGGCACATATGTCGTATTTGATGTGGAAACAACAGGTTTATCAGCTGTATATGACACGATAATAGAACTTGCTGGCGTTAAAATTAAACACGGGGAAATAGTTGATCGTTTTGAATCGTTTGCAAATCCACATCACCCTTTAGCTCAAATAACTACTGATTTAACAGGAATTACCGATGATATGGTTAAGGATGCACCAGAAATAGATGATGTATTAAAAGACTTTTACAAATGGATGGGCGACAGTATACTAGTTGCACATAACGCAAGCTTTGATATCGGATTTGTCAATGAAGGATTTAAGAAGATTAACTATGAAAAAGTAAAGAATCCTGTAATAGATACATTAGAACTTGCACGATTTTTATTTCCAGAATTAAAAAATCATCGTTTAAACACATTATGTAAACATCTTGACATTGAATTAACACAACATCACCGTGCCATTTATGATGCAGAGGCGACTGGTTATTTACTTTGGAATTTGGTTAAAGGTTTATTGAAAAAAGAAATCGTGAATCACAATCAACTAAATAATCATATGGGTGAAGGAAACGCTTATCAACGTTCACGACCATTTCACTGTATATTACTCGCTAAAAATCAAGAGGGATTAAAAAATATATACAAACTTGTCTCTCGTGCTCATATTGATTACTTCTATCGTGTGCCACGCATTCCCAGGTCACTCTTGCAAAAACTGCGTAACGGGATACTTGTGGGCTCTGCGTGTGATAAGGGTGAAGTCTTTGAAACAATGATGCAAAAATCAGCTGAGGAAGCAGAAAAAGTTGCTGAATTCTACGATTACATTGAAGTACAGCCACCAGCTAACTATGCACATCTAGTTGAAAAAGACCTTGTACAAAATGAATCACAACTATTAGATATAATTACGAAACTAGTAGAATTAGGAGCTCGTATGAACAAAACGGTTGTAGCGACAGGAAACGCACATTATATTGATGAGCAAGATAAGTTATATCGCCAAATACTGATTGCATCTCAAGCGGGTAACCCGTTGAACAGACAAACACTACCAGATACACCATTGCGAACTACTAACGAAATGCTAGAGTGTTTTAGTTTTCTTGGTGCAGATAAGGCTGAAGAAATTGTTGTTGATAATACGAGCTTAATTGCAGGTAAGATAGAAGAGCTTTCTCCTGTTAAAGATGGTCTTTATACGCCAACCATTGAAGGAGCAGACCAGGAGATGCGAGATCTTTGCTATGATCGTGCTAGTCTGATATATGGAAATCCCGTACCTCAAATTGTAGTAGACCGGCTGGAGAAGGAATTGGATAGTATCATTAGTAATGGATTTGCAGTTATTTACTTAATATCGCATAAACTGGTTAAGAAATCTCTGGATGATGGTTATCTAGTTGGTTCTCGTGGGTCTGTTGGATCATCCTTAGTTGCTACAATGACGGAGATAACTGAAGTTAATCCATTACCACCTCATTATGTATGTTTGGAATGTCACCATCATGAATTTATTACAGATGGTTCTGCTGGTAGTGGCTTTGATTTACCTGATAAGGACTGTCCAAGCTGTAACACTCCATTAACAAAGGATGGACAAGATATTCCGTTTGAAACGTTTCTAGGTTTCAAAGGTGATAAAGTTCCCGATATTGACTTGAACTTCTCTGGAGAATATCAACCAAAGGCTCATAACTATACAAAAGAGTTATTTGGTGTTGATAACGTCTATCGTGCTGGGACAATCGGAACAATTGCCGAGAAAACAGCATATGGTTATGTAAAAGGATATGCCTCAGATAAACAGCTCCATTATAAAAGTGCAGAGGTAGATCGATTAGTACAAGGATGCACCGGAGTGAAACGAACTACAGGACAGCATCCAGGTGGAATTATTGTTGTACCGGATGACAAAGAAATCTATGATTTTACACCAATACAGTTTCCAGCAGATGATCGTAAGAGTGAATGGAAAACGACACATTTCGATTTCCACTCCATCCATGATAATTTGCTTAAGCTAGATATACTCGGACACGATGATCCGACAGTTATTCGTATGCTTCAAGACCTTAGCGGAATTGATCCAAAAACAATCCCGACCGATGATGATGAAGTAATGAAAATATTTTCTGGTACTGAAACTTTAGGTTTAACTCCTGAACAAATTAATTGTCAAACTGGTACATTAGGTGTGCCGGAGTTTGGAACCAAATTTGTTAGACAAATGCTTGAGGATACAAAACCGAAAACTTTTGCTGAACTCGTTATTATTTCAGGTTTATCCCATGGTACAGATGTATGGCTAGGAAATGCTCAGGAATTAATTAATGATGGAATTTGTGAATTACCTGATGTTATTGGTTGTCGTGATGACATTATGGTATATCTAATGCATAAAGGACTTGAAGCTTCATTAGCCTTTAAAATTATGGAGTTTGTTCGTAAAGGGAAAGGTTTACAGGATGAGTGGATTCATGAGATGAAAAAACATGGTGTCCCAGACTGGTATATTGAATCGTGTAAAAAAATTAAATATATGTTCCCTAAAGCCCACGCAGCAGCATACGTATTAATGGCTGTCCGGATTGCATATTTTAAAGTGCATTATCCGATTTATTTCTACGCAGCATATTTCTCTGTGCGTGCTGGAGACTTTGAGTTAGATACAATGGTTAAAGGCTCTCAGGCAATTAGAGAGCGGGTTGAAAGTATTATGGTTAAAGGAAATGACGCATCACCGAAAGAAAAAAACTTATCTACCGTTTTAGAAGTTGCATTAGAAATGTGTGAACGAGGTTTTTCATTCCAAAAAGTGGATTTATATAAATCTCGAGCAGCTGAATTTATGGTTGATGAAAACTCCTTAATACCACCATTTAATGCTGTAGACGGATTAGGTACAAATGCTGCTATAAATATCGTTAATGTACGTGAAGATGGTGAATTTCTATCTAAAGAAGATCTTCGCCAGCGTAGCAAGATTTCCAAAACCGTATTGGAGTACCTCGATAATCACGGTTGTTTAGATGGGATGGCAGAAAAGAACCAACTTTCATTGTTCTAGAGATTTATAGCTACGTAATAAACAGGAGATAATTTCTTTATCTCCTGTTAAGTTTATCATTATGTTCTTCCAAAAGGATTGTGCTATAATACTTTTTATTATAATATTCAATATCTTCCAATGATCATGATAGAGGAGTGTGCATAATGGAATTGAAGTTACATAAAGATATGGAAATTCGTGAATTTCTAATCGAAAATAGACAAATTTTTGAAAATCAACTATTAGAAGAAGCAATTAATGTACGAGATAAAATAGAAGAAATATTATTAATTGGCAATGTTGATTTATTAAACAATGCTCATCGGTTAATTTTATTAGTAGTTGATGAAAAAGAACAAGAAGTAGTTGACTTTTCAAGGCAATAAGGAGTAATTTGGGCAAAATATTCATTAACATTATCTTTTAAATTAGAATGGGTTCAAGCGATTCGCCGAACTTTATGGCAATTTCTTTATGAATATGAAAAACAAAACAACTTGGTTAGTAATCGTGAAAATTTTTATTCATTGGAAAGTAAGGTAAATGAGTTAATTATTGATTATTTTTTAAATGGATTTTTTATCAGTTATTCATCTTACAAAGATGAGGTGCTCGAATCTCAGAAAAAGTTAGTAGAAAATCTATCTGTCCCGATCATTCCGATCAATTCTTCAATAAGTATATTACCTTTAATTGGTAAGATCGATACATATCGAGCTAATATTATTGAAGAAAAGGTTTTACTTGAAATTGGTAAAATACGTTTACAGACATTAATCATGGATCTTTCGGGATTAGCTGAGATGGATACAGAGGCTGTTCAACATTTTCTAAAGTTATTGGATGGCATTTCCATGATGGGTTGTAAAGCTGTTATAACTGGAATGCGTCCGGAGATAGTAAGAGGTATTGCTGCTTTAGATAATGAATTTGGGCAAAAGGTTGAAACCAAAGGCAGTTTACAACGAGCATTAGAGGACTATATTTCATTAAACAACTCAACAGAAAATAGTGTTATGAAAAACAGCCTATTATAAGCTCTAATGGTGTAGTTCCGTCATTCTTGCAATATGAGTTTCCTTATGATATATTTTATTTGTAAGTGATGATACGAACGGTTGAAAGAGTGGGCGAACCCCACTCTTTCTTTACTACTTTCCAACTTGAGTCAACCTTCCCCCCTTGCCACACATTTCGGCAAGGGTTTTGTATTTAAAAATAAGGATACTCAAATGAATTTCTGTATGATGGTTCATAATAATGATATTAGGAAAATAACAATGCACAACTGAATAAAGGAGGATAACTGTTGAGTTCACATGTGATAAGTACAACTGAAGAATTACTGCAACCGATTTTACAGGAGAAAGACTTAGACTTAGTAGACATCGAATATGTAAAAGAAGGAAGTAACTGGTTTCTTCGTGTGTATATCGATAAACAAGATGGTGTTGATATTAGTGAATGTGGTCAGGTTTCTGAACAATTAAGTGAAAAATTAGATGAAGCTGATCCAATTCCTGAAGCCTATTTTCTTGAAGTGTCATCACCGGGAGTAGAACGCCCGCTAAAGACCAAAGAAGATTTCAAGGAAAATGTGGATAAGAATATATTCGTTAAACTTTATGAGCCGATTGATGGTGAAAAAAAATATGAAGGAATCTTAAAAGACTTCACAAATAACATGGTCACAATAGAGTATAAAGATAAAACCCGAAAGAAAAATGTTGAAATACCATATGACAAAATTGCTAAGGCAAGACTTGCTGTAGCATTTTAAAGGGGGAAAAGAAGATTGAGCAGTCAGTTGTTTGATGCGATTGATTATTTAGAAAAGGAAAAAGGTATTAATAAGGAAGTTTTACTAGAAGCCTTAGAAGCAGCATTAATTTCTGCTTACAAGAAAAATTTCAAGTCTGCTACAAATGTACGGGTAGATTTGGATGAAACAGAAGGTTCTATGCGAGTATTTGCTAGAAAAGTGGTTGTTGAAGAAATGGAAGATAATCAGCAGGAAATCTCACTTGAGGAAGCAAAAAAAATTGATCCTAAATATGCTGTAGAAGATGTTATAGAGGTGGAAGTGACACCTAAGGATTTCGGTAGAATTGCTGCCCAAGCTGCAAAACAAGTAGTTACCCAGCGTGTGAGAGAAGCTGAACGTGGGGTGATTTTCAGTGAGTATTCAGACCGTGAAGAAGACGTTATGACTGGTATTATCCAGCGTAAAGATCCACGATTTGTTTACGTAAATTTAGGTAAGGTTGAAGCGAAATTGGCTGAAGCAGAACAAATGCCTACTGAAGAATATTACGTACATGACCGTTTGAAAGTGTTTGTCACTAAAGTAGAAAACACTAGCAAAGGACCACAAATATATATATCCAGATCACATCCTGGACTATTAAAAAGACTTTTTGAAATGGAAGTACCAGAAATTTATGACGGTATTGTGGATATTAGATCTGTAGCACGAGAAGCAGGAGATCGTTCTAAAATTTCTGTATCTGCAGATGACCCAGAAGTGGATCCGGTTGGTTCTTGTGTGGGACAAAAAGGTCAACGAGTTCAGGCGATTGTTAATGAATTAAAAGGTGAAAAAATTGATGTAGTAGAATGGTCAGAAGACCCAGTAGTATATGTTTCGAACGCACTTAGTCCATCTAAAGTTGTAGAGGTCCTTGTTAATGAGGAAGAGAAAGCAACTACTGTTATTGTTCCAGACTATCAATTATCATTAGCAATAGGAAAACGTGGTCAGAATGCGCGACTTGCTGCAAAACTAACCGGCTGGAAAATTGATATTAAAAGTGAATCAGAAGCTAGAGAAGAAGGGCTTTTAACAGAAGAGGAAACTGCTTATTCTGATGAAGAGGACGATTTGTTTTAATAGGAGGATTTTCACGTGGTGCAAAAAAGAAAAATTCCTTTACGTAAATGTATTGTGACAAATGAAATGAAGCCTAAAAAAGAATTAATTCGAGTAGTACGTAACAAAGATGGTGAGGTCTTTGTCGATCAAACGGGTAAGAAAAATGGCCGAGGGGCCTATTTAAGTAAAGATACCAGCGTAATTGAAAAAGCAAAAAAAACCGGTATTTTAAACCGTCAATTTAATACGGAGATAGATTTATCTATCTTTGAGGATCTTAAAGTGATCGCTGAAGGAAGTCAACATGAAAAATAATTACCTGAATTTAGTCGGTCTGGCATTTAGAGCTAGGAAATGCTCGTTAGGAGAAGAAACAATTGTTAAAGATATTCAGCAACAACGAGCAAAGCTTGTTTTAATGGCTAGTGACACTGGGCCACAAACGAAAAAGAAGTTAACCAATAAATGTAATACTTATGGAATACCACTAATAGAAGTTGATGATCGAGATACTTTATCAAATGCTATTGGTAAGTCACAAAGAGTAGCAATTGCTATTTTAGATGCAGGATTTGCCGCTAAGATTAAATCGTTACTCGATAAATAATTTCGGGGGTGGACGTATGAGTAAAATGCGTGTATATGAATATGCTAAACAAAATAATACAACTAGTAAAAATGTGATTAATTATCTAAAAGAGCTTAATGTTGAGGTTTCCAATCACATGTCTACAATATCTGATGAGTTAAAACCTAAATTAGACAAAAAGTTTACTATTAGCAAGAATCAAAGCAATCAGTCAAAGTCAAGTACTACTACGACTAAAATGCAAGATAAAAATGTAACTAGTAAACCAGCACAAACAGGAAACAAAAGTAAAGGCAATCAAGGGAATTCAAAACCTGAACAAAAAAAGCAGCATAAACCACAGCAACAAAATAACAGGAACCAACACAAAAACCAGAATCAGAAAAATAAAAGAGGCAAGCAAAACCAAAATACCAATAATCAGAACACAAAACCAAAGCAAGAAGTAGTAAAGGAAACACCAAAACATATTACGTATAGTGAAACATTAACCGTAAGTGATTTAGCAAGTAAACTTAATAAGGATGCTTCTGAAATTATTAAAAAGCTAATGTTCCTTGGCGTTATGGCAACTAAAAACCAGGATCTTGATGACGATGCTGTTGAGTTAATTTGTTCAGAGTATGAAGTTGAAGTGGAAAAAGAAATCATTTTAGAAGATACTGATTTCGATAAGTATAGAGAAGAGGACAATGAAGCGGATCTTATTGAGAGACCAGCTGTTGTTACAATTATGGGTCACGTAGATCATGGGAAGACAACATTGCTAGACTCTATTCGTCATACTAAAGTTACAGAAGGCGAAGCAGGCGGAATTACCCAGCATATTGGTGCATACCAAGTAGAAAGCAACGATAAAAAAGTAACGTTCTTAGATACTCCAGGACACGCAGCATTTACAAGTATGCGTTCTAGAGGAGCTCAGGTTACAGATATAGCTATTTTAGTTGTTGCTGCTGACGATGGTGTTATGCCTCAAACAATCGAAGCAATTAACCATGCTAAAGCAGCTGAAGTACCGATCATCATAGCAGTTAATAAAATGGACAAAGAGGGTGCAAACCCAGATCGCGTTATGCAGGAATTAACTGAATATGAATTAATCCCTGAAGCATGGGGAGGCAGTACCATATTTGTTCAATTATCAGCAATAAAACAAGAAGGTATTGACGAATTATTAGAAATGATTCTACTCGTTTCAGAAGTTGAAGAATTAAAAGCAAATCCGAATAAAAGTGCCTTTGGAACAGTTATAGATGCACAGTTGGATAAAGGTAGAGGTTCTGTTGCTACGTTACTTGTTCAGGATGGTACTTTACATGTTGGTGATTCATTAGTAGTAGGTAATACATTTGGTCGTGTTCGTGCGATGGTAAATGATTTAGGTAAACGTGTTCAAGAAGCTGGACCATCACAGCCTGTTGAAATTACAGGTTTAAGTGATGTTCCGCAAGCAGGAGACCAATTCCTGGTTTTTGAAGATGAGAAAAAATCACGTCAAATTGGTGGAGCTCGTCAACAAAAGCATATCCAGGAAAACAGAACCGAGCAAACGAAAGTAAGTTTGGATGACCTTTTCGATCAGATTAAGCAAGGTGAGATGAAAGATATTAATATCATCATCAAAGCAGATGTTCAAGGATCGGCTGGAGCACTAGCATCTTCTCTAGAAAAAATTGAAGTAGAAGGTGTGAAAATTAAGATCATCCACACAGGTGTCGGGGCGATTACCGAATCTGATGTTATTTTAGCTTCAGCTTCTAATGCTATTGTTATTGGATTTAACGTAAGACCTGATGCTAATGCTAAAAAAGCAGCTGAATCTGAAAAAGTGGATGTCCGTTTACACCGTGTCATTTATAAAGCGATTGATGAGATAGAAGCAGCAATGAAAGGGATGCTTGATCCTGAATATGAAGAAAAAATAATCGGTCAGGCAGAAGTCCGTGAAATATTTAAAGTATCAAAAATCGGTACAATTGCTGGTAGTTATGTTACAGAAGGTAAATTAACCCGCGATTCTGGTATACGCTTAATTCGAGATGGTGTTGTTCAATTTGAAGGCGAAATTGACGCATTAAAACGTTTTAAGGATGATGTAAAAGAAGTAGCACAAAACTATGAATGTGGGATTACCATTAAAAAATTCAATGATATTAAAGAAGGCGACATTATCGAAGCGTTTATTATGCAGGAAATTGAGCGTAAGTAATGATTGTCTTTGCAGAAGTAGAATGTATTTTATATGAAGGTCAATCGCTAAAGGCGAAACGCTCTGTTATTAAACCTGTTTTAGCTAAATTGCGAAAAGAATTAAATGTGGCTGTAACAGAGCTTGACTATCATAACTTATGGCAACGTACAAAATTTGGTATTGTAACTATATCAAATGACAAGATTCATGCCGAGCAAGTAGTTCAGGAGGCACTGCGGATAATTGATACGTACCCTACACTAGAACGTACTATTACCAATGTTGAAGAAGTATAAGTTTTCATGTTACTAAGTATTAATATTTTTTTCACGTATGGAAGAATAGTCCTTAGATAAGACTATAACAAATTCGTGAGCTATCACCATTAAGACATGGATACGTTTTTCTAAAACTGTGTAAAGGCATAATGAGGTGGTTTAATGAGTGATTTACGTGCAAATCGTGTAGCAGAGCAAATGAAGAAGGAAATGGGTGAAATTTTAACCCGAAAGATAAAAGATCCACGTGTTGGGTTTGTTACTGTAACTGATATTGAAGTAACTGGTGATTTACAGCAAGCAAAAATATTTATTTCAGTGCTTGGTGATGAGCAACAAAAGCATGATACACTTGTCGGTTTGGCAAAAGCAAAAGGCTTTATTCGTTCCGAAATCGGACAGCGTATACGCTTGAGAAAAACACCGGATTTAAATTTTGAGTTTGATGAAGCCTATGAATACGGAAATCGTATTGAAACAATATTACGCGATTTAAACAAATAAAACGAGAAGTATATAAAAAATCTGACTCAAGTTATACTAAAATTGAGTCAGATTTTTCCTTATCATAAATTAATGACTAACTTGGAGGTTGAGCACATGGATGGTATTTTGCCATTATGGAAGCCTAAGGGATTAACGTCACATGATTGTGTGGTGAAAGTACGAAAATTATTACGTACCAAAAAAGTCGGTCATACAGGTACACTTGACCCTGAAGTTGAGGGAGTACTACCTATTTGTATTGGAGAAGCTACAAAAATTGTTCCTTTCTTAACGGATACAAAGAAAACATATATCGCAGAAGTAAAATTGGGTGCAGCAACAGATACAGAGGACAGTCATGGTAAAATTACTAATCAAACAGAAATTCTCAATCCCCCTTCTCTACAAATTATTGAAAACGTGCTACAATCTTTTAGAGGACAGATAACACAAATACCACCAATGTATTCTGCAGTTAAAGTAAAAGGAAAGAAACTATATGAATATGCTAGGGCTAATGAAACTGTTGAGCGACCTCGTAGACAGATTACTATTCATCACTTGGAACTTTTAGCCCAAACAACTAATGAGACAGATACATTTCAAGTAAAAGTAGTTTGTTCTAAAGGAACGTATATTCGTACATTATGTGTAGATATTGGTGAGGCTTTAGGGTATCCAGCACATATGTCAAACTTGATTCGGTTAGCCACAGGATCTATTTCAAAAGAAGACACAGTAACTTTTACAGAAATGGATGAAGCTATCGAGCAAAATCTGCAGGAAAAATTAGTATTGCCTATAACGAGAGGTATTGATCATTTGGACTGCTTGTTTGTTGATGAAGAGACGAAGAATAAAGTTCTTCATGGACAAAAGCTCAAGCAACCAGAAATAGTTCCTAACACTGATCCTTTCGCAGTCATGTTTGATAAACAATTATTAGCAATCTATCAAACACATCCCGAAAAGCCCGAACAAATAAAGCCAGTTCGTGTGTTTAACACATAGGCTGTTTTTGTATGCATTGTTGTATTCATAGTTGATCTAAACTACGACATAACTTGAGATGATGGGTGGTGCTGTTACTCGCTCTGGAAATACAATTCGCGCATCTTAGGGCGGCTGGTGAGCTTCTTCATGCTAACGCATTTCAGAATCTCACATAGGAGGCTGTCCGACGAAGTGAAATTGCCGAATATTTATTCAAAATATGGTGGATTATACATTAATAATTCAGTGTGAATGCATATATATTCACAGAAATTATTCCATCGGACAGCCACCTAGGCCTATCCTCCCGCAGAACAAGGAAAGCTACGGCAGCATTACATCGCACGCAGAAAAAGTGATTTCCTTTTTCAAGGAGTCTTCGTGTATTTCCGCCGCTGGTATAGCGTCCAAAATAAAACAACAGCTTTCTGTTCAAGGAAATAAGGTCAAGGTCATGTTACAAGGGTCCAAGTGTTTGGTCTTCCAGTGAGCCATGACTAGCGAAAGCGGTTTTATAGCACTCGATGTCACGAAAACAAACCCACGAAGAAGTTACGTCGCAGTTTAGATCCATTCACACCAAAGCAACAATTTTTACGAAAACAGCTAGCGCATAAGAAAAGCTAAAAATTTTATGAAGAAAAAAGTGTAGGTGAACCAAATTGAGAACGATTGAGCTAACATACCCACATACATTAGTATTAGAAGAACTTCCTGAAACCGTGGCAGCAATAGGTTTTTTTGATGGAATACATATAGGGCACCAATCAGTTATTAAAACTGCAGTTACTCATGCACGTACTAAAAATATGGAAAGTGCGGTTATCACATTCCATCCACATCCATCAGTTGTTTTAAAAAAGGATACACAACATGTAGAATATATCACCCCATTAAGAGAAAAGCAGGAGATATTGCGTCAATTAGATGTAGATCGGCTTTATATTATTACCTTTAATAAAGCACTAGCATCCCAAGAACCGCAGCAATTTGTGGATCATTTTATTATAGGTTTGAATATAAAGCATCTAGTAGCAGGTTTTGACTTTTCGTATGGTCATAAAGGACAAGGTAATATGAACAAAATCGAAGAACATTCAAGGGGTGCATTTAGTTATTCAACAATTGATAAAGTTCAATTGAATAACGAAAAAGTAAGTTCTACTAAAGTTAGAGAATACTTAAAGACAGGTGAAATGAAAAAAGCCAACGACATACTCGGACGCCCATTGTCTATTCATGGCATAGTGGTTGAAGGGGATAAACGCGGAAGAACTATTGGATATCCTACTGCAAATCTTGAGATAAACTCTGATGCTTTACTACCAAAACCGGGTGTTTATGCAGTGAAAGTACTTTATAGAAATGAAGTATATGAGGGCATGGCTAACTTAGGTGTAAAACCAACGTTTCATTCTGATATTGATAAGCCATCCGTTGAGGTTAATATTCTTGATTACAGTAATGATATATATGGTGAGGAACTCCAAATAGAGTGGTACTATTTCATCCGTGAGGAAAAGAAATTTAATGGAGTAGAAGAACTAGTGAAAGAGATAGAAAATGATGAGAGATTAATTCGTAACTATTTTTCAAGCTAGTCAGAATAGAATGTAGCGTAACGATATAACTAACTTGTTGTGAGATATAATTTTTCTCTTGCATTTTATCGTGAAAAGATGTACGCTTAGAAACGTAAAACCATCGCTTGGCAATTCGTGACTCCGACGTTTGCTAGGGGAATGGGGATATAAACAAATTATAGGAGGTGAGCCAGATGGCTATCACAAAGGATCGTAAGAATGAAATCATAAGTGAATACAAAGTTCATGATAATGATACTGGTTCTCCAGAAGTACAAATTGCTGTACTTACTGAAGAAATAACAACATTAAATGAGCATTTACGTTTTCATAAAAAAGACCACCATTCACGTCGTGGGCTTTTAAAAATGGTTGGTAAACGTCGTAACTTATTAAATTATTTGCGTAATAACGACGTTACTCGCTACCGTGATTTAATTAAAAAACTAGGTTTACGCCGTTAAGGTATTTTAAAAAGCAGGAGAAATCCTGCTTTTTTTATAATCTAGGAAATTATAAAATGTGGAGACTGTGGATAATTTATTGACTGTGTAAGCCGCGTTCAGCTCCAGCGCCCAGCGACTATTGGACTTCCTGCTCCTCCTTACGATAAGTCAACATCGAATCACTACGCGTTTCCTTTATCTCATACCGATATGGAAGATCGACTAAAACCGCCGCTTCTAGCTTTTGTTCTACTTTACTAATGAAAAACATACATAAGGAAAAATATTTTAATTACATAAAATTTACATTCCTGCTTAAAAACTATAAAATGATATTAGAATGTTCTATTGAAAGGAGTACTATTACTAATGGCAGAAGAAAAACAAGTATTCTCCACAGAAATTGCCGGTAAAAAGTTTATCGTCGAAACAGGAGAACTAGCTAAGCAAGCAAATGGCGCATGTATGATTCGTTACGGTGATACTTCAGTATTGTCTGTAGCAACAGCGTCAAAGGAACCTAAGGATTTACCATTTTTTCCTTTAACGGTTAATTACGAAGAGCGTTTATATGCCGTAGGTAAGATACCAGGAGGATTTATTAAACGTGAGGGAAGACCAAGTGATAAAGCTATTTTAACATCACGATTAATTGATCGACCAATCCGACCACTTTTTCCAGATGGTTTTAGAAATGAAGTTCAAGCAATAAGCACGGTTATGAGTGTTGATCAGGATTGCCCTTCAGCAATTGCAGCAATGGTTGGTACTTCCATCGCGTTAAGTATTTCGGATATTCCATTCGCAGAACCAATTGCAGGTGTAAATGTGGGACGAGTTGATGGAGAATTTGTCATTAACCCTACTATTGAGCAAGAAGCAAAAAGTGATATTGAATTGACAGTTGCTGGTACCAAAGATGCGATTAACATGGTAGAAGCAGGTGCACAAGAAGTACCTGAGGATGTAATGCTTGAAGCAATTATGTTTGGTCATCAGGAAATCATTCGTTTAGTCGAATTCCAAACAGAAATTATTAACGCTGTTGGTTTAGAAAAATCACCAGTAACCTTATTAGAGTTGGACGAAGAATTAACAAACAAGATAGAAGCAGCAGGAAAAGAAAAGATAGTTGAAGCAATTAAAGTAACCGAAAAGCATGCAAGAGAAGAAGCAATCAGCAATGCAAAAGATGAAATTCTGAGTGAATATGAGGAAGAAGAACAAGAAGTAATTAAACAAGTAAAATCTATTCTGGACAAGATGATTAAAGAAGAAGTTCGACTTCTCATTACGAAAGAAAAAATACGTCCAGATGGTCGTAAAATTGATGAAATACGTCCATTATCCTCACGTATAAACGTGCTTCCGCGTACACATGGATCTGGATTATTTACACGTGGACAAACTCAAGCACTAAGTGTTTGTACATTGGGTGCTTTAGGTGATGTGCAAATTTTAGATGGGCTAGACTTAGAAGAATCTAAACGTTTCATGCATCATTATAACTTCCCACAATATAGTGTAGGTGAAACAGGCCCAATTAGAGGTCCAGGACGTCGTGAAATTGGACATGGTGCCTTAGGAGAAAGAGCACTTGAGAAGGTACTCCCATCTGATAAAGATTTCCCTTATACAATTCGTCTTGTGTCTGAAGTATTAGAATCGAATGGTTCTACTTCTCAAGCAAGTATTTGTGCAAGTACATTAGCGATGATGGATGCAGGTGTACCAATTAAATCTCCAGTTGCAGGTATTGCAATGGGACTTGTTAAATCTGGTGATGATTATACCATTTTGTCTGACATTCAAGGGATGGAAGATGCACTTGGTGATATGGACTTTAAAGTTGCTGGTACTGAAAAAGGTGTCACAGCACTGCAAATGGATATTAAGGTAAGTGGTTTATCAAAAGAGATATTAGAAGAAGCTTTAACCCAGGCTAAAAAAGGTCGTATGGTAATATTAGATTCTATGCTTTCTACGATTAATGAACCTAAAACAGAGCTTTCTCAATATGCTCCAAAGATTTTAACCATGACAATTAATCCAGATAAAATTCGTGCCGTAATTGGACCAAGCGGAAAACAAATCAATCAAATTATTGAAGAAACTGGTGTTAAGATAGATATTGAACAAGAAGGTAATGTATTTATCTCATCAACTGATGCTTCCATGAACGAGAAAGCTAAAAAAATTATTGAAGATCTTATACGTGAAGTAGAAGTAGGACAAATGTATTTAGGTACAGTTAAACGTATAGAAAAATTCGGTGCCTTCGTAGAGTTATTTAAAGGTAAAGATGGATTAGTCCACATTTCCGAACTAGCAGAAGAACGAACTAATAAAGTGGAAGATGTTGTATCCATTGGTGATGAAATTATGGTTAAGGTTAAAGAAATTGATCACCAAGGTAGGGTAAATCTTTCTCGTAAAGCAGTGTTAAAAGAAGAGAAAGAAAAAAGTGAAAAGTCAAGGTCATAAAGAAAGAAGTTGAAAATGAGAAGCTGGTAAACCAGTTTCTTTTTTTATTTTCCCTTATTTCATATCTTGTCCGTTTATTTCATATGATGAAATGAGGAGGGGATAGGTATGTACCGTTACCGTAAAATAATACATATTTGTATATTCATAATCATTGTTGCTATAGCTTTTGATACAAGTTATAATCCTTTTGCTATAAATGATATAAATACCATGACACATACTGCTGTTAAATCAGAGGATCCATTGTATATCGAGATTACAGAGAAACACTCAACGTATGAAGAGGCTCCTCAAAATGCTGTTATTGATAAGGTATGGAAAAAGATTCCTGGAAGAAATGGAATTAAAGTAGATATAGAAAAGTCATATCAACAAATGAAAAAGGGAAAGGTATTTGATGAATCATTGTTGGTTTATGAACAGGTTCCCCCTACGATTACGATGGATGATTTACCTGCATCGCCAATTTACAGGGGGCATCCAGAAAAGGAGATGGTTAGTTTTTTAATTAATGTCTCCTGGGGTGAAGAGCACATTCCTCATATGTTAAATGTATTAAAAAAACATAAGATAAAGGCAACATTTTTTATTGAAGGGAAATGGGCAAAAGAACATTCTGACTATGTAAAAATGATTGATGAACAAGGTCATGTGATAGGGAATCATGCTTATAATCATCCAGATATGGCTCGCTTATCTGAACAGGAAATTGTAAATCAAATAAAACAGACAAATGAAATTTTAGAAGCAATCACTGATCGAACACCAAAATGGTTTGCTCCACCTAGTGGAAGTTTTAAAGACCAAGTTGTTGATACAGCTTCTGATTTGGAGATGGAGACCATTTTGTGGAGTGTTGATACGATTGATTGGAAGAATCCCTCTGTTTCTGTTATGATGAACCAAGTAATTAGGAAAATTCACCCAGGAGCTATGATATTAATGCATCCAACGCCTTCCATTGTTCAAGGTCTAGAACCATTGATTCTAAATATAAAAGAAAATGGTTACAAGATTGGATCGGTTAATAGCTTATTAAGTGAAGATAGATAGTTCTGCACCTAGGAGGAGAAAAATGGTAGAAAGACATACGAGTGAAAATGGACTTCGAGTTGTATTAGAAACTATACCAACTGTTCGTTCAGTGACAATAGGTATCTGGGTTTTAACTGGCTCACGAAATGAAACCGATCAAAATAACGGAATTTCACATTTTTTAGAGCACATGTTTTTCAAAGGAACTCTCACCCGTTCTGCTCAAGATATTGCAGAAGCATTTGATGCTATCGGCGGCCAGGTGAATGCGTTTACATCAAAAGAATATACATGCTATTACGCAAAAGTGATTGATACGCACAAGGAATATGCATTGGAAATTTTAGCAGATATGTTTTTTAACTCCACGTTTGATGAAAAAGAAATGGAACGAGAAAAGAAAGTTGTCCTTGAGGAAATTAAAATGTATGAAGATACACCTGATGACATTGTACATGATATATTAGCACGAGCTTCGTATGGTGATCATCCATTAGGTTATCCTATACTCGGAACAGAAGAACATTTAAAGAGTTTTAAACCAGAAACATTGCGTAATTATATAAAAGAACGATACACACCAGAAAATGTTGTTGTATCCGTAGCTGGTAATGTAGATGAATCATTTATAGGTAATGTTGAGAATTATTTTGGTAACTATGAATCAAGTCATCAACCATCATCTGTTAGTAAACCGACGTTTCTTGCAAATAAGATTGAGCGAAATAAAGATACAGAACAAGCACATTTATGCCTTGGCTATGATGGGTTATCAGTAGGTGATGACAATATTTATAGTCTGATTATCATGAACAATGTTCTAGGTGGTAGTATGAGTTCGAGATTATTTCAAGATGTTAGAGAAAAACAGGGATTAGCATATGCCGTATTCTCTTATCATTCCTCTTTTTTGGATAATGGACTCTTAACCATTTATGCTGGAACAGGCAAGGCTCAATTACCACTACTACAGGAAACAATTGATCAAACTGTAAATGCAATGATTAAAAATGGCTTGACTGACAAGGAATTGAAAAACAGTAAAGAACAACTAAAAGGAAACTTATTGTTAAGCTTGGAAAGTACGAACAGTCGTATGAGCCGCAATGGAAAAAATGAATTGTTATTAAACAGACATCGAACAATGGATGAAATGATTCGTCAAATAGATGCGGTGAATGATAATACGATTAAAGATGTCATCCGTACAGTGTTTGAAAAATCATCTTCAACTGCGTTAATAGCTCCAAAGATAACAACCTAACCTATGTTTTAGAGACATAGGTTTTTTTTATGGGCATATATTGAAAGTAGATCATACTTTTTGGGGGATGAATATATGCGTTATAAGGATATTAGTGGAAAAGAAATTGTAGATGTTAATCACGGCTCCAGATTAGGTATACTGGGACAAACAGATCTTGAAATTAATGAAAAAACAGGGCAAATTGAATCTTTTATTCTTCCTAATTATAAATGGTTTGGACTTAAGAAAGAAGGAGATGAAACTACAATTCACTGGAATTCAATTCAAAAAATCGGAAAGGATATGATTATGATTGAATTGGACTCGAAATAAATTTTTATCCATATATAGGAATAGGCTAGTGTCTCGGTTTAGAGATACTAGCCTTTTTTTGATTTTAAAAAAACTACTAATCACTAACCCCCTGGAAGCACATAAGCTATTAAGAATAATATATGTGAGTTTGTCTGGAGGGGTGTTTAAAAATAATGGATCGATTCATAGGTGTGATAGGTGGCGATGCACGTTATTTGGAGTTAATTCGCCAATTACAAGAATTATCGGGAACAACAATTTATCTCGTAGGTTTTGATAAGTTAGAACAAGGATACACGGGGTTGAAACAAGTAGATTTTGCGGACTTAGAGCTAGGTGTATTAGATGCTGTTATTCTGCCAATAACAGGTACAGATCATGATGGAAATGTGGAAACTGTTTTTTCTGATCAACATATTCAGTTATCAAAACAATGGTTTTCACAATTAAAAAAGTCAGCAATGGTTTTTACTGGAATTACCAATGATTATTTAACAACAGCAACAAAAGACGCGGGAGTTTCATTAATACCATTATTAAATCGGGATGATGTGGCGATCTATAATTCGATACCAACAGCAGAAGGTACCATCATGATGGCCATTGAACATACTGACTATACAATCCACGGATCAAGGGTTATTGTTGTTGGTTTTGGTCGTGTGGGGCATACAGTAGCCAATAAATTTTCTGCTTTAGGTGCCAAAGTTTCGGTAAGTGCAAGAAGTATTATGGATCTAGCACGAATAACAGAAATGGGTCTAACAGCAATACCTTTAGCTGAACTTCAAGATTATACGCATGATTGTGACTTATTAATTAATACAATTCCAGCATTAGTAGTAAATGAAAAATCCATTCAACAACTTCCTTCACATGGGTTAATTATTGATTTGGCTTCTAAACCGGGAGGAACAGATTTTGCTTATGCCGAAAAACGTGGCGTTAAAGCTATTTTAGCAAGAAGTTTACCTGGAATAGTAGCTCCAAAAACTGCTGGTAAGATCTTAGCAGATGTAATTAAGCAATTTTTATTAGGAAAGGGGAAACGTATATGAGTTTAGAAGGGAAAAGAATAGGATTTGGGTTAACTGGTTCTCACTGTACCTATGATGATGTATTTCCACAATTGGAACGGTTAATGAAAGAAAAGGCGGAAGTTATTCCAATTGTGTCCTATACAGTCCGAAACACAGATACAAAATTCGGTAAAGCTGAGGATCATATTGAGAAGATAGAAGCAATTACTGGAAAACGTGTTATCTCCACAATGCCAGAAGCAGAACCATTAGGACCAAAATATCCATTAGATTGTATGGTAATTGCACCACTCACAGGTAATTCCTTGAGTAAATTTGCCAATGCACTTACAGACTCCCCGGTGCTAATGGCAGCCAAGGCTACGATGAGAAACCAAAATCCAGTCGTGTTAGGCATTTCAACTAATGATGCACTTGGTTTAAATGGTGTGAATTTAATGCGATTAATGGCAAGTAAATTTATATATTTTATTCCATACGGGCAAGATAATCCCTATAAAAAGCCAAACTCCTTAGTTGCAAAAATGGATTATTTAGTGGATACCGTTGAAGCGGCTCTTCATCATAAACAACTTCAACCTGTTATTATTCCTTATGTGGATGAAAATATGGTAGAATAAATACTATATTTATTTTAATGAAGAAATTTATTGAATACGAAGGGAGTCATCCATATGACTAAAAAAGTAGCATATAATGTCGCAGTTGTTGGTGCAACCGGAGCTGTCGGTGAAAAAATCATTGAAATACTTGAACGTAAGAAATTTCCTGTAAATGAATTGAAACTTTTATCCTCAGAACGATCTGCTGGGAAAAAAGTGTCATTTAATAGTAAGCAAATTACAGTGGAAAAGGCTACTCCTGAAAGTTTTGAAGGTGTAGATATTGCTCTATTCTCAGCTGGGGGTTCAGTGTCTAAACAACTAGCACCAGAGGCTGTTAAACGTGGAGCAGTCGTTATTGATAATACTAGTGCATTCAGAATGGATGAAAATGTTCCGTTAGTGGTTCCAGAGGTAAACGAAGCAGATATAAAACAGCATAATGGAATTATTGCAAATCCAAATTGCTCAACAATTCAAATGGTCACTGCATTAAAACCAATACAAGACGCATTTGGGTTATCTCGAATCATTGTCTCTACGTATCAAGCAGTCTCAGGTGCTGGTACACAAGCATCAAAGGAATTGGAGAATCAAACAAGACAATACTTGGATAATCAGGAAATGACGACAGAGCTATTACCTGTAAAAGGGGAAGAAAAACATTATCCAATAGCTTTTAACGCAATTCCTCAAATAGATGTTTTCCAAGAAAACGGATATACATTTGAAGAAATGAAAATGATAAACGAAACTAAAAAGATAATGCATGCTCCAAACATTTCTGTTGCTGCAACATGTGTTAGACTCCCTTTATTTACTTCTCATGCAGAGAGTGTTTATGTTGAGGTCGAAAAGGAAGGTTTAACGGTTACTGATTTATGGAAAGTACTCGTTGGGGCAGAGGGTGTTGTATTAGAGGATGACCCAGGCTCACAACTATACCCAACCCCAATGAGTGCTACAAACAAGGAAGATGTATTTGTTGGAAGAGTAAGAAGGGATTTAGATAAAGGAAATGGTTTTCATCTGTGGGTAGTTTCCGATAATCTAGTAAAGGGTGCAGCATGGAATACAGTTCAAATTGCTGATCGTTTAATACAAAATAATTGGTTATAAAATAGAGGTGGAGCTATGCATGTATTAATTCAGAAATTTGGCGGAACGTCTGTTCAAACAGAAGAAAATAGAAATCATGTTATTAAACATATAAAAGAGGCATTAGTGAAGGAATATAAACTCGTTGTGGTTGTTTCTGCACTAGGTAGAAATCCTGATCCATATGCTACAGACACATTGTTAGGCATGGTTAATTTCCCTGCTAACCATAATTCAAATCGGGAACTAGATTTATTGATGTCATGTGGGGAAATAATTTCATCTGTAGTGCTATCTAATGAACTCCAAAAACATCATATTACTTCAACAGCATTAACAGGGGCACAAGCAGGATTTGTTACAAATTCTGAATTTACACAGGCCAAAATCAAAGAAGTGAAGCCTGAGAGAATTATTAAAGAGCTCCAAACTAATGATGTAGTAGTTGTTGCTGGTTTTCAAGGTCAAACAGAAAATGGAGACATAACCACAATTGGACGTGGAGGTAGTGACACAACTGCCGCTGCACTGGGCGCTGCGTTACAAGCTGAACGAATAGAGATATTTACGGATGTAAATGGAATTATGACAGCAGATCCACGCGTTGTGGAATCCGCACGTCCATTGGATATTGTAACGTATACTGAAATCTGTAATTTAGCTTATCAAGGAGCAAAGGTGATTCATCCTAGAGCAGTTGAAATTGCTATGCAAGCAAAAATTCCGATGAGGGTCAGGTCCACCTATTCCCTTGAAGGCGGTACGTTGGTAACGTCGTCTAGGTTACAAGAGTTAGGTGGCGATATACCTGACCGTTTAATAACAGGGATTGCACATATCTCAGCCATTACTCAAATAAAGGTTCAGACAAAAGAAGAATCATATCATCTTCAATCGGAGGTTTTTAAAGCAATGGCAGGAGCAGGAATTTCTGTAGACTTTATCAACATATCACCTACTGGAGTTGTTTATACCGTGCCTGAGGTTTTTACACAAAAAGCTGTCCACATTCTAAAAACATTAGGGTTTCATCCTACTATTACTGAAAAGTGTGCAAAAGTGTCAACGGTGGGTGCGGGTATGACTGGTGTGCCCGGAGTTGCTTCAAGAATTGTTCAGGCTCTGACAGACGCAGAAGTTCAGATTTTGCAATCGGCTGATAGTCACACCACTATTTGGGTACTCATTCACGAGAATGACTTAAAAATAGCGGTCAACGCCTTACATGATGTATTTGAATTAAGTAATGTAACAGGTTCTTTAGCAACTAATTTATAAAGAGAGGTGAAGATAACATGAATTTTGGTAGCATTCTAACTGCAATGGTAACGCCATTTGATGCAGCAGGGAACATTGATTTTGAACAAACTACAAATTTAATTGAATATTTACTTGAAAATGGTACAGAGGGATTAGTTGTTGCAGGAACAACTGGAGAATCTCCTACATTGACAAAAGAAGAAAAAATAAGTCTGTTTAAACATGTAGTAAAAGTGGTTAATAGACGTATTCCGGTAATTGCTGGTACAGGTAGTAATAATACTGCCACGTCTATTTCGTTAACAAAAGAAGCAGAAGCGTGTGGTATTGATGCTGTAATGCTGGTTGTTCCGTACTATAATAAGCCTAACCAGCGTGGACTTTTCGAACATTTTGCAACTATTGCTAAAGAAACGAAACTTCCAATTATGTTATATAATGTACCAGGGCGCTCTGCCATAAAAATGAGTGGAGAAACAATCATTAGCTTGAGTGAAATTGAAAACATTGTTTCTGTTAAAGAAGCCAGTGGAGATCTAGGTCAGGCTGCAGATATTATAGAACGTACTAGTAGTGACTTCACAGTATATTGTGGAGACGATGAAACAACATTGCCGATGTTAGCTATAGGAGCAGATGGTGTTGTATCCGTCACATCACATATTATTGGAAATGAGATGCAAACCATGGTGCAGTCATACTTTTCTGGAAGAGTGAAAGAAGCGGCTTCTCATCATCGTAAACTTTTACCTATCATGAATGGTATATTTACATCACCTTCACCAGTTCCAGTAAAAACAGCATTACGTATGAAAGGTATAGATGTTGGAGGTGTACGTTTACCTCTAGTTCCACTAACCGAACAAGAGGAAAAGGTATTACAGCAACTGATTGAGTTATAAAAAGGTTATCGGCTTAGCGGCCGGTAATTTTTTTGGTTAGATTTTCGCATGTAAAAAAATAATTCGATCATACTACTATGTAAGGACGAACATAGAAAAGGAGTGTTCTTACATGAATGAAGATACATCAAATAAAGGTACACCAAAAAAAGAAGATCAGAACCAGGATCAGCAAAACAACGCATCATCCCTTGTTAATAAGATACAGCAGTTAGGTCAATCTAATGTACCACAGGCTCCCGATTCGAATATACATGTACTTTCGATTATCGGTCAGGTTGAAGGTCATGTACAGTTACCACCACAGAACAAGACAACGAAATACGAACATCTATTACCACAATTAATCGCTATTGAACAAAATCCTAAAATTGAAGGGTTAATTATTTTATTGAATACAGTTGGCGGTGACGTAGAGGCAGGCCTTGCTTTATCAGAAATGATTGCTTCTATTTCCAAACCAACTGTATCTATTGTACTTGGAGGGGGGCATTCAATTGGTGTTCCGATTGCCGTTGCAACAGATCACTCTTTTATAGTACCAACTGCAACGATGACGATCCATCCTGTTAGACTAACAGGACTCGTCATTGGGGTTCCACAGACGTTTGAATATCTAGATAAAATGCAAGAAAGGGTTATAAATTTTGTCGTAAACCACTCCAATATAGCGGAGGAGAAATTCAAAGAGCTTATGTTTGCCAAAGGTAATTTAACGAGGGATATTGGAACCAATGTAATTGGACATGACGCTGTTGAATACGGATTAATTGACGGTGTTGGTGGAGTAAATGAAGCAATGAAAAAAGTAAATGAAATGATCCAGAATATGAAGGTTGAAGAAGAGAAGGTGATTCAATGATTTTGTATACACCATTAGCTGAATCAGATATCTTTCCCACTAATCAAGATACTTTTTCCAATCGACATTTTATATCTGTTCAAGGAAAGTCAATGTACGTAGAGCAAGTCGAGGATGGATCCTATCAGTTGCTACAACTTCTTTCTACAGATCCAAAAGATTTTTTAGATGAAAACTTTCTTCCTGGAACAAAAATCACCTAATCTTTAATGACACAAAGTCAATATATGATATAATGCAATTAACTATACAATAGTAGAAACCCTTGTCTATGAATGACAGGGGTTTGCTATTCATGTAATGGCTTACTGTGATAGAGGTGAATAAAATGGCGAAAAAGCGCCGGAAAAAGAAAAAGCAGTTAAAAAAACAAGTGAAATTTGAATTGTTGGGATTACTCTTTATTTTTCTAGCTATATTTGGTAGTGGTGCTAGTGCAATAAGTGATGGCGCAATCCCAGGTGGATTAGAATATATTTTCAGGTTTTTTCTAGGAATTTGGTATTTTGTGGCTTCCTTATTTCTACTAATTACAGGTATCATTTTACTTGTTAAACGACGGTACCCGGATTTCACACATAAAAAAGTTATTGGTTTTTGTATCATACTTGTTGGAGCTTTATTATTAACACATATTCAATCTTTTGAGCGATTACTAATCACATTAGAGGACACATCTATTATAAAAGCAACTTGGAATAACTTTTTTGCCTATATGGATGGACAAGGAAGTTCAGCGCAGACTGGTGGCGGCATGATAGGAGCAATACTTTTTGCATTTTGTTATTATTTATTTTCCTCTGTAGGTGCGAAAATTGTCGCCGTTTTTTCTATTCTAATAGGAATTATATTTTTAACGGAATTTTCATTAGGTGATTTTTTCTCTAAAACAATGAACAAAGTGATGACTACTGTAAAATCATGGGGAGAAAAAATGAAACAGGCTAGACAAAGTCGCAGAGATGCTAGAGATGAAGAGGAATTTGAAGACGCTGCACCTGTTGAACAATCGATGGATGAAGAACCTGTTATTCAGGATTTCACAGATGTTGCTTACTCGTTTGATACGACGTATAAAGACGAAGTAGATACGAGTAAACCTATGGAACTAGAAGATACTACTGCTGAACAAGAAGAGGCAACTGAAGAAGAGTTGCCAAGTACATTACCCATGACTGAGTCAGAGAATTATGAGTATGAGCTCCCATCACCAAATTTATTAACGGAGCCAGCACATAATTCCCAACAGCAAGAAAAATCCCATATACAAGCCACTGTAAGAAAACTAGAACGAACATTTAATAGTTTCGGGGTAAAAGCTAGAGTTACAAAAGTTCATGTTGGACCTGCAGTGACGAAATATGAGGTTTACCCTGAAGCAGGTGTGAAAGTGAGTAAGATTGTTGGGCTGCATGATGATTTAGCACTTGCTTTGGCTGCCAAGGATATTCGTATTGAAGCACCAATTCCTGGTAAATCGGCGGTTGGGATTGAGGTTCCTAATCAAGAAATAGCAATGGTATCGTTGCGTGAGGTATTAGATACGACTGTAGCTAGCAAAACATCAAAACTATTATTTGCATTAGGTCGTGATATATCAGGGGATGCGGTTGTTTCTGAATTAAATAAAATGCCCCATTTATTAATTGCAGGTGCAACAGGAAGCGGAAAAAGTGTATGTGTGAATGGTATCATTACGACTATTCTAATGCGTGCTAAACCACATGAAGTTAAAATGATGATGATTGACCCTAAAAAAGTAGAGTTAAATGTATATAACGGCATACCACATTTATTAGCACCTGTTGTCACAGATCCTAAAAAAGCTTCTAGAGCATTGAAGAAAGTTGTTTCTGAAATGGAAAGAAGATATGATCTTTTCTCAGACACAGGCACCAGAAATATTGAAGGATATAATGAATACATTCGAAAATATAATCAAACATCTGATGAAGAAAACCAACCTAATTTACCTTATATTGTCGTATTGGTTGATGAGTTAGCAGATCTGATGATGGTTGCATCCAGTGATGTAGAGGACGCAATTACCAGATTAGCACAAATGGCCAGAGCTGCTGGAATTCATTTGATTATTGCTACGCAACGACCATCTGTTGATGTTATAACAGGTGTGATTAAAGCTAACATTCCGTCACGAATTGCATTTAGCGTTTCATCTCAAACTGATTCACGAACGATTCTAGATTCTGGTGGCGCTGAAAAGCTTCTTGGGCGGGGTGACATGCTATTTATGCCTGTTGGGTCATCAAAACCAACTAGAGTACAGGGTGCTTTCTTATCTGATGAAGAGGTAGAGCGAATTGTAGATCACTGTATCGAACAACAAAAAGCGGCTTATCAGGAAGAAATGATACCTGAGGAGACGAGTGAAGTAAAATCTGAGGTTGATGATGAATTATACGATGATGCAGTCCAACTGATTACAGAAATGAATAGTGCCAGTGTATCCATGCTTCAACGTAGATTCCGTATCGGATACACGCGTGCAGCTAGATTAATTGATGCAATGGAAGACAGAGGAATCGTTGGACCATATGAAGGAAGTAAACCTCGTACCGTTTTAATTTCTCAAGTAACAGAGGAAAAATCTTCATAGAATGGATTAATTAACATTAATGACGGACAATAATAATCTTTGGAGTGTATTTTTACAGTATTCTCCAAGGATATTTAATGTCCGTTTAACTATGTTGAATCAGTTTGACTTTTAAGAAATTTGTACTAGATCTATTTATTTATGTATTAAAAAGTGTTATATTTATTTTTGGATAGTAGAGTCATACGTCAGAGGTCAGATCTCTCAAATTTTTTATTAAAATATAAAATCGCTTTCATCCTAAATATTCGGAAAAGTTTTAAACCTAAAACTTTGCATTGTTAAGTTTTTAAGGTTGATAGGAGGCCAACATGTTATGTCTATAAAATTAGATTCACGTCATTTATATTTACAAGTTATCGAGGTTATTAAAAGAGATATTGAAAGCGGTACCTATAAAGAAAAGGAAAAACTTCCTTCTGAATTTCAACTATCAAAAAATTTAGGAATATCTCGAGCTACACTTAGAGAAGCTCTACGAATTCTTGAAGAAGAAAATGTAGTTACAAGAAGACATGGAGTAGGTACTTTTGTTAATCCCAAACCAATTTTTTCATCAGGTATTGAGCAATTAAACAGTGTTACTTATACGATAGAACAATCTGGAAAAGAACCAGGTTCACAATATCTATCCACTGAAATTCAGGAAGCTACTGAGGATGATTTCAGACGATTTTCACCGAAAAATGTACATTCAGTTGCTAAAATAGAGCGCTTACGTACAGCAGACAATGAACCAGTTGTATTTTGTATTGATAAAATTCCTGAAGGGTTAGTTCCAATGGAATTTATGAATAAAGAAGATTCGTTGTTTAAATTATTGGAAAAATATGCTGGTAAACGAATAGCCTATGCAGTAACATATATTGAACCAATTGGGTTTCATGACCGTATATTCGAGGTTTTGAAATGTGATCCCGAACAGTCATTATTATTGTTAAAACAAATGCATTATACAGATGAGGATGAGCCAGTCTTATACTCAGCTAACTATTTCCGTTCAGATGTGTTTAGTTTTCATGTTTTAAGAAAACGCACATAAAGGGTTTGGAGTTTTGCATTATAGTCAATCTAAAATTTTAGGAGGTGATTGTGGACAAACGTGTTGAATTGTTGTAAGTCGTGAGTTAGTCAAAATTTAACAATTAAAAATTGGGGGTATTTAGATTGAAAAACCGTAAATTAATGTTCTTATTTGCTTTATTTGTAAGTATTGGAATGATTCTCGCAGCTTGTGGCGGTGGATCAGATGTTGATAATGGTAGTGAAGGTGATGCACCTGATTACACTGCTGCTATTGTAACAGACGAAGGCGGTGTAGATGATAAATCATTTAACCAATCTGCATGGGAAGGTTTACAAGCTTGGGGAGAAGAGCACGATCTATCTAAGGGTGAAGGATTTGACTATGCTCAATCAAATGATGCATCAGACTATTTACCAAACTTAACAAGTCTTGTTCGCGATGATTACAACTTAGTTTTTGGAATTGGTTTCTTGCTTGAAGATGCAGTAAGTGATGTTGCAGGGCAATATCCAGATACAAATTTTGCAATTGTCGACACTGTAGTTGATGCACCAAATGTTGCTAGCATAACATTTGCTGAGCATGAAGGATCTTTCCTAGTAGGTGTAGCAGCAGCAATGAAAACAGAGTCAGATCAATTAGGATTTGTTGGTGGGGTTGATTCTGATTTAATTAATAAATTTGAAGCTGGCTTTGTAGCTGGTGCAAAATCTGTAAACCCTGATATCGAAGTGGATATTCAGTACGTTGGTGATTTTAGTTCTGCAGACAGTGGAAAATTAATCGCAACTCGTATGTATAATGATGGCGCAGATGTTATTTATCATGCTGCAGGTGCTGCAGGTAATGGTGTGTTTGCTCAAGCAAAAGACATTAAACAAAATGATCCTGACCGTCAAGTATGGGTTATCGGTGTTGACCGTGATCAATATGAAGAAGGAGAAATTGGAGATCACAATGTTACGTTGACTTCAATGGTTAAACGTGTGGATACTTCTGTACAGGAAGTAAGTAACCTAGGAGTAAATGGTGAGTTCCCGGGTGGCGAAATTGTTGAATTTGGATTAGCTGATGAAGGTGTTAGTGCTGCAAAAACAAACGAAGAAGCACTTACTGACGATATTGTAACTGAAATTGATAATTGGAAAGAACAAATTATTAATGGTGACGTTGAAGTTCCACAAACACGTGATGAATTAGAATCTTTTGAATCATCATTATAGTATTTATTAAAGGGAAAGGGCTGGAACAACCAGCCTTTTCTCCCTTATAAAACTGGGTAATAAAGATCATCAAATAAAGAGAAGTTCCAGCCCTCTTTATTTGGCTATTTTTATAATGGTTCCCATAAATAGGCCTATTAAATTAAAGGAGTGAACATGAGTGGATTACGTTATAGAAATGCTAAATATACGTAAGGAATTTCCTGGTATCGTTGCAAATGATAATATAACTGTTCAATTGAAAAAAGGAGAAATTCATGCATTGTTAGGTGAGAATGGTGCTGGAAAATCTACTTTGATGAACGTTCTTTTTGGTTTATACCAACCTGAAAAAGGAGAAATTCGGGTTAATGGTCAGAAGGTAAATATTACCGACCCTAATGCTGCAAACGATTTAGGAATTGGTATGGTTCACCAGCATTTCATGTTAGTAGAACCTTTTACTGTTACACAAAATATTATTCTAGGTAATGAACCCACTAAATTTGGTGGGGTTAATATAAAAAAAGCAGAAAAAGAAATACAGGAGTTATCTGATAGATATGGACTTAGGGTCGATGCAACTGCAAAAATTAGTGATATATCTGTAGGTATGCAGCAGCGGGTAGAAATTCTTAAAACACTTTATCGAGGTGCGGATGTACTAATATTGGATGAACCAACTGCTGTACTGACTCCACAAGAAATTTCTGAACTAATGGAAATTATGAACTCATTAATAGCAGAAGGAAAGTCTATCATTTTAATTACACACAAATTGAAAGAAATAATGCAAGCATGTGACAGGGTTACCGTTATCCGTAAAGGAAAAGGAATTGGTACTTTAAATATTCCAGATACAACAGTGACAGAACTTGCATCGTTGATGGTTGGACGTGAAGTAAGTTTTGAAACGAAAAAAGCACCAGCCGAACCGAAAGAAACAGTGCTTAATATTGAAAATCTATTTGTAAGAGATACTAGAAAAGTAGATACGGTTAAAGGATTAAATCTTGACGTGCGAGCAGGAGAAATTGTTGGTTTAGCAGGTATTGATGGAAATGGTCAAACTGAATTAATTGAAGCAATTACTGGGTTAACAAAGTCACACTCCGGGTCTATAAAGTTAAAAGATAAAAATATAACCAATTTATCGCCACGCAAAGTTACGGAAAGTGGTTTAGCGCATATACCACAAGACCGGCATAAATATGGACTTGTACTTGATTTTCCTATTGGTGAAAATATTGTTTTACAAACCTATTATCAAAAGCCGTATTCCAAAAATGGTGTTTTAAACTATAAAGAAATTTATGAAAAGGCAAAAGCTCTTATTGAAGAATATGATGTTCGTACACCAGATGTTTACACACCTGCTAGAGCATTATCTGGTGGTAATCAGCAAAAAGCAATAATAAGTCGTGAAATTGACCGTTCACCTGATCTATTAATAGCTGCTCAGCCAACTAGAGGTTTAGATGTTGGAGCAATTGAATTCATTCATAATAAATTAATTGAAGAACGGGACAAGGGAAGAGCAGTATTATTAATGTCTTTTGAATTAGATGAAATTTTAGATGTTAGTGATCGAATTGCTGTCATATTTGATGGGGAAATTGTAGCAAATGTAAAACCTGAAGATACAAATGAACAAGAACTAGGATTATTAATGGCTGGTAGTAACAAAGAAAAGGCAGGTGCAGAGTAGTGACTTCAAATAAAGCGTTTAACATACTAATACCACTCATATCTGTCTTTTTAGGGTTAGTAGCAGGTGCTATCATCATGTTGATTTTTGGTTATAACCCTATCCATGGTTATGCTGCATTATGGGAAGGTGCTTTTGGGGATCTTTATGTTTTTGGAGAAACGGTTAGACAAGTAACACCATATATACTGACAGGTTTAGCTGTTGCATTTGCCTTTCGAGCTGGTTTATTTAATATAGGTGCTGAAGGCCAGGTGATTATTGGTTGGCTTGCAGCAGTATGGATTGGGACATCATTTGAAGCTCCAATGATTATACACTTACCTTTAGCTATTATCGTGGCAGCACTGGCTGGTGCTATATGGGGTTTTATACCTGGTCTATTAAAAGCAAGATTGGGCGTACATGAGGTTATTGTAACGATTATGTTGAATTATGTAGCTTTGTACAGTGCAAATTCTATTGTGAGAAATGTTCTTTCAGACAATGAAGACAAAACAGAAAAAGTTGCAGCCTCGGCATCATTAGCATCTGAATGGTTACAAGGTTTAACTTATTTCTCACGTATGCATTATGGTATCTTAATTGCATTATTTGCAGCAGTAATTATGTGGTTTATTATTGAAAGAACAGCAGTAGGTTTTGAGCTAAGATCCGTTGGCTTTAATAAGCATGCTTCAAAATATTCCGGAATGAATGTACCAAAAAATATTATATTAGCAATGGTTATTTCTGGGATCTTTGCTGGATTGGCTGGATCTATGGAAGGTCTCGGTACTTTCGGTAATTTAAATGTAAAATCTGGATTTACAAATCTAGGATTTGATGGGATTGCTGTAGCATTGCTTGGTGCAAATACAGCATTTGGTGTGGTGCTCGCTGCAATTTTGTTCGGTGCATTAAAGGTAGGCGCATTGAATATGCCAACAGAAGCTGGGGTACCTACTGAATTGGTTGATATTATTATAGCTTTAATTATTTTCTTTGTTGCATCCAGTTATATTATTCGTTGGTTTATACTTCGCTTTAAAAAGGAGGAGAAATAAATGGGATTTGTTGATCTTTTACAATCGATTATTCCACCGGCGCTTTTCTTCTCAGCACCACTTATATTTACAGCATTAGGCGGAGTATTTAGCGAGCGTTCCGGAGTTGTAAATATTGGTCTAGAAGGCTTAATGGTTATGGGAGCATTTGTAGGAATTGTGTTTAACCTTGCATTCGCTGATGTATTAGGTGCATGGACACCATGGGTATCGATAATTGCTGCAATGGTCGTTTCTGCTATATTTTCCATTATACACGCAGTAGCTTCTGTTTCTTTTCGAGCAGATCAAGTAGTTAGTGGTGTAGCTATTAACTTCCTTGCACTAGGTTTAGGTGTCTTTTTAACCAAACAATGGTATGGAAAAGGTCAGACAGATATGGTATCACGACCTTTCTACACAAGCGATATACCTTTCTTATCAGATATTCCTATTATCGGAGATATATTTTTTAAAGGTATTTATGTAACATCCTATGTAGCTATTATTTTAGCTCTTATCGTCTGGATTGTTTTGTATAAGACTTCATTTGGATTACGCTTAAGAGCTGTGGGAGAACATCCGATGGCTGCAGATACAAATGGAATTAACGTTTATAAAATGCGTTATATAGCTGTAATTCTTTCTGGGGCTTTGGGTGGTTTAGGTGGATCAGTCTATGCTTTGACAATCGCTTTGAACTTCTCTCACGCAACTATTGTTGGGCAAGGGTTTATGGCTCTAGCAGCAGTCATATTTGGGAAGTGGCACCCATTAGGTGCATTGGGTGCGGCACTATTCTTTGGTTTTGCTCAAAGTTTAAGTGTTATTGGTGGAGGAGTTCCACTTCTTGCTGATGTACCACAAGTATACCTACTAATTGCGCCATATGTACTTACAATTCTTGCATTAGCTGGGTTTATTGGTCGTGCTGATGCACCAAGAGCAAACGGTGTGCCGTATATTAAAGGAAATAGATAGTTATTTTTAACACAAGCTGAGTTGTTATTCCTATTTGGATAGCAACTCAGTTTTTTTAATATGACTACAAAATGTTGGAATTGTACACACTATTTATGCCATAGTATAAGAAAACTGGTAACTAGGGAGGAAAATAAATGGGTTCTATCAACGAAAAAGTATTTGAAGAAAATAATACTACTCTACACATTATACCCACAAAAAAATATAAAACGATAAATATTGTACTTAAGCTTAAATCACCATTAGTACGAGAAACAATAACAAAACGTGCATTATTGCCTTATGTTCTGCAGCAGGGAACGAAGAATTTTCCAAGCAGAAATGCATTGCAGACCAAGCTTGATGATTTGTATGGAGCGGTTTTGACCATTAATGGGGGAAAAAAGGGAGAAAGTCACATAATAAGTGCTCGGTTGGAAATAGCGAATGAAAAATTTATATCTGAAGAATCATCTATTATGGAAGACGCTATTGGTTTATTGAAAGAAATTATATTTAATCCACTACAAAAAGACAGTGGTTTTGACCCTGCTATATTGGAGAGGGAAAAAGAAACGTTAGCACAGAAAATAGGTTCAATCGTCGATGACAAAATGAGTTATGCGAATATGCGTTTAATCGATGAAATGTGTGAAGGTGAGCCGTATCAGTTACATGTCCATGGGTATAAAGATGATTTATCCGATATTTCTGCTGAAACATTATATGAGTATCATCAGACATTATTAAAAGAAGATCAATTTGATATTTATGTTTCAGGAGATTTTGAGGATGATTCCATTATAAAAGATACGATAGCAGAAAATATTCGTAGAACAGAATATGCACCAGTTGAACAACAAAATGAGGGAACTAATAAAAGTCCTGACCCAAAAGTTGTCACAGAAAAACAGGATATTCAACAAGCTAAATTGCATATAGGCTATCGTACTCATACAACGTACAGTGATGCTGACTATGCTGCTTTACAAGTATTTAATGGTTTGTTGGGAGGTTTTCCTAGTTCAAAACTGTTTATTAATGTTCGGGAAAAAAACAGTCTTGCTTATTATGCATCTTCAAGAGTTGAAAGCCACAAAGGACTCCTTCTAGTGTTTAGCGGAATTGCACCTAAGGATTATGAAAAAGCAAAGGAGATAATTGGACTTCAAGTAGAAGCAATGAAACAAGGGGATTTCACTGAATCAGAAATGGATGAAACAAAAGGGTTGATCGTAAATCAATTGTTGGAAACCATGGACCATCCTCAGGGATTAATCGAATTATTGTATCAACAGGCACTAGCAGATACAAAAATGCAACCTGAGGAATTAATAGAAAATATCAAGCAAGTTAAGAAGGAAGACGTTGTTACAGTTGCGAAAAAGATTGAGGAAGATACTGTTTATTTGTTAACGAACACGGGAGGGAACACAGATGGATAAAGTACCCTATCAAAATATAGAAGAAACGATATACAAAAGTAAGCTTCAAAACGGGTTGACAGTTTTTTTGTTACCCAAACAAGAAATGGCAAAAACGTATGGTATTTTTTCAACTAATTATGGTTCGATTGATCAAACCTTTGTACCGATTGGAAAAGAAGAACAAGTTACTGTTCCTGAAGGTGTGGCTCACTTTCTAGAGCATAAATTATTTGAAAAAGAAGATCGTGATGTCTTTGCTGATTTTGGAAAACAGGGAGCTTCTCCAAATGCATATACATCATCTACAAAAACTGCCTATTTGTTTTCAGCAACTACTAATATTGAGAAAAATGTGGAGACATTACTTGATTTTGTTCAAGATCCTTATTTTTCGGAAAAATCCGTTGAGAAAGAAAAAGGGATTATAGCCCAAGAAATCCAAATGTATAATGATCAATCAGACTGGCAATCTTTCATGGGAACTATAAAATCACTTTTTAAGAACCATCCTGTTAACATCGATATTGCTGGAACAGTGGATTCCATTAACTCTATTACAAAGGATGATTTATATACGTGTTATAACACGTTTTATCACCCAGAGAATATGACATTATTTATCGCAGGAAATTTTGACAGTGAATCCATGATGAATTTAATTGAAAACAATCAATCATTGAAAGATTTTAAACAAATGAATGATATCCAACGTGATTTTCCAGAGGAACCAAAAGAAGTAGCAATGAAGGAAAATAAAATTACCATGCCAGTATCGATTGCAAAATGTACAATTGGGATTAAAGAATCGATTAAACCATTGGAGAAAGAAGCCTTTTTGAAGCAAGATTTGTTTCAAAGTATGGCCTTGGACTTCTTTTTTAGTAAAAGTGGATCCTTTTATCAAGCGTTATATGATGCAAAACTGATCGACGACAGTTTTTATTTTGAAACGAATTTAGAACATAACTTTGGATACTCCATGATTGGAGGTAATACTTCACAACCTGATCAATTCGCAACTAAGGTAAAGGAAATGTTATTATCTACTAGAAATATATCACTATCAAAAGAAGAATTTGAACGGTCTAAAAAGAAAAAAATTGGTCAATTGTTAAGAGCTATGAATTCTTTAGAGTTTATAGCAAATAAATATGTACATTATCAGACAGTGGGTGTGGATTTTTTCGATTTAATTCCATCGATTCAATCACTCACATTAGAAGATGCAAATTCATTCATACAGAATTGGATCGAGGAAGAACGCATATCTGTTTGTAAAATTGTTTCAGAATAAGGAGATATTATGGGGAAGAATGTATTAATTATTGGAGCAAGTGGGGATATTGGAGTAGCTATTGCTGAACGTCTTGCAGAAGATGGCTATCAATTATTATTGCACTACCATGAAAATAGAGAAGTGATTGATACGTTCAAAGCAAATGTTGCGTGTGAGTGTATAATCACGGAAATACAAGCTGATTTAAGTAAGGAACCTGAAGTAAAGAAACTTATTTCACAGCTTGTTTTTCCTGTTGATTCCGTTATTTTTGCCAGCGGAAAAGCACAATTTGGCTTATTTCAGGATACTTCTGAAAAAATAATGGATGATATGCTGGCTATGCATGTGAAGGCGCCATGGTTGATCTCCAAACACGTATTACCTCAAATGATCCAAAATAGGTTTGGTAACATCATATTTATTACTTCCATTTGGGGCAAAGTTGGTGCGAGTTACGAAGTAGTTTATTCATCTGTTAAAGGTGCACAAAATAGTTTTATAAAAGCGCTAGCAAAAGAGGTAGCTACATGTGGAATCTCTGTAAACGCGGTTAGTCCAGGCTTTATTGATACTAAAATGAATAATCATTTATCACAGGATGAACGGGAAGCAATCATGGACGAAGTGCCGATGAATCGTGCAGGAATGCCTGTTGAGGTCGCACATACGGTATCATTTTTAATGGATAAGAAGTCAGCATACATTCAAGGTGAAATTATCAATGTTACAGGTGGATGGTAGGTCTAACTAATATTACAAAACTTGGCATTCGCCGTGCCTTTATGGCGAATGACCTGTTGCACTTATGCAGATAAGGAAGTTTTATGCTTTCTTACCTGCTAAAGTAAAACTTATCATGTATAAAGCCTCTTTAAAATTCAAATACTATAGTTGAAAAATATCGAAGGAGGCAGATTTTAATGTCAGTATTGGATAATTTCGACTCTTGGAAGGATTTCCTAGCAAATAGACTCAATCAAGCGCAATCACAAGGTATGGACCAACAAACGATATCTAATGTTGCTTATGAAGTGGGAGATTATCTATCCAAAAGTGTTAATGCAAAGAATAATGAGGAAGCAGTTTTACGAGAGCTTTGGAATGCAGCATCTGAAGACGAACAACATGCAATCGCAAATAGTATGGTTAAGCTAGTACAGAATCAAGGGAATACAAACTAAATAGTTCATATAAAATAAGGAAGCTTTGTAAGCTTCTTTATTTTTTTCTAATCAGCAATAATTTAGGAAACAATAGAAATTCGGGTTTTTATGGAAAGAATATATAAATAAATGTACAATCTCCTTTTCACTAGACTAAAAATCATTTATGATATAGATATAGTACATTATATACTCGATTGGCTACCATGGATAAACCATGTGAATAAAGGGGCTTATTATGGAAAAGACAGAATGGTACCTTGAATATGAGATTCAATATAACCGTCCAGGTTTGCTAGGCGATATATCCTCATTAATGGGTATGTTGTCCATTAACATTATCACAATAAACGGTGTTGAAAATTCGAGACGCGGCATGTTGCTTTTATCTAAAGAAGATGAACAAATTACAAGGTTAAAATCAATTCTTCAAACGATGGATACGATCGTAATTAAAAAATTACGTAAACCTAAACTTCGCGATAAATTAGCTGTCAGACATGGCAGGTATATTCATAGGGATGGAGACGATCGAAAGACAATTCGTTTTGTTCGTGATGATTTGGGACTTTTAGTAGACTTTATGGCAGAGCTATATAAGAAAGAAGGTCATAAGTTGATTGGTATTCGTGGAATGCCAAGAGTTGGAAAAACTGAATCTGTAGTTGCAGCAAGTGTATGTGCAAATAAACGATGGTTATTCGTGTCTAGTACATTGCTGAAGCAAACGGTTCGCAATCAGTTGATTGAAGGAGAATATAGTAAGGATAATATATACATCATTGATGGAGTTGTATCAAAAAGACGTTCTAATGAAAAACATTGGCAGCTAATTCGAGAAATCATGCAACTTCCTGCTATTAAAGTGGTTGAGCATCCGGACATATTCATTCAGGCAACAGAATATGAACTGGAAGATTTTGATTATATAATTGAACTGCGCAGTAACGAAAATGAAGAAATTACATATGAACCTATTGAACAACAGCAATTTAATCAAGAAGATGGCTTTTCTACTTTTGATTTTTAAAATGGATGGTGTTATGGATGGAAATAGGCTTAAAACTAAAAGAAGCTAGAGAAGCAAAGGATCTATCTCTGGATAGTGTACAGGAAATAACTAAAATACAAAAAAGATATTTACAAGCAATTGAAGAAGGTAACTTCAATATTTTACCAGGGAAGTTCTATGCTCGAGCGTTTATAAAAGAATACGCTAATGCCGTTGGGTTGAATGCAGACGAATTACTTGAGGAATATAAAGAAGAAATTCCGGATACTCAAGAAGACGATCCACCTCAATATACCCGGCTGAAACGGTCTAGAAAAGAAGATAACTCAGCGAAATCGACAGCAATTTTCTCATTAATTCCTACGATAATTGTCGTGTTACTTGTTATTGGTATTGTGTTTGCTGCATGGTATTTTACTCAAGATACGTTAGGTGATGATGGTAGTACAGAACCAGTAGATGATAACGATGATAATGAAATCATTTATAATCCCGATGAAGAAAATAATGAGGAAGATGCGGAAGATGACACAGGAGACAACAATGAAGATGAGGAAAATACGGATAACAATGATGAAAGTACCGATGATGATGGAGCGGAAGAAGATGAAGTAGAGCCAGAACTTACATTGTTGGAAGAAGGTACTGGGCCTAATCAAAATCCAACATATGAATTGAATAACCCTGATGATGAGTTAGTTTTTACTTTTGAAGCTGGTAATGATGTATGGCTTGATGTGGAAAATGGTGATGGGGAATCATTTTACGGTGCCATTTTAACTTCAGAAGAGTCACCGATGGAATTGGACTTGACTGGTCAAGAAAGAGTTTATTTCAATGTTGGTAGTACACCTAATTTACAGATAACGGTGAATGGTATTGAACTTGAATATCCAGTCGATCCTAACGAGAGTGATGTTCAAAGATTTTGGATAAATATTAATCAAACTTCAGAATAGTGGATGTAAACCCTTCCTTAATTTGATCTGGAAGGGTTTTATATCTTAAGTAGCAATTCGAAATAGGAGGCAATTTAAAAATGAATGTACCAAATAAAATTACGTTATCGCGGATATTCTTACTTCCAATTTTTATTATTTTATTATCTGTATCCTTTGAATGGGGAGAATTTAACATCGGAGAAACAGTACTTCCTATTTCTCATTTTGTTGCGGCACTGCTATTTATTATCGCTGCAGCTACTGATTGGGTTGATGGTTACTATGCGCGGAAATATAATCTAGTTACCAATTTGGGCAAATTTTTAGATCCCTTAGCTGATAAATTGCTTGTTTCTGCAGCACTTATATTATTAGTAGAAATAGGTCTAGCACCAGCTTGGGTTGCTATCATTATTATTAGTAGAGAGTTCGCGATAACTGGACTTCGTTTGGTTGCAGCTGGTGAGGGAATTGTTTTAGCTGCTGGTAATATGGGGAAATTAAAAACGGTTACACAAATGGTAGCTATAGCAGCATTACTACTTCATAATTATCCATTTGCATATATTGGGTTCCCGTTTGGTACTATTATGTTATATATTGCTTTATTCTTTACAGTACTTTCAGGTTATGACTATTTTGTGAAAAACTGGCATGTAATGAGGGGTTCGAAGTAATGAAACAATTTAAAACAGAAATTATAGCTGTTGGTACAGAACTGCTATTAGGACAAATAGCCAATACGAATGCACAATGGATCTCAAAAGAGCTAGCGCTATACGGTATCAATGTTTTTTATCATGGTGTAGTAGGCGATAATCTAAAACGTGTGGAAGATACGTTTGTACAAGCTCAAGAACGTTCAGACGTTATAATTGTTACTGGTGGGCTTGGGCCAACGGACGATGATTTAACACGTGAAGCTTTTCAGCGATTATCAAATTTGGAAATAATAGAGCATAACCTTTCTATGGAAAAAATAGAAGCATACTTTCAAAAACAACAAACTAAAATGACACCGAATAATCGGAAACAAGCAAGAATTTTCAAGGACTCGGATGTAATAGAAAATGAAGTTGGTATGGCGCCTGGTATGATTTTATCTTATCAAGATAAAACGTGGGTGTTCTTACCTGGTGTTCCTAAAGAGATGAAACATATGCTATCACAAAAGGTGCTCCCATACTTGAAAACACTTTCTGGGGAAGATACAATTATAAAATCTACCATGCTAAAATTTATCGGTATTGGAGAGGCACATCTAGAGGATGAGCTAAGCGATATTATACACCAGCAATCAAACCCAACTATTGCGCCCTTAGCCCAAAATGAGGGTGTTGCTATTCGACTAACTGCAAAGGCATCTAGTCCCAAAGAGGCAGAGGAATTAATTGATCAAGCAAAAATAGAGATTCTAAAGAGAGTTGGATCTTTTTGTTATGGTGTGGACGATCAAAAATTGGAAGAAAAAGTGTTTCAACTGCTGAAACAACAAGAATTACACCTAGCTGCTGCTGAAAGTTTTACAGGTGGTATGTTCACGGAAAAATTAATCTCTATACCAGGAGCTTCTGAGGTGTGTAGAGGTGGAATCGTTTGCTATGATAAAAAGGTGAAAACAGATGTATTGAACATCTCAACTGAAACGATCTTTGAATATGGTACGGTAAGTAAGGAATGCGCTAAAGAAATGGCCATTAATAGTTGCCATGTAATGGATGCTGATTTAGGTATCAGTTTTACGGGTGTAGCCGGACCAAAAGAAGAAGAAGGTAAACCAGTTGGAACTGTATTTATAGCAATTCATCGTAAAAATAAGGATACTGTAGTAGAAAATTATTCATTTTTCGGTGATCGTCAAACGATCAGACGAAGAGCTATTTTAAAAGGTTATGAACTTTTATATAACTATTTAAAATAATGGCCCAATTCGTAAGTTTTGTTGCTTTTCATCCCTCGCAGTTGATATAAACTGCGACGTAACTTTTTTGTGGATTTGCTTTCTCGGTATCGAGTGCTGTATCACCGCTACGGCAGAACACTTCGCTTTCCGTGGGCACGGCCTCAGCCCTCCTCAGAAGCAAAAAACGCTTCTTCCGGGGTCTTCGGACACGTGCTGTTCCCACAGGAGTCTCCGTGTTCTGCCTTCGCTGGTAGTGATGTTCTAATTAATTTTAGGAAAAATCATTCAAAATTAAAGTTTCGTATCTTAAAACTTGCTTTTCCCAAAGGACAAGGAAAGCTTTGGTAGCGTTACATCGCACAAAGAAAATTGGTTTGTATTTTCAAAGAGTCGACCGCCATCGGCTCCAATCAACCATCATAAAAGTGGTAGTTTATGCTATAAAAACGAAATGATCAGTTGTTGTATTATTGTGGACGCTATTCCAGCGGCGGAAATACACGAAGACTTCTGCGGGAGGATAGGCATAGGTGAGATTCTGAAATGCGTCAGCATGAAGAAACTCACCAGCCGCCCGCGAAAAGCGAAGTGTATTTCCAGAGCGAGTAAAAGCACCACCCATCATCTCAAGTTACGTCGCATTATATATCTACTGTGACAAAAACAGTAATCTTGTAGAAAACAGTCAAAATAATAAAGTCTAATAGAGTTATAGTGCTAAAATGTAATTTTCATCCTGAAATTAAAGGCTAAATTATCATTTTATTAAAAATAACACCCCCAAAAAAGGGGAACGTTTATTCGATTTTTTCCTTGTTAAATCTCAAAAAACAAGTTATGATGTAGATAGTTAATTTAAGGAGGTTGTCTTAGTGAGTGATAAAAAAAAAGCGTTAGATATGGCGTTAAAACAAATAGAGAAACAATTTGGTAAAGGTTCGATAATGAAACTAGGTGAACAAGCCGAGAAAAAAATAGCTACTATACCTAGTGGGTCATTAGCGTTGGATGTAGCATTAGGAATTGGTGGCTATCCTAGAGGACGCGTTGTAGAAATTTATGGTCCAGAATCATCTGGTAAAACAACGGTTGCTTTACATGCAATTGCAGAAGCACAAAGCAAAGGTGGACAAGCTGCATTTATTGATGCAGAGCATGCACTTGATCCTACATATGCCCGTGCCTTGGGGGTTAATATTGAAGAATTGCTTTTATCACAACCAGACACTGGTGAACAAGCACTAGAAATTGCAGAGGCACTTGTACGTAGTGGTGCTGTGGATATTATTGTGGTAGACTCTGTAGCTGCCTTGGTTCCTAAAGCGGAAATAGAAGGTGAAATGGGTGATGCGCATGTGGGGCTACAAGCACGACTCATGTCCCAAGCATTACGAAAACTTTCTGGAGCAATAAATAAATCAAGAACAACTGCCGTATTTATTAACCAGATCAGAGAAAAAGTCGGTGTCATGTTCGGAAATCCTGAAACAACCCCTGGTGGGCGTGCGCTTAAATTCTATTCATCTGTTAGATTGGAAGTTCGACGTGCTGAAACGTTAAAACAGGGTAACGATATAGTAGGAAACAAAGCTAGACTTAAAGTAGTTAAAAATAAAGTGGCTCCACCGTTTAAACAAGCAGAAGTAGATATCATGTATGGTCATGGTATTTCCAAAGAGGGTGAAATACTAGATGTTGGTTCTGACTTAGAGTTTGTTCAAAAAAGTGGCGCATGGTACTCATATAATGGTGATAGACTTGGACAGGGAAGAGAAAATTCGAAACAATTTTTAAAAGAAAATCCAGAAGTAATGGCGGAAATTCACGATATAATACGCAAACATTATAATTTAGATGAACCAGTTGATGAAAAGGAAGAAGCTGGTCAAGAAAGTCTGGATGTATAAGGCAAAAACACAAGCGACCGTTTAATGTAAGGACTCGCCCGCGTATCATGGTGGGGCGACGTTGACGCCGAAAGCGGTGGTATTAGTCGATCTTCCATATCTTAATGAGATTCACTCCAGAGTATAAGATGCACTTTGACTTTCGCCATTACGGGCGATAAGTCAAGCTCATCTTATCTACACATTTTAATTAATAAGAACGGGAAAATTATTTTTAACAAATACTGACCATAAATTGTTATAAATCCTTTACTGATTAGGAATCAGTAAAGGATTTATTCATTTAAACTATTTTTTTTAGAAAGTAATACATGTGACGATTCCTTGACATTGTCTACTAGTACAATTAGAATTAAATTGTATAATTTTATATTTATTTTTTATTATACATTTTTAGTTATCTATTTATCATTAAACATGGTACATGCCGACAATAATGAATTGTACAACTTTATAGCAATAGGAGGTGAAACCCGTGGACTTAACAGTATTAATCATCTCCATTTTGCTTGGCCTAATCGTCGGTATTGTTGTTGGTTATCTGATTCGTAAATCTATTGCGGAAGCTAAAATTTCCAGTGCAGAGAATTTAGCAAAACAAATAGTTGATGAAGCACACCGAAATGCAGATGCCACTAAGAAAGAGGCACTTCTTGAGGCGAAAGATGAGAATCATAAACTTCGCCAGCAGACAGAAAATGACTTGCGTGAACGTCGTACAGAAATTCAAAAACAAGAAAATCGTCTGATGCTAAAAGAAGAGAATCTGGACAGAAAAAGTGAAACGCTTGATAAGCGAGAACTCTTATTAGAGAGAAAAGAACAATCACTAACAGAAAAACAACAACAAATTGAAGAAGTGGAAAGCAAAGTGGAAGCTAGGTTAAAAGAGCAGCAAACGGAGCTTGAACGTATTTCAGGATATACAACAGACCAAGCTAGACAAGTTATTTTAGAGCGCATAGAGCAAGAAGTAACACACGAATCAGCGATCATGATTAAAGAAGCTGAAAATCGTGCGAAAGAAGAAGCTGATAAGAAGGCAAAAGGCATACTTTCGTTAGCTTTACAGCGCTGTGCTGCAGACCACGTTGCTGAAACAACCGTTTCTGTTGTAAACCTTCCTAATGATGAGATGAAAGGTCGCATCATTGGTCGTGAGGGTCGCAACATACGAACATTAGAAACGTTGACTGGTATTGATTTAATTATTGATGATACACCAGAAGCAGTTATTTTATCTGGATTTGATCCAATACGAAGAGAAACAGCTCGTATGGCATTAGAAAAACTGGTACAGGATGGCAGAATTCACCCAGCAAGAATTGAAGAAATGGTGGATAAAGCTAGACGTGAGGTTGATGAATATATACGAGAAATTGGTGAGGAAACCACATTCGAAGTAGGTGTACATGGATTACACCCAGATCTAGTTAAAATACTTGGTCGGTTAAAATATCGTACAAGTTATGGTCAAAATGTGTTGAAGCACTCTACAGAGGTTGCATACCTCTCTGGACTACTTGCTGCTGAATTAGGCGAGGATGAAACATTGGCAAGAAGAGCTGGTTTACTGCATGATATTGGAAAAGCAATTGATCATGAAGTAGAAGGAAGCCACGTTGAAATTGGTAAAGAGCTTGGAACGAAGTACAAGGAACACGAGGTTGTCATAAATTCGATCGCATCTCACCATGGCGATGAGGAAGCTACTTCCGTTATTTCCGTTTTAGTAGCTGCAGCTGATGCACTATCTGCTGCACGTCCTGGAGCAAGAAGTGAAACATTGGAAAACTACATTAAACGTTTAGAAAAGCTTGAGGAAATATCTGAATCGTTTAAAGGAGTAGAGAAATCGTTCGCTATACAAGCAGGTAGAGAAATTCGAATTATGGTTAAACCTGACGAAATTGATGATATTGAGTCGGTTAGTATTGCACGGGATATTCGTAAGCGTATAGAAAATGAACTTGATTACCCGGGGCATATAAAAGTGACAGTAATTAGGGAAACAAGATCAGTAGAGTATGCTAAATAATAGTTAAAGTGAAGGCGGTCTAATGACCGTCTTTATTTTTGTAGTCTAGAAAATTATAATGTTTGGAGCCTGTGTATAATTTATTGACTGTGTAAGCCGTGTCAAGTTCCAGCGCCCAACGACTAGGGACTTCCTTCTCCTCCTTACGATAAGTCAACATCGATTCGCTTAGCGATGGTAGGCCGACTAAAACCGCCGCTTTCGGCGGCAACGTCGACCCACCCGCGATGCACGGTCGCAGCCCATGCGTCGCTAAACGGGCACTTCTAGCTTTTGTTCTTTTGCTTTTGAGGAAGAAGGGGGAGTATGTCTTTCCTTAATTTTGACAATACATAGGCAATATGAAAAACTATACGTATTAAATTAGATGGGATGATTAATGAATGAAAATTTTATTTATTGGAGACGTTGTAGGTTCTCCTGGTAGAGATATGGTACAACAATACTTGCCGAAATTAAAAGAAAAATACAAACCGAATATGACGATTATAAATGGTGAAAACGCAGCATCAGGAAAAGGGATTAACGAAAAGATTTATAAGCAATTTTTAGAGTATGGAGCTCAAGTAGTAACGTTGGGTAACCATGCGTGGGACAAAAAAGAGATTTTTGAATTTATTGATGATGCCAAAAATATGATAAGACCAGCAAATTTCCCTGAAGGAACACCTGGAAAGGGGTTAGTTTTTACTAATGTTAACGGTGTAGAAGTAGCTGTTATTAATATGCAGGGACGTACATTTCTACCCCCACTAGATGATCCGTTCCGTAAAGTGGATGAATTAATTGAAGAAGCGAAAAAGCGGACAAATATTATATTTGTTGATTTTCATGCAGAAGCAACAAGTGAAAAGCAAGCTATGGGATGGTATGTTGACGGGAAAGTTAGTGCGGTTGTGGGTACACATACACATACACAAACTGCAGATGAACGAATATTACCCCAAGGCACAGCATATATAACGGATGTTGGAATGACTGGACCTTACGATGCCATTTTAGGTGTTGAGAAAGAAGCCGTAATGAAAAGATTTCTTACAAATTTACCGGTACGTTTTGAAATTGATAAAAAGGGAAGAACACAATTAAATGGCTTTTTAGTAACAATAAGTGAAAAAACTGGAAAAGCAAGCAAAGTGGAGCGAATTTTAATAAATGATGACCACCTATTCTTCGGTTGAATTATTGAATGTTTTGAATTTTTAGTGCATAATAGGGTAATAAGCTATCATCTCCAAGAATATAGTAGCATTAGAACTACAATAGTAAATGAAGGAGGTACTAGTAATGGACGTATTAAAAGTTTCAGCAAAATCAAACCCCAATTCAGTAGCAGGTGCACTTGCTAACGTCCTACGAGAACGAGGCACAGCGGAGATGCAGGCAATAGGTGCTGGTGCGTTAAATCAGTCCGTTAAAGCGGTAGCCATTGCCAGAGGATTTGTAGCACCAAGTGGAGTAGATTTAATATGTATACCGGCATTTACTGATATCATGATCGATAACGAAGAACGTACAGCGATCAAGTTGATTGTAGAGCCTAGATAATCAAATAATATTATCATTAGTGTTACGTTTTTTACGTAACACTATTTTTATATGTAATAGAATGAACTATTTGTGACAAATTTAGTAATCCTTCTATAAGATTAGAAGGGTTTTTATTTGCTCCGAGCTTTTGATGTATTGTTAAATTAAGGTATACCATTTATACTGTAGTAATGTACGTCTATGCATTTTATGTAATATATATAGATTAAAGAAAGGAGATTTCATATGAACGAACAACAACGAAAAGAGCAAGCACATATTAAACAGGTAGATGCCGCGGACAGAAAATCCGGTCAGGACAAGGCCTTGCATGAGAAAACAAGTGCAGACTTTGCAAAGTATTTTGAAACAACATATGAACCACCAAATTTAAATAAAGCACGAAAACGTGGTCGTGATGATGTCGAAATTCATTATGACTTTGGTATCCCTGAAGATATGGCGAACATTGGTAAAGGTAAAAAATATCTGATCCGTACATATGGTTGCCAAATGAATGAACATGACACAGAAGTTATGGCAGGTATTTTAACTGAAATGGGTTATGAGTCAACAACAGATACGAATGAAGCTGATATTATTTTACTAAACACATGTGCGATTCGTGAAAACGCGGAGAACAAAGTATTTGGTGAAATTGGTCATCTAAAACCACTAAAGTTAGAAAATCCTGATCTTATATTAGGTGTATGTGGTTGTATGTCACAGGAAGAATCCGTTGTAAATCGTATCCTAAAGAAACACCAGCATGTTGATTTAATTTTTGGAACACATAACATACATCGGCTTCCACATTTGGTGAAAGAAGCGATGTTTGGAAAAGAAAAGATTATTGAAGTTTGGTCTAAAGAAGGAGACATTATTGAAAACCTTCCTAAAGCTCGTAAAGGTAAAATTAAAGCATGGGTAAACATTATGTACGGTTGTGACAAGTTTTGTACGTACTGTATTGTGCCAATGACCCGCGGAAAAGAACGTAGTCGCAGGCCAGAAGATATTATCCAGGAGGTTCGCCATCTAGCTGCTCAAGGGTATCAGGAAGTTACATTGCTCGGACAGAATGTGAATGCTTACGGAAAAGATTTTACTGATATGACGTATGGTCTTGGTGAACTAATGAATGATATGTACAAAATTGATATACCTCGAGTTCGTTTTACAACATCACATCCAAGAGATTTCGATGATCGATTAATCGAAGTGTTGGCTAAAGGCGGTAATCTTCTTGACCATATTCATTTACCAGTACAGTCTGGTAGCAGTGAAGTTTTAAAGAAAATGAACCGAAAATACACTAGAGAAGAATATCTGGAATTAGTAAGTAAAATTCGTGAAGCAATGCCTAATGCTACGCTGACCACAGATATTATTGTTGGTTTTCCAAATGAAACAGAAGAACAGTTTGAAGAAACAATGACTTTGGTTGAGGAAGTTGGTTTTGAGGCTGCATATACATTTATTTATTCACCTCGTGACGGTACTCCAGCTGCTCGGAAAACAGATGATGTACCAGAGGAAGTCAAAAAGCAACGTTTATACCGTTTAAATGAGCTTGTAAATAAACAATCCGCAGCATCAATGAAGACGTATGAGAATGAGGTTGTTAAGGTACTTGTTGAGGGTGAAAGTAAAAAAGATCCTGATGTTCTTGCTGGGTATACAGAAAGAAATAAACTAGTAAACTTCAGAGGTCCAAGGTCTTCAATCGGAAAGATCGTTGATGTAGAAATTACAGAAACCAAAACATGGTCATTAAATGGTAAAATGGTAGAAAATACAGTTGAGGTGAATTAATATGGCTGAATATACACGTACACAGGTATTAGATGAGGCAAGAAACCTAGCGAAAATGCTTGCAAGTACAGAAGAAATAGATCGTTTTAAACAAGTCGAAGCAAAAATTAATGATAACAAGAAAGTACAACAATTAATAAAACGTATTAAAGCCTTACAAAAGCAAGCTGTGAACTTTCAAGCCTATCAAAAGACTGAAGCACTGAAAAAAGTGGAAGCTGAGATTGATCGACTACAGGCTGAAATAGATGATATTCCAGTAGTACAAGAGTTTAAAGAAACACAAATTGTCGTAAACGATGTACTGCAACTTGTTTCTGGTACAATTGCCAGAGAAGTTACGAATAATGTAATTTCATCTACGGGTGGAGATCTTTTATCAGGTGAAACTGGATCAAAATCTAAAAATGGATCCGTATGTGGTCACTAAAATGTATCAATCAGGTAGGAAAATTTAATTGTTTTCCTACCTGATTTTTGTTTATAAAGCTAGAGCCCTCCTGCTTTTGTGCCAACTTATTTTGTAACTTCACTTTCTTTCGTAGAATAGCTATGCACTTTAGGTATTTGTCTTGCATAAAATGACTATGAAAAAAGAGGAGGTAAATGTAATTATGACTTTTCTTGATCAAGAATATAGAGAAATCATTACAAAAGCCGTTTGTGGAAAAGGACGTAAATTTACGCAGGCAACCAATCCTGTCTCACCATCACATAGACCTACGAGTATACTTGGATGCTGGGTTATTAATCATTTATACAATGCCAATAAAAAATCAGAGGATACTGTTGAAGTAAATGGTAGCTATGATGTTAATATTTGGTATTCGTATAATGATAATACTAAAACGGAAGTAGTCACGGAACGGGTAACCTATTGTGATTATATTCCACTTTCTGTAAAGGATGATCATTGTATTAGCGATGATTATGATGTAGTAGCTAAAGTAATTCAACAACCCAATTGCCTAGAATGTAACATTGCAACTAAAGGTCATAAGATTAATGTAGAAGTTGAGCGTGAATTTTTAGTGCAGGTTATTGGTGAAACGAAGGTTTATGTTCGTGTAAATCCAAAAGGCGTTAAAATTGATGATGATGATGACGACTGGGATTTCCAATTAACAGATGATGAATTAACAGATGTTAATCCTGATTTTTTAAGTGATAAGGCCAAAGATTAACGAACTTACGAGGGAAAATTTTCTCTCGTAAGTTTTTTTGTCTATTCGCCTCTACCTTTGGAATTTATGCTATAATTTGATAAGAATATCGGGTTTTTTGGAGGATTGAATATGGCAAAGTACACACCAATGATGGAACAATATTTAAAAATAAAAGCAGATTATAAAGATGCCTTTCTATTTTTTCGATTAGGTGATTTTTATGAGATGTTCTTCGATGATGCTATCCATGCTGCAAGAGAATTAGAGATTACATTGACAAAACGGGACTCAAGTCAGAAAGAACCGATACCAATGTGCGGTGTTCCATACCATGCTGCTGCAAACTACATAAAAAATTTAGTTGAAAAAGGTTATAAAGTAGCCATATGTGAACAGGTAGAAGATCCAAAATCTGCAAAAGGTGTAGTAAAAAGAGAAGTGGTACAGCTTATTACTCCAGGAACAGTAATGGAAAGTAGTATGCTAAGTGACCAAGAAAACAACTACATAGCTAGTCTATCCCACTTTCAAGATGGAACATATGCGATTGCATATAATGACTTATCCACTGGTGAAAATAACATTGCCCTTATAAAAAATGGCTGGGATGCAGTCATTCATGAGCTGTACAATCAACCTATTAAGGAAATGGTGATAGATTCCAACCTCTCATCGGACTCACAACAAGATTTAGTAGATAAATTACATGTTACATTGTCCTATCAAGATGAAGTCAACTTCAATGCCGAATTTAGAAGTCTTTGTAACAATTTAAATGATGAACGTCTGATGAAGGCATTTAGTCGATTATTAAATTATATTCAACACACACAAAAGCGCTCACTTGATCATTTACAACCAGCAAACGTGATTGAGTTAAATGATTTCCTTTCACTCGATATGTATTCCAAAAGAAACCTGGAATTAACGGAAACTATTTTGAAAAAGGGAAAACATGGTAGTTTGCTATGGGTTCTTGATCGAAGTGTTACGGCTATGGGTTCAAGAACACTGAAGAAATGGTTAGAACGACCGTTGTTAAATAAACAGCAAATTAAAGATAGACATGACGTTGTAGAGGGGTTTTACAAACGGTTTATCGAGCGAGATGCTTTACGTGAAACACTTAAATCGATCTATGACTTAGAACGGCTGGCCGGACGAATTTCGTTCGGAAACGTAAATGCTCGAGATTTAATTCAACTAAAACAGTCATTAAAGCAAATTCCAGAACTTAAGGATATTTTAAATCAATTTGATTTTAACCCAATCCGAAGATTGAGTAGTAATCTCGGTTATCCGAAGCATTTAGTACAATTATTAGAAGAAAGTTTACTAGAAGACCCTCCTATTTCGATTAAAGAAGGGTCGATTATGAAAGATGGGTATAACGAGACTCTAGACAAATACCGAGATGCTTCCAGAAACGGTAAAAAATGGATTACTGAATTAGAAAAGCGGGAAAAAGAGGAAACACATATAAAATCACTAAAAATTGGTTATAATCGTGTATTTGGCTATTATATTGAGGTGACTAGGGCTAACCTTCATTTACTACCAGAAAATAAGTATGAGCGAAAACAAACGCTGACTAATGCTGAACGGTTTATTACTCCAGAACTTAAAGAAAAAGAACAGCTAATATTAGAAGCAGAGGAAAAAAGCGTAGCACTTGAATACGACTTATTTATTGAAATCCGTGAGCAAATTAAACAGCACATACCGCAATTGCAACATTTGGCTGAAATGGTTAGTGAGATTGACGTTTTACAGGCTTTTGCTACGGTTAGCGAAGAAAATAATTACAAGCGTCCTAGATTCGTAGAAAATAAACTATCGATAAAAAATGGACGTCATCCGGTAATTGAAAAAGTCATGAAGGATGACTCGTTCGTACCAAATAATGTTTCATTAGATCAGGATACGAATATTTTACTTATTACTGGCCCTAATATGAGCGGGAAAAGTACGTATATGCGTCAATTAGCATTAACGGTAATTATGGGTCAAATTGGGTGCTTTGTTCCATGTGATGAGGCAGATCTTCTTATTTTTGATCAAATTTTCACTCGAATTGGTGCTGCTGATGACCTGGTTTCAGGACAAAGTACATTTATGGTGGAAATGCTAGAAGCAAATCACGCAATAGCCAATGCAACAGATAAAAGTTTAATACTACTTGATGAAATTGGTCGTGGGACAAGCACATATGATGGTATGGCTTTAGCGCAAGCCATCGTAGAATATATTCATGATAATATCCATGCAAAGACGCTATTTTCTACCCATTACCATGAGTTAACTTCATTAGAGGATAGTTTAGATCAGTTAAAAAATATCCATGTTCGTGCTGAGGAATATGAAGGTAACGTAGTGTTCCTACATCAAATAAAAGACGGGGCAGCAGACGAAAGCTATGGTATACATGTTGCAAAATTAGCTGATCTTCCTCAACCATTAATTGAACGCGCAACTACAATTTTAAATCAACTTGAAGGTAGCGACAAAGCACAAACTACAACTGAAAAAGAAAATAAAGCTGAATCAGCTCAATTAGCCTTTTTTGTTGAAGAAAACCAAAAGAAACAACCAAATGAAAAGACAACTAATTCAGAAGTTAAAATTATTCAGGACTTAAAAAAGATGAATCTATTTGAAATGACGCCAATGGAAGCTATGAATGAATTGTATCGTCTGCAGAAAGACGTTAAAAAATAGATTTTAGAAAGGAATTAATGTATGAAAATTTTCCAGATGCCTGATGCACTTGCAAATAAAATAGCAGCAGGTGAAGTGGTGGAAAGACCTGCATCTGTTGTAAAAGAACTTACCGAAAATAGTATCGATGCTCACAGTAAATGGATAAAGGTTGAGATTGAAGAAGCTGGGTTACAGAAAATCAAAATAACCGATGATGGCGAGGGTATGTCGGAAGAAGATTGCGAAACAGCGTTCTTACGGCATGCAACGAGTAAAATTAAAAACGAAACAGACTTATTTCACGTTAAAACGCTTGGTTTTCGCGGAGAAGCTTTAGCGAGTATTGCCGCTGTAAGTAAGTTAACGATCAGAACATCCCAAGGAAAAGATGCTGGAACATTTTTAGGTTTAGAGGGAGGAAAAGTAGTTGAAAAACAAAAGAGTAATGCTCGCCAGGGTTCAGAGATCACCGTTGAGGATTTGTTTTTTAATACACCAGCCCGCCTAAAGTATATGAAGACCATTCATACGGAGTTAGGTCATATAACAGACTTGTTAAACCGCTTAGCTCTTTCACATCCTAAAATCCGCTTTGAAGCTACACATAATGGTAAATCGTTATTTAAAACATCGGGTACAGGTGACCTCTTACAAGTGATATCAAATGTTTATGGAATGGGTGTAGCAAGAAAAATGCTCCCCATTAAGCATGAAACGCTGGATTTTTCGATAGAAGGTTATATAGCAAAGCCAGAAGTAACAAGAGCATCGCGTGCCTATATTTCAACTATAATCAATGGAAGGTTTATTAAAAGTATACCTCTATCAAAAGCAATAACCAATGGATACCACACTTTATTACCGATTGGTAGATTACCAATAGTTGTTTTATCGATAAAGATGGATCCTATTTTAGTTGATGTGAATGTTCACCCAACTAAGCTTGAAGTCAGGTTTAGTAAGGACAAAGAATTATTTGCCGCAATTGAAGAAACAATTCGTAGTAAATTTCGGGAAACCTCCTTAATTCCTGAAATGGAGAAAAAAGAAATAAAGGCAGAAAAGTCCGTCCAGCATGCAATGGAGTTTGATAACTCCCTGAGAAGAGAAAAAACACCTGCTTGGAACATGGATAAGGTAATTAATGAGCGCCAATCAGTAATGCACCAACACACGCATAGTGGCACAGAACATTCACCAACAGCTGATAGGAAAGTAGAACAAGCTAGTAATCAAGATAAGAATGTAACGTTCCATCAACCTGAGGAAACAGATGTAGAGCGGGTTCCCACCATGTATCCGGTAGGACAATTACATGGTACTTACATTTTAGCGCAAAATGAAAACGGGTTATACATGATCGACCAGCATGCAGCTCAAGAGAGAGTGAAATACGAGTTTTTTAAAGAAAAATTAGGACATACAACAAATGAGTCACAAGAATTGTTACTACCGTTAACGTTTGAGTTCTCCAAGCAAGAAGCTATATTTATCGACCAATACAAAGATGAATTAGAAAAAGTAGGTCTTTTTTTTGAACCCTTTGGGAATCATGCTTATGTCATACGATCACATCCTAATTGGTTCCCAGAAGGTCTTGAAGAAGAAGTGATTCGGGAAATGATTGAACAAATTATGAATGAGGAAAAAATTAATATAGAGGAAATTCGAGAAGATGCCGCAATTTTAATGTCCTGTAAAAGGTCCATTAAAGCAAACCATTATTTAAATAATGACGACATGTTTCAGTTGCTAGAATCATTGCGGAAAACAACGGATCCATTTACATGTCCACACGGCAGACCAATCATTGTTCACTTTTCTTCGTATGAACTAGAAAAAATGTTTAAACGTGTTATGTAATCATGTATAAATTATAAATCCCACGCCAAAGCTATTTGTAGAAAGCTGAGGTGTGTTATGGATAATCAAAAATTAATTAATTTTATGAACCAGTTATTGTCTAATTACTTTGTGATGTATGTCAAATTGCACCGTTATCATTGGTTTGTTCAAGGTAAACATTTCTTTGGTCTCCATGAAGTTTTTGAAGACATGTATAAGACTTTTGCTGCTGACTCTGATGAAATTGCTGAACGGATTTTAATGATAGACGGAAAGCCGTTAGCAACCATGATAAAGTATTTGAAAGAGACGACATTAACGGAAGCTAACGCGGACGATAAAGAAGATGAAATAATTGAGCAACTAACGAAGGATTATGAACAGTTAATTCAGGAGATACGTAACGACGGAATACCACTTGCTACAAAGAATGGTGATGAACCAACTGGGGATTTGTTAATAGGAATTCAGGGGAAACTAGAAAAATACGTATGGATGTTAAAAGCCTATCGAGCATATGAATAATGTTATAAATCTAGGGGAATAATGATGAAGGATACAGTAGTTGCGGTCGTAGGACCAACAGGAGTAGGGAAAACAAAGCTCAGTATTGAAATTGCAAAAGCTTTTCATGGGGAAGTGATCAGTGGAGACTCTATGCAGGTTTATAAGGGAATGGATATCGGAACAGCCAAAGTTTCAAAAACAGAAATACATGATATTCCACATCATATGATTGATATCAAGGATCCAGACGAGGATTTCTCTGTTGCAGATTTTCAATTTCATGTACAAAAAAATATCAGTAACATTCTAAACAATCAACACGTTCCGATTATAGCAGGTGGCAGCGGACTATATATACAAGCTGCCTTATTTAATTACAATTTTTCTAATCAAAAAAGGGATAAAGCAGTCACGCGTCAATTGGAATACATATTGAAAAGTGAAGGTGCTGCATCGTTACACCGGAGATTAATGAAAATTGACCAGGTACAGGCTGAAAAAATTCATCCTAATAATCATCGTCGTTTGATTCGTGCGTTAGAAGTCTATGAAACAACCGGAATGACAATGTCCGATTACCAAAAAAAACAACAACAAGAATCTTCATACAATCCAATTCTTATAGGATTGGATATGGATCGCGAATTATTGTACAAACGAATAAATCAACGTGTAGATGAGATGCTTGTATCTGGACTTCTTGATGAGGTAAATCGATTATTTCAACAAGGATATGAATCGTGTCAATCCATGCACGCGATAGGATATAAAGAATTTATACCTTACTTAAAGGGTGAATGTACATTAGAGGAATCCGTAGAGTTATTAAAACGGAATTCCAGAAGATACGCTAAGCGGCAATACACATGGTTTAAAAATAAGATGGATGTAAAATGGTATTCGATTACACCTGCTACAGTTAATGAAAATTTCAGAATAATTTTAGCTGATTTAGCAGGAATGTTAAAAGAAAAGTAGAAATAGTATGTATACAGATAGAAAAGAGGAGGAAGTGCGATGGCACAAACGGTGAACATTCAGGATCAATACTTAAATCAACTAAGAAAGGACCATATTTCAGTTACCGTATTTTTAACGAATGGGTTTCAATTAAGAGGGGTTATAAAAGCTTTTGATAATTTTACAGTGCTCTTAGAAACTGATGGGAAGCAACAACTGCTATTTAAACATGCAATCTCAACATTTGCACCTGTTAAAAATGTAACACTTGAGAAAAATGATTAACGGACGCATACACGCGTCCGTTTTTAATTGTGTTTAGACATGGGCGTTTGTCACAACTTTTTTATCCACGGCGTATACTAAGGTGACTAAGGAGTGATGACGTGGAGACACAAAAGACACGCAATAAAAATGGGCAAATTAATATCGTGTTAAAAAACAAACGAGAAGTACAATCAGAACAGGTGAGTCCTAAAAATAGCGAAAGTGGTCCATTCTTTCATATAGATCAAGAATTCTCATCATTCATTGGAATGGAAAAACTGAAACAAACAATAAAGGAAATATATGCAACAATAGTTATCAATGAAAAACGTTCGAAAATGGGATTGACATGTACAAAACAAGTGCTTCATATGCTTTTTAAAGGCAATCCTGGAACAGGGAAAACAACTGTTGCCAGAAAACTGGCGAAAATGTATTTTGACATGAATTTATTATCTAAGGGACATTTTATCGAAGCTGAACGGGCTGATTTAGTTGGAGAATATATTGGTCAAACTGCTCAAAAAACACGTTCTGTCATTCAAAAGGCCATGGGTGGAGTATTATTTATTGATGAAGCATATTCATTAGCTCGTGGTGGAGAAAAGGACTTTGGAAAGGAAGCAATTGACACATTAGTAAAACATATGGAAGATAATCATAATGACTTGGTTCTCATACTAGCTGGATATCCATATGAAATGGATCGCTTTCTTACGTTAAATCCAGGATTGAAATCAAGGTTCCCATTTATACTTGATTTTCAGGATTACAATGTTGAACAACTAATAGATATTGCAAGACAAATGCTAGCACTTAGAGAGTATCAGTTATCCAAAGAAGCAGAGTGGAAATTAAGAGACCATTTAATTAAAAAAAGTAATGAAACCCAGCGGAATTTCTCTAATGCACGATATGTTCGAAACATAATTGAGCATTCTATTAGAAAGCATGCAATAAGACTCCTCTGTAATGAAAGTTTTTCAGCAAATGATTTAATACGCATTAACGGGATTGACTTGTGTTTTGATAATCTATAACATCAATAAATTGTTATGACACCTGTACTTTGCTATGATTAAAGCATAAAAGTTCGATTAAATGTCAGGTGAGAGAGGTTGCCGTACATGACAGAAAGAATACTAATCATCGCAGTAAAACAACCAAATCAGAAACAGGAACGATTTGACTCATCTCTAGAAGAGTTAAAATCACTAAGTAAAACAGCGGGTGGTACAGTTCAACAGGTTGTTATCCAAAATAGACAACGAATTCATCCTGCAAATTACCTTGGTGAAGGTAAAATAGATGAGATAACCGAAGAAATAAAGGATCTAGATATAGATTTAGTGATATCTAACGACGAGTTATCAGCAGGTCAATTACGAAATCTTAGCAACAGATTTGGTGTAAGACTGATAGATCGTAGTCAGCTTATACTGGATATATTTGCCCAACGTGCACAAACAAAAGAGGGTAAACTTCAAGTTGAACTTGCACAATTGGAATATATGCTCCCAAGACTTCATGGTCAGGGAGAAGCTATGTCGCGATTAGGTGCAGGTATAGGCACACGTGGTCCAGGTGAGACAAAATTGGAAACCGACCAACGACATATTAGACGCAGAATATATGATGTCAAACGACGCTTAAAGCTCGTTGTTGGTCAACGTGAACAGTACCGTAAGCGCAGGAAGACCAACCAGGCTTTTCAAATTGCTATTGTGGGCTATACTAATGCAGGTAAATCAACTTTGTTTAATCGTTTAACAAAGGGGCAATCACTAGAGGAAGACCAACTATTTGCAACTCTAGATCCACTTACAAGACAAATACAGTTACCTTCTGGCTTTCAAACACTAATAACAGATACTGTTGGTTTTCTTCAAGATTTACCTACAGCACTTATTGCTTCTTTCCGCTCTACATTAGAAGAAGTAACGGAAGCAGATTTCATTTTACATGTCGTAGATGCTGCACATCTGGATCAAGTACAACATCAAAAAACGGTTTTAGATCTTTTAAGCGATTTAAATGCAGAAACAATTCCAACGTTAACTGTCTATAATAAGAAGGATCTTATTAATGGCGATTTTATAGCCATGCAGCATCCATATATGGTCATAAGTGCTTTTGACCAATCAGATCTAAACCAGCTCATGTTTAAAATAGAATCTATTCTTAAGGAAGAGTGGGACTTTTATTCGGTTAAAATTGATCCCGAAGAAGGAAAAAACCTTGACCGACTTGCACGTGAAACTATTGTTACACAAAGGTATTTTGATGAAGAAGGTTCTACATATATAGTTAAAGGATACATGAGAAGTAGTCACCCGTTGAAAAGTTTATTAAAGGAGAAACCAAACAGTAATGATTGAAGAACTAGTAAAACAAGCAGATAGAGATTGTAGTGAACAACATAAACTGGTTAATCAAATAGTTGAACATAATCAGAAGCGTGTACTGGATTCATTTAAAAACAACAGAGTTAGTGATAGCCATTTTAATTCAACAACCGGTTATGGATATGACGATTTTGGACGAGATGTATTAGAAGCGGTATATGCTGACGTGTTCGGTGGCGAGGATGCTCTTGTACGACCACAAATTGTATCCGGAACACACGCTATTTCGACAACGCTTTTCGGTCTTTTACGTCCTCAAGATGAACTATTATATATTACAGGAAAACCTTATGATACCCTAGAGTCGGTTATAGGTAAAACAGGTGTTAATACGGGATCGCTACTAGATTACGATATAGTATATAACGAAGTAGAGTTAAGACAGGATGGTAGTGTTAATTACAGTGAGATAAGCAAGAACATATCTTTCAAAACAAAGGTCGTTGGGATCCAGCGATCTAAAGGATATGATGATCGACCATCATTTTCCATAAGTGATATGGAAAAAATGATAACGTTTGTTAAAGAAATAAATCCAGAAATTATAGTATTTGTAGATAACTGCTATGGTGAATTTGTTGAAAAGAGGGAACCATTACATATAGGAGCAGATATCATTGCTGGATCATTAATAAAAAATCCAGGTGGAGGGATTGTACGGGCTGGTGGATACATAGTAGGGAAGAAAGAACTCGTATTACAATGTGGACACAGACTTACCGCTCCTGGACTAGGAAAGGAAACTGGTGCAACATTACATATGTTGCAGGAAATGTTTCAAGGATTTTTTCTAGCTCCTCATGTCGTTGGAGAAGCATTAAAAGGGGCTATATTTACATCGAGACTATTGGAACTAATTGGTTATAATACATCACCTGGTTATAATACGACCCGAACAGATCTAATTCAATCCGTTACATTTCAAAATGCTGAACAAATGGTAGCATTTTGCCAAGTTATACAGCAGAATTCTCCCGTTAATTCATTCGTGACCCCTTATCCAAGTGAAATGCCAGGGTACACAGATGACGTTATTATGGCTGCAGGAACATTTATTCAGGGCGCAAGTTTAGAACTGACAGCAGATGGCCCTTTAAGAGAACCCTACACTGCCTTTGTGCAAGGGGGGTTAACATATGCCCATGTAAAAATTGCCTTGCAAGAAGCGATAAAACACCTGTTAGAATAGGTGAAAGATGAAGAGTTGGTTAACACAACTCTTTTTGCTTTACTTCTATGTCAACCTAATCAAGTACAAAAGGTTTTTGTTAAAAATACTTACGCCCCCATATATGTTAGGATAGTTAACATTGTTTTGACAAAGTAGTTAACATATTGTATACTTTAAAATATAATAAGGAAAGGGGTTATGCATGATGGACGATCAGGAGCGTCGTTCTATGCCCTTATTTTCAATAGGTATAGTTAAACAGCTTACAGAATTAACAGCCAGACAAATTCGATATTACGAAGAACATAAATTAGTGCATCCAGCTAGAACGAGTGGGAATCAACGATTGTTCTCTTTTAATGATGTAGATCGCCTACTTGAAATTAAAGATTTATTGGATAAAGGCATTAATATGGCCGGCATTAAACTCTTACTTATCAAAGAGGAACAACCTAGCAATACTTACACAGAAGAAGCTCCAGACCAAACATTAACTGATAAAGAATTACGTAAATTACTCAGAAATGAATTGATCCAAGCTGGTAGATTTGGAAAGTCAAGTCTAAGACAAGGAGAGCTATCAAGGTTTTTCCACTAGACCCGAACAGGTAAGAGATAGCGCTTTAACCTAAAAGGTTTTCTTATTCAGTCAAACAACTATATGTTTAATACTTTTTTAAGTGTTAATATAAATTTCCATTAAAAAATAGGAGGAGAATACATGAGTTCTACTTTAACTAAAGAACAGATTATGAAAATGATTGACGAAGAAAACGTACGTTTTATCCGTCTACAATTTACGGATATGCTAGGTACAATCAAGAATGTCGAGATTCCATTAAGTCAATTGGATAAAGCATTTGATAACAAGATGATGTTTGATGGATCATCTATTGAAGGGTTTGTTCGAATTGAAGAATCAGATATGTATCTACGTCCTGATTTAAGTACATTTGTTGTATTTCCTTGGACATCTGACAAAGGAAAAGTAGCACGCTTTATTTGTGATATTTATAATCCAGACGGTACACCGTTTGAAGGGTGTCCTCGTTATAACTTAAAACGTAACTTAGTGAAAATGGAGGAGCTTGGATTCTCTGCATTTAACATTGGGACAGAACCAGAATTCTTCTTGTTTAAATTAGACGAGAAAGGTGATCCTTCATTAGAATTAAATGATAGAGGCGGTTACTTTGACTTAGCACCTACCGACTTAGGTGAAAACTGTCGACGTGATATCGTTTTAGAGCTAGAAGAAATGGGATTTGAAATTGAGGCATCTCACCATGAAGTTGCACCTGGACAGCATGAAATAGATTTTAAGTATTCGGATGCAGTTAAACATGCTGATGATATTCAGACGTTTAAATTAGTTGTTAAAACAATTGCAAGGAAACACAATTTACATGCTACATTTATGCCAAAACCACTTTTTGGTGTTAATGGTTCTGGAATGCACGTAAATATGTCACTATTTAAAGATGGCGAGAATATGTTTTTTGATAAATCTGGTGAAATGGAGCTAAGTGATGTTGCATACCAATTTACTGCAGGAGTCATTAAACACGCAACAAATTTCACTGCAGTAACGAATCCAACTATTAATTCATATAAAAGACTCGTTCCTGGATACGAAGCACCTTGTTATGTGGCTTGGTCTGGAGCAAATAGAAGTCCATTGATTCGAATTCCTTATTCACGTGGTTTAAGTACACGAATTGAAGTGAGAAGTGTTGATCCATCAGCAAATCCATATATGGCGATGGCGGTATTATTAGCTTCAGGATTAGATGGGGTTGAAAACAAACTAACTCCTCCTACTCCAGTTGACCGAAATATTTACGTAATGGATCGTGCAGAGCGTGAGAAAAATGGTATTAAAGATTTACCTGCTACATTAATAGACGCTTTAGAAGAGATGCAAAAAGATAGTACCATTGTAAATGCACTAGGTGAACATTTATTTGAACACTTCATCGAAGCAAAGGAAATTGAATGGGATATGTTCCGTACAACTGTACACCCGTGGGAACGCGAACAATATCTAACTTCATATTAAAGCTTGAAGTTAAATAATTTAGTAATACTAAAGAACCCCTTGATAAAAAATATATCAAGGGGTTTCTTAATGTAAATCATAATCCGATTAATGAATGTTTCGATACAACCCTATCACTTTTCCAAGGATCGTTACATTTCGGTAAATCAATGGTTCCATTGTGGCGTTTTCTGGTTGCAGACGGATATGATCCTTCTCTTTGAAAAAGCGTTTTACAGTTGCTTCATCTTCCTCTGTCATTGCTACAACAATGTCACCGTTTTGTGCAGTATTCTGCTGCTTCACGATAACCATATCCCCATCCAGGATACCAGCTTCTATCATGCTTTCACCTTCAATAACAAGTACGAATACATTCTCATCTGGTCCTGCACTTGAGCTTGGTAAAGGAATAAATTCATCGATATTTTCAACTGCTGTTATTGGTATACCTGCTGTAACTTTACCGATTACTGGAGCATAGCGTGCTTCTTCTCTAGGTATGCTACTTCCCTCTGATAGATTAAGAACTTCAATCGCTCTTGGTTTAGTAGGATCTCTTCTTATGAATCCTTTACTTTCTAACCTTGATAAATGCCCGTGTACAGTAGAACTTGAAGCCAAACCAACAGCTTCAGCTATTTCTCTAACAGAAGGTGGATAACCTTTATGCGATACTTCCTCTTTAATGTAATCCAGTATTGTTTGTTGTCTTTTTGAAAGTTTTGTCATCTAGCGAACACCTCGCGCATAGGATTTATTAATGATAGTTTATCACTTGGTATATGAAAAAGCAAACATTCGTTCGCGAATCTGTTGACAAGATCATATGTTCGGTTTAGAATGATATCAGAGATGAACACGAACAAAAGTTCTTACTTTATTTGAAGGGGCTGATTTATATGTTTGAAAAAGTGACAAAAACGGATGTATTTTATTTAGTTTCTTTTGCATTGACGTTAGGATTTTTATATTTCACAATGATAACTAGCGCATAATATATGTGATTTTATAGTAAGGAGTAATTGGGTTGAATGCTATTATTTATTGTCGAGTAAGTACAGATAAAAAAGAACAAGAAACCTCATTAAAAAGACAAAGAGAAGAACTGACTGCTTTGGCAAGTAAAAACCAATTTACTGTTTTTGATTGTATTGAGGAACAGATGAGTGGTTATGAAATAGACCGGGAAGGTATTTTTAAAATGCTAGATTACTTTTCATCCGGTAAAGCAGACATCCTACTCATACAAGATGAGACACGACTAGGTCGCGGTAATACTAAAATTGCTTTATTTCATCAACTGCAGAAATTAAACATTACCATTTATACAGGTAGCCATGACGGAGAACTGGTATTATCTGAGTCAGATTCAATGGTTCTACAAATAGTAGGTATTGTAGAAGAATACCAGCGTAAGTTACATAACACGAAAATCAAACGAGGTATGAAAAAAGCAGTTGATAACGGATTTGATCCGACACAAAACTTTTCAAACAAGTTTAAAGCACCTGGAAGGGAACGAATTGAATTCCCAATTGAAGAAGTGGTACGATTAAGGGAAAATAAACTTTCTTTCGATGAGATTACAAAGACTCTTAATGGGCTAGGATTTTCTGTTTCCAAAGCAACTGTACACCGTCGTTTCCAGGAGTACCAAAATGCTTGAATATAACCAATAGAAAGCGTAATATAAAAAAGCAAGAACTGCACTTTAGTTCTTGCTTTTTCTATGTTTCAAAGGAGGATGAGCTAAATGATTTCTGAAGAAAAATTACAACGGATAAATATACTTGCCAAAAAAGCAAAAAACAGTGGTTTAACATCAAAAGAAAAAGAAGAGCAACAAGAGTTGAGACAAGAGTATCTAAAAAATGTAAGAAAGTCTTTTAAAAACCAATTTAAAACGATGACCGTAATGGATCCAGAAGGAAATGATGTAACTCCCAAAAAGGTTAGAGATATGCAAGAACGAAATAAGAAACATTAACTTGTTTTTCACTTTTTCAAGATGTTTCTGTTATTGCTTGTTACTAGCTATGTTTCATTATAGAATGAGAAAGGATACAGTAAGCCAGTAAGCCTTTAAAATTGAAAGGGGAATTTTCATGGTAAAAAACGTTGAACAACAATCAATTAATACAATACGTACACTATCAATTGATGCAATCGAAAATGCTAACTCTGGACACCCAGGTTTACCAATGGGTGCTGCTCCTATGGCGTATACGTTATGGACAGACTTTATGAATCACAATCCAAAACATTCAAAATGGTTTAATAGAGATCGATTCGTATTATCAGCAGGTCATGGTTCCATGCTGTTATACAGTTTACTGCATTTGTCCGGGTATGATGTAACGATTGATGACTTAAAGAATTTCCGTCAATGGGATTCTAGAACACCTGGGCATCCAGAAGTTCATCACACAGATGGTGTAGAGGCAACAACTGGACCATTAGGTCAAGGTTTAGCAATGTCTACTGGTATGGCTATGGCAGAGGCACATTTATCTGCTAAATATAACAAAGATGACATTTCCATCATTGATCATTATACGTATGCGCTTGTTAGTGATGGAGACTTAATGGAAGGTATATCACATGAATCAGCATCATTAGCAGGTCATTTAGGTTTAGGTAAACTTATTGCATTATATGATTCAAACGATATTTCCTTAGACGGTGAATTAGATCGTGCGTTTTCAGATAATACAGACCAACGATTTAAAGCATATGGTTGGCAAGTAATTCGTGTTGAGGATGGAAACGATACCCAAGCATTAAGAAGTGCAATTACGGAAGCTCAAAAAACTACTGATCAGCCAACATTAATTGAAGTGAAAACAGTGATAGGATATGGTTCACCAAACAAATCTGCTTCAGCTGCATCACATGGTGCGCCACTTGGTAAAGATGAAGTTCAATTAACAAAAGAAAACTATGAGTGGACACATGAAGAATTTCATGTTCCTGAAGAAGTGTATGCTGATTTTAAAGAAAAGATCGTAAAAAATGGGGCAGATGCCGAAGATAATTGGAACCAATTATTTGCAGCTTATAAAGAGAAGTACCCGGAATTAGCAAGTGAATTGAAACTTGCAATGAATGGGGAACTTCCTAATGATTGGGAAAAGAACTTGCCAGTTTATGAAGCCGGCAAAGATAAGCTTGCCACTAGAGCATCATCTGGAGAAGTTTTAAATGAAATAGCAAAAGCTGTTCCTTACTTTTTTGGCGGAAGTGCAGATTTAGCTGGATCTAATAAAACAACAATTAAAGATGAAGAAGATTTTTCTAGAAATAACTATGCTGGAAGAAATGTATGGTTTGGTGTTCGTGAATTCGCCATGGCAGCAGCATTGAATGGTATGGCGTTACATGGTGGACTTAAAGTATATGCAGGTACATTCTTTGTGTTTAGTGACTATCTAAGACCTGCTGTTAGATTATCAGCAATTATGAATACGCCTGTAACATATGTGTTTACACATGACTCGGTTGCTGTTGGTGAAGATGGCCCAACTCATGAACCTATCGAACAGCTGGCTTCATTACGTGCTATGCCAGGTCTATCATTAATCAGACCAGCAGATGGAAATGAAACACAAGCTGCATGGAGACTTTCTTTAGAATCTAAAAAGCCAACAGCATTAGTATTAACTAGACAAGGCTTACCTACATTAGAAGGAACTAAGGAAAATGCTTATGAAGGTGTTAAGAAAGGGGCATATGTAATAAGTGCTTCTGAGAAAGATACACCTGACGCTTTATTATTAGCTACTGGTTCTGAGGTACAATTAGCAGTAGCATCTCAAGGCGCATTAAGAGAAAAAGGTATAGATGTTAGTGTGGTTAGTATGCCATCATGGGATCGCTTCAATGAACAAGATGAGTCCTATAGAAATTCAGTCATCCCACCTGAAGTTAAAAATAGAGTAGCAATTGAAATGGGTTCACCGTTCGGTTGGGAACGCTATGCCGGAGAAAACGGTTTAGTATTAGGAATTGATACATTTGGCGCTTCTGCTAATGGTGATAAAGTAATAGAGGAATATGGATTTACAGTAAACAATGTTGTAAAACATGTTGAATCATTTATTAAATAACGGAAGAAAAAGATGGTGCTTGTTTATACAAAGTACCATCTTTTTTATTTTGCTTAAACTTTCGACAAAACTAGTGCTATTTCATTTCATAATATGACATAAATTTTAGTAAGAATACGTATAATGAAATATAATAGAGGAGGGATTTTGTTGAAAAATTATACTATCTATTGGATTCAAGAAGAAATAGGCAATCATTTCTTTCACAAATGTGATGTGTTATATAGATTTTTTAAAACATATGAAAACGAAAATAATAGAGTAGACTTAAATGGTCAGTTTCGTTATATTACTAAAGATGTTCCTAAAGAATTAGTGCGGGCTTATATCAAGAATTATTATAGGAATACCAATTCTATTAAAATGAATGGTGATACAATAGAAATATACACTGACCGTCAATATATTTCTTTACATATTCACCAAAAACATATAAAATTCCAATGTGACATGTTACATGAGGCAGAATCACTATTATTTCCTACTTTACGAGCATTTCAGCCGTTTTTATTTATTATAGGAAATGAAAATTATGGTTGGATTTCACCAGTAACCAAGAAGAGAGAGCAAAAACTAGAACAAGTATTGTATTCTTTTCTTTAATTTACTATACTGAATGAGAGACAACACGAAGGAGGAAAGCTGGAATGGGCACGATTTGGGTCGTATTAATTGCAATTGGAGCATTGATTGCTGGTGTTGCTCTTGGATTCTTTATCGCAAGAAAATACATGATGAATTATTTAAAGAAAAACCCACCAATTAATGAACAAATGCTAAGAACTTTAATGATGCAAATGGGACAAAAACCATCGCAAAAGAAAATCAATCAAATGATGCGTTCTATGAATAATCAAACAGATAAATAGTAATGATCGATTATTTTAAGGAAGAGCATTCTCTATTAAACCCCTTGTTATCTAGGTAACAAGGGGTATACTATATTTAAGGTGCAAAAAAGGTTTCGATTTATTGTCATAATCATTTGTAATGTATGCAATATCTTTCTGTTACAATAAATGCGAGTAATTAACTTAGGAGGATATGTATATGTCTGAAATTAATATATTCTTGGCGTTTGGGGCAGGTTTTTTATCTTTTATCTCGCCTTGTGTATTACCTCTATATCCAGCATTTTTATCCTATATAACAGGGATGAGTGTTAGCGAAATAAAAGAAGATAATAAAATGTTAAACAAAAAAAGTTTATTACATACTATTTTCTTTTTACTTGGATTTTCAAGTATTTTTATTATGATAGGATTTACAACATCGTTTGTATCCGATTTTCTTTTAACGTATAAAGAAATTATAAGACAGATCGGAGCAATTTTAATTATATTCTTCGGTCTAGTTATTGTGGGTATTTTTAACTTCCAATTTCTAATGAAGGATAAAAAAATAACATTTAAAAATAGACCTGCAGGATTCTTTGGGTCATTCATTATCGGTATGGCATTTTCCTTAGGGTGGACACCATGTACAGGACCAATTTTGGCAATTGTTTTATCACTTGCTGCGACAAATCCAGATTTAGGTATGGTCATGATGATCAGTTATATTTTAGGGTTCTCAGTACCATTTCTAATTTTATCGTTCTTCATTGGGAAAATGAACTGGATCAAAAAAAATAGTGCTCGATTTGTTAAAATTGGTGGTTATATCATGATTGTTATGGGGGTTGCATTATTCTTTGATTGGATGACAAAGCTTACTTCTTATTTAGCAGGAATATTTGGATTTACTGGTTTTTAAATGTAATGAAAATGGATTTTCTATATAATTTGTATTATGATAATAGGTAGGAATAGTATAAAGGGGCATTTTATATGTATAAACCGAATGATCTCATTTTACGCACAACTACTTCGTTAATTGCCTTTATTTTATTAGGATTTGCTATATACTTATTGTTAGCAGGTCATAACTCACCCGGGGGCGGATTTGTTGGTGGATTAATGACTGCTTCAGCAATATTACTCATGTATATGGCATATGGCTTAGAAGCTGTAAAGAAAATTATACCAATTAATTTCAGGACTATGATTTCAGTTGGCTTATTAATTGCTGTTGCAACAGGAATTGGAGCTTTTATTTTTGACGCGCCTTTTTTAGCACAGACATATGATTACTTTGTTTTTCCTATATTTGGAGAAATTGAGCTAGCGACTGCTATGTTATTTGATATTGGTGTATATCTTACTGTACTGGGTGTAACGATCACGATCATTGTAACTATTGCAAATGATCAATAACTATTATTGGGGGGTAATAATAGAATGGCGAGAATACTAGTAGTTGACGATGCTAACTTTATGAGATTAACTTTAGCGAGCATTTTGAAAAGGGAAAACCATGAAATTGTTGGTGAAGCAGAAAATGGTGAAGAAGCCGTTAAGCAATTTGAAAAACTAAAGCCAGACTTAGTTACAATGGACATAACAATGCCAGTAATGAACGGAATTGATGCACTTAAAGCGATTAAGCAACTGGACTCTGAAGCAAGGATTGTTGTTTGTTCCGCTATGGGACAACAGAAGGTGGTTGTAGAAGCTATTGAACTCGGTGCAAAAGATTTTGTCGTTAAACCTTTTGACGAAAATCGGGTATTAGAAACGGTTAGTCGTGTGTTAAACGAATCTGAAATAACAAGCACCAATAGTTAGTGAACAGGGAAGAGTGATTTTTACATGTTTTGGATAGTAGCAAGTACAATTGTTGCTGCTTTTATGGCCGTTGTTATGATTTTTGTTCGGTTAAAAGCTGCGAAAGAACCAGCCTCTGTTAAAAAAATTATCTTACCGCCACTATTTATGAGTACAGGGGCATTCATGTTTTTGTTTCCAGTATTTCAGGTGAAATGGATTGAGGTATTGGAAGCCTTAAGCGTTGGTATTATTTTTTCTGTCTTTTTAATTAAAACATCCAAATTCGAGATTAAAAATAATAAAATCTATTTAATACCTTCTAAAGCATTTATATTTATTTTATTTGGATTATTGATTGTTAGAATTATAATGAAGTTAGCTATAGGTAGCACCATATCGTTCGGACAAACGAGCGGGATGTTTTTTTTACTGGCATTTGGTATGATCTTAACATGGAGAATATCTATGTTGTATAAGTATCTTCAATTAGAAAAGCAAGTAAGATATTCTAACGAATAAATAAGCGCTTGAACCGATTTGGTTCAAGCGCTTTATTAGTAGCTTAGGAAATAATAAAATTAGGAGCTTGTGGGTTATTGATTAACTCCTTAAGCCACGTTTGGCTACGACGCACGAAGAAAAAGCGGTCTTCTTTTTCGAGGACGTCCTAGTACAGGCGTTGGAAAACTTAGCTTTTACGGCGCTTGCGCTTTTGTTCGCAGATAAGAAAGTATAAAACTTTCTTATCTGCATAAGTGCAACTAAGGCTTATAAGCCAAGTTTTCTAATTATTGTTCAAATAGATGCTCGTAAGGTGTTACATCGATCTCTTTTTGGTCTAATTTTTTTCGAAGGAACTTATGATCCCTTTTAGGAGTGGCAAGAATATATCCTTCTATTAATATATCCTGGGTGATAACTTTCTTTCTCTTTTTCAATGCAATTTCGCCAATTTTGCTTGCAATTTTTTGTCTGGCAACGTCACGAAATAACTCTGGAACTGGTGAAACTAGCTCCTCTAACAAATTTTTTTCATCTTTTTTCCACATGTTCCTTGTTTTTTTCATATAATATTCTTCCCAGTCAAGTGATGATTTCCCATCCTCTTTGGGCATTCGTTTTAGGAATTTACGAAACATAAAAAAACCACCAATCCCCATAAGACCAAGCAAAAGAAATCCCCAAAGTATAATGATGTAATCGATAATTATTGACATGTAATCACCTGTTTCTTTTTATTGAAATATAATAAACTGTTACAAAAATTTACATTATATTTATTTTTCCCAATATTTATAGTAACATTACAAATAATAAGCATTATTTTATACACTACTCATAATTATAATAGGAGTCTATTATACAAACAAGTAACATATTTGTGTATAAATTGTCATATGTATATAAAAAGGTAAAAATCATGTTGGATTTTGGAAAAGGGGTGGAATAATGGAGGAAGATATTGATAAACAAATTAAACAAAATTCCAATATCAGTAACACGGGATCCAATATTGAGGTTTTAAATGATTTACCAGATCCTACTCGCTCAATATTACAATGGATTAATCAAAATAACAATGACATTGTAACATTAGCTGATCAGAATGGAACTATCAAGTTTATATCTAATTCTGTCGAACGTTTGTTGGGGTATAAGGCAGCCGATCTTATTGGGACTATGTGGTATGACAAATTTGCACCATATGATGTTACGTATATCAAAAACTATTTCGATCCCAATACAAATGAAACGCAACTATTTAATGTGAGTATAAAAAACAAAAAGGGAAAATACATATGGTTTGAATGTACGGTAGCTCAAGTGAAAGCAAAAAATAAGGTATATCTAATTTCTATTTTAAAAGACGTAACTGACAAGAAAGAAGCGGAAGAAATGATGATTCGTTCCGAAAAAATGTCTGTCGCTGGTCAATTAGCAGCAGGGATTGCACATGAAATCCGGAATCCATTAACTTCTTTAAAAGGTTTTCTACAATTATTTCAAGCAGGTGTTAATCGAAAAGAAGAATATTATAAAATTATGATTGATGAAATTGAAAAGATGGAAACGATAACCTCTGAACTATTGTTTATTTCAAAGCCTTTAACCGATAATAGAAATAAAGAATCAGTTAAAGACATGCTCGATGATGTTATCTCTTTGTTAAAATCTCAGGCAAAGTTGCAAAACATCAATTTGAAGCTGGATAAAAATATTAGTGGATTTGTTCTTTGTGATCGTTCGCAAATCAAGCAAGTATTAATTAACCTAGTCAAAAATGCTATAGAGGCTATGGATGATGAAGGAACAATTGAGATGAAAGTGCAATCATCTCATTCAAAAATTATAATTGACGTTATTGATGAAGGTCCTGGTATACCAGAAGAAGTTATACATAAATTAGGTGAACCATTTTTTACAACGAAACAAAATGGGACAGGATTAGGCTTAATGATTACCAAGCAAATTTTGGATAAACATGAAGGGAAACTAGACATCTTAAAAAATAATGATAAAGGAAGTACATTTAGAATTAGTTTACCAACTGCATGAGAAATAATATTTTATTTTTAATTTTTTTCTTCAGGAACTATATAAGTAATTTTTATCACTATAAATAAAATTTTAGTATATGGTATAAAACATTAATCATTTGTTTTATACCATTTTTTCATTTAAGATAATAAAGTAGATATATATTCTTGTATTTTTTTAGATTACGAGAATTTTTTAAGTAAATAAATGAAGACTTTTGTCTATATTTAGAAGGTGTTTTCACATATGACAAAAGTAAGATCGAAAGGAGTTAGCATCTTGGGAGAGAATAATACGTTTAACGCTAAGAAGCAGTTTGATTTAAATGGAAAAACGTATAATTATTATCAATTAAAAGCTTTAGAAGAAGCAGGTTTAGGAAAAGTATCACGACTTCCATTTTCTATCAGAGTCTTATTAGAATCACTTGTAAGACAGTATGATGGACGTGTAATCAATGATGAACATGTAAAAGGTTTGACTGAATGGGGTAAAGGTAAAGCAGTAGATGTACCTTTTAAACCTTCACGCGTTATTTTACAGGATTTCACAGGGGTTCCTGCAGTTGTAGATCTTGCATCATTGAGAAAAGCAATGGTTGATTTAGGTGGAGAACCGAATAAAATCAATCCAGAAGTACCTGTGGATTTAGTAATTGACCACTCCGTACAAGTGGACCAATACGGTACACCTAATGCATTACAAGCCAACATGGATCTTGAATTTGAACGTAATGGTGAGCGTTATGAGTTTCTACATTGGGCACAAAAAGCCTTTGAAAACTACCGTGCAGTACCACCAGCAACCGGAATTGTTCACCAGGTTAACCTTGAGTATATTGCAAACGTAGTACATGCATTAGAAAATGAAGATGGTAATTATGATGCATTTCCAGATACGCTATTTGGTACTGATTCACATACAACCATGATTAATGGTCTTGGTGTTCTTGGTTGGGGTGTGGGTGGAATTGAAGCTGAGGCCGGCATGCTAGGTCAACCATCTTATTTCCCAGCACCTGAAGTTATCGGTGTTAAGTTCACAGGAAGCTTCCCACAAGGCACTACAGCAACAGACTTAGCATTAAAAGTAACACAAGTTTTACGTGAGAAAAATGTTGTTGGAAAGTTTGTTGAGTACTTCGGACCAGGACTTCAAGATATGCCACTTGCTGACCGTGCTACTATTTCAAATATGGCACCTGAGTACGGGGCAACGTGTGGTTTCTTCCCTGTTGATAAAGAGGCTCTTAATTACCTGCGTCTTACTGGTCGTAGTGAGGAACATATCTCATTAGTTGAAACATATTGTAAAGAAAATGATCTTTGGTATTCACCTGATCAAAAGGATCCTGAGTACTCAGAGCTAGTAGAAATTGACTTGAGTGACTTAGAACCAAATCTGTCTGGACCAAAACGTCCACAAGATTTAATTTCTTTATCAAATATGCAAAAAGAATTTAACAAGGCTATTACTGCTCCATCTGGAACCCAAGGTTTTGGAATGGATAAATCAGAATTCGATAAAGAAGTAACTGTTGAACATCCAAATGGTAAAACTTCAGTAATGAAAACGGGAGCACTTGCCATTGCAGCAATTACTTCTTGTACAAACACATCTAACCCATATGTTATGTTAGGTGCTGGATTATTAGCTAAGAAAGCCGTAGAAAAAGGCTTAAATGTTCCGGATTACGTTAAAACGTCATTAGCACCTGGTTCTAAAGTTGTTACTCGCTATTTAGAAGATTCAGGCTTAATGAGCTATCTTGACAAGCTTGGATTCAATTTAGTTGGTTATGGTTGTACGACTTGTATCGGGAACTCTGGACCACTACGTGAGGAAATTGAGAAGGCTATTACTGATAGCGACTTAACTGTATCCTCCGTTTTATCGGGTAACCGTAACTTTGAAGGTCGTATTCACCCATTAGTAAAAGCAAACTATCTTGCATCACCACCATTAGTTGTGGCATATGCTTTAGCAGGTACTGTAGATGTAGACTTAACAAAAGATGCACTTGGTACTGATGCGGATGGAGAGCCAATTTACTTAAATGATATTTGGCCATCAATGGAAGAAATCAAGCATGAAGTTCAAAGTGTTGTAAAACCTGAGATCTTCCGTAAAGAATATGAGAATGTTTTTAATTCTAATGAAAAATGGAATGAAATCAACACAACAGATGAACCATTGTTTGAGTGGGATGAAGAGTCAACTTATATTCAAAATCCTCCATTTTTTGATCAGTTATCAAAAGAAGCTGGTACGGTTAATCCGTTGAACAATCTACGTGCAATTGGTATATTTGGCGATTCGGTGACAACTGACCATATTTCACCAGCTGGTGCAATTGCAAAAGATATGCCAGCAGGTCAATACTTGCAGGAGAAACAAGTTTCACCTAGAAACTTTAACTCATATGGTTCTCGCCGAGGTAATCATGAAATTATGATGCGTGGAACATTTGCCAACATTCGAATTCGTAACTTACTTGCACCAGGTACTGAAGGTGGTTATACAACCTACTGGCCTACTGAAGAGGTAATGCCAATTTATGATGCGGCCATGAAATACGAACAAGATGGTACTGGTCTTATCGTAATGGGTGGTAAAGATTACGGTATGGGATCATCTCGTGACTGGGCAGCAAAAGGAACGAACTTACTAGGTATCAAAACAGTTATCGCAGAAAGTTTCGAACGTATTCACCGTTCAAACTTAGTTATGATGGGTGTTCTGCCATTACAGTTTGAAAAAGGACAGAGTGCAGATAAGCTAGGTTTATCAGGAAAAGAAACATTTAACATCGAAATTGATGAAAATGTTAAGCCACATGATCTAGTAAAAGTAACTGCTGTTGATGAAAAAGGTAAAACAACAACATTTAACGTTGTTGCACGTTTCGACAGCGATGTTGAAATCGACTACTACCGTCATGGTGGAATTCTACCAATGGTATTACGTAATAAATTAAAAGCATAATATTCTTTTAGCCAAAAGCAGCTCTTACACATATCAGTGTAGGAGCTGTTTTAATTGTTAGCAGCAGGAAACATGGATTTACGTTTTTGTATTATGAACGTTGTTTGACAATGATGCTTTTTTACTTTACAAACATTCACATTGGGCATAGCATTAGAAACAGTAAAATGGGAAATTAGATTGAAAATTAGTGAGTTAGAGGAGAATTATCATGTATAAGCGATTATTTGGAATTTTGGTAATGGTTGCTTTAATAGGTGTTTTTATATTTAATATACTAGAATCCAATAATGACACTGCAGAGGATGTTAATTCAAATGGGGCTACCATCGTTTCTCCTGATGCAACAGAGGAATATGGCGGAATTGAGCCAGGTGAGGAAGCACCAGACTTTGATCTGGAAACACTATCTGGAGGGTCAGCAAAATTATCGGATTATAGAGGGAAAAAGGTAATATTAAACTTCTGGGCTTCCTGGTGTGGACCATGTAAAAAAGAAATGCCTGAGATGCAAGATTTTTATGAAGAATATCAGGATGAAGTTGAAATAGTTGCTGTCAATTTAACATGGTCAGAAAAAAATGAAAAAAAAGTAGAAAATTTTATTGATCAATATAATTATACATATCCGATTTTATTAGATAAGGATATGAAAGTGAGCAATGACACATACATGGCTTACGCACTTCCTACTACTTATTTCATTGGTACAGATGGCAAGATTCAGCAACCTAGAAAAATTGGACCTATGACATATGAATTTATGGTGGAAATGATTGAATCACTAAATTAATTTATCGTTATTTTTATAAAATTTTGAGTAAATGGTAATACTTCTTAAAAAGGAGTGAATTACTATTTCTCTCAAGAAAAGAATGTCGTTTGAAGAGCTAGTTCAGGAAAACCGTAAACAGATCTTAGAGGATAAAGTACTACTGGAAAGAATAGAACAAGATATGGAGTCAAGAATGCATCAATCATTTAAAAATGTAAGTGGTAAAGAAAATTAATGAAAACAAGGATCTAGGTACACAAGCAATACATTCCTAGAGCCTTGTTTTTATATTGGGAAAAATAAGGTCCGCTTATTCATACATAATTAAAGCTGTAATGTGAAAAATATAGTTATATTTCATCAATTTGTAATATAAAAGGAGAATTCAAATGACAGAAAGAAATAACCAACCAAAACCAGACGATCGTAGCGATAATGTAGAAAAATTACAAGGTATGGTTCAGGATACGATTCAAAATCTTGAAAAAGCACACGAAACCATGCAATTCTCTTCCGGTGAGGAAAAGGAAAATATTAAAGCTAAAAATAAACGGCGAGAAGAAGCGATTGAAGGGATGCGTGACGAGATTAGGGACGAATATCATCATAATCAAGATTAATTAAATGTAACGACAGCCTTTTAAGATTTAAGGCTGTCGTTACTTATTCCTAAAGCAACATAGTCTGATTTGATATACAAATTATGCTAGAATATATTATAAATAGGGAATGAGATACAAGGAGGAAGGAAAATTGAATAAAGTAAAAACGCCGATTGAAGTCAGATATCAAGAAACAGACCAGATGGGCGTTGTCTATCATGCTAATTATTTAATATGGTTTGAAATAGGACGGACAAAATTTATTGAGCATCTTGGGTTTAATTATAATGATATGGAAAAACACCATATCGTTTCACCTGTAGTCGATGCCCAAATTTCGTTTAAAAAGCCGATTCGATATGGTGAAAAAACATCAGTTGAGACGTGGCTTGAACAATATGATGGAGTACGAACGATTTATGGTTATAACATCCTAAATCAAGAGGGAGACGTTGCAGTAAGTGGAACAACAAAACATGTAATTGTGAAAAAAGATAGTTTTCGTCCACTTTCTCTAAGAAAAAAATTCCCTGATTGGCATGAAGCATATATACAACAATTAAATGGGGTATCTTGATGGCTTTTGGGATTAATAAAATTGAATTGAGAGTCTGGAAAGACCAGGTCCGGAAAGGGAATATATCTATTCTAACCCATTATTGGCTTGATGAACGATTTCCAAATTGTTATACAGTAACAAAAGTTGGTTGTAATAATATGGAAAGGCTTATAAAGTGGGGTGAGAAATACGGTTTACAAGCAGAATGGATACATAATGATCCTGTATATCCACATTTCGATTTGTTTGGTGAAAGACAAAGGGAAATATTACTTAAGGAAAATCAGTTGGATCATATCAAAAAATTTAACCTATAAAAGGCGTTTTCAAACGCCCTTTATAGGTTATTCATCGTAGATAAATTCTGGTTCCTGTTTTTCTTGATTGAATTCTATTGTAAGGTTCTTATCATCAAAATACCAAGCATCTTTTTCTTTGATGAAAAAAGTAATATCTCCTACTTCACAGGAGGCATATACATCATCCATTTTATCTGTTGTAATAGCTAGAGAATAACCTGGTATAATCCCACCAAATCCATATCGAACATAAAAACGTAAAGAAGTGGGCTGTTGTACGTCGAATTCTTCTTTATACCAATTTGCTGCCTCTTTCGTAACAAGTAATTTCACGTAGTCACACTCCTAGTAAATAGCCACTTTAATTAGTTTCTTTTCGCTTTTTTTCTGGTACTAAATCGACTCCACCAGCGTGAAAAGGGTGGCATTTGCTAATTCGTTTTATAGTTAAGTAGCTGCCTTTAAATACACCGAATCGCTTATAGGCTTCTAACCCATATTCTGAACATGTCGGAAAGAATCTACATGTGGGTGGCTTAAATGGACTAATTACTTTCTGGTAAAATTTAATTAAGCCGATAAATATATACTTCATAATAATACCCGATTCCTTTATAGATTATTATTAAGTTTATTATAGGTTACAGATGCAATAGCATCATGCATATGAATAGACTCTTCATTTCTACAAACTACTTGAAACTGTGTCACAAAATTCATTTCATACAAATCAGCAGCCACTAACCGAACCATATCCTCGACAAATCGTGGGTTCTCGTACGCTTGTTCGGTGACCATTTTTTCATCGGGACGTTTTAAAACGGGATGTAGTCGAGCACTAGCATTACTTTCAGCTGCTTCTAACAGCAATTCTTTCCAGTCCATATGGTCTTCATCAAAGGACTCGTCTAAATCAACTTCCATCGTAACACGCCCACGTTGATTATGGGCACTGTATTCACTAATTTCCTTTGAACAAGGACATAATGTTGTAATAAGTCCAGATAAAGAAGCTTTCATATCAAATCCTGCTTTTTTATCATACGATACAGTAACTGTTACATCAGCGTGATTCATCCCAGGAAGGTTTGAATGAGGGCCCCGACGTTCGAAAAACCATGGGTACGATATTATGGTAGTAGCGTCTTTTTGTTTTAGTCGAACGGCTAACTCTTTGGTAAATTGTTTCAGTGACTTAAAATCTGCAGTAAACCCTTTTTCATGATACATGTTCAAGTGTTCAGTGAAACGACTCATATTCGTACCTTTACTTGATTTATCAATACTAGATGTAAATTGAAAGGTGCCAATCGTTGTTTGACTAGTAGGTTTTAGCTTGCTTTTTATCACTATAGGGTGCTTCACGTTAGCGATACCAACAGCATCTAAATCAAATAAAAAGTCCTTTTTAGTATTTTGTAAATCTGCCATATCACTTTTCTCAACAGGTTTTGATCTTGGCCCTGGCTCAACAGATCCGAATAATTTATGTCGTAGTGCTTTATTTGGTAGTGATTTATTTGGGAATGTTTGTATTTTATCCATAACGGTGTCCCCTTTCTCCTATTGCCTATTTCAAAGTATACTGAAGTCATTTTTATTATTCAATTGATTGGTTTTACAGTATAGTACACACTTTACATCCATTTTATTTTTGGTTCCGTTTTATCTTTAATACGTTTAATATTTTCTGAATGGCGGTATAACACAAAAATAGCTAATACTGACATAATAACAATGAGTCCTATTTCCTCTTGTAATAAAAATGCCATAAGAACAGAAACTAACCCCGTAACCATGGAAGATAGAGACACATATTTAGATATATATAGTGTGATGATAAACGTAGCAATTACAATTAGAAATAGTAAGGGGCTAACTGCTAAGATAATTCCCCCAGATGTTGCAACTGCCTTTCCACCTTTAAATTTAGCGAATATAGGATAAGTGTGCCCTAAAACTGCAAAAAGTCCAATTAGTAGTGGGTACACTTCAGCAGCCAATAAGATTGGAATAATGGTTGCAACTGTTCCTTTTAAAATATCTGCAATTGTAACAATACTACCGGCTTTAACACCAAGTACACGGAATGCATTTGTTGCTCCCAAATTACCACTGCCATGCTGACGCACATCAATATTATATATCGACTTCCCAACAATAAGTGCAGAGGGAATAGAGCCTAATAAATATGAAATGATAGCAAAAATAAGATAATCCATATTATGTCCTTCTTTCGTAATTATTCTAGTAAATAAGCATAATCTTATTTTATCATGAAGTAGAGAAGTAAAGAACCTAAAAGATAAAACTAAATGCAAGATGCTAGCAACCAATTTATGATTATTTTAGGTTTATTTCGCAAGTTTGTTACTATTGATATTAATTGTTACATAATAGATATAAACTGCGACGTAACTTTAGGCTTATTTCTAAGAACGCGTGCTATTGTCGCCGTCTGGGATCGCTACGGGCGGATGCTTTCCGCGGGCACGGCTTCAGCCTCCGAAGCGGAAAACCACCGCTTCGGTGTCTTCAGACACGTGCTGTTCCCGCAGGAGTCACCTCCCTCCGCTCACCCTGACTGGTAAGGGGTTCTATTAATACTAATACAGTCCCACGACAGTAACAGAAATAACAGCGGAGGAAATACACGTAGACTCCTCGAAAATACAAACCGATTTTCTGCGTACGATGTCTAGCTATGTAGCTTTCCTTATCCTGTGGGAGCAGAGGCCTAGGAGGCTGTCCGACGAAGTGAAATTGCCGAATATTTATTCAAAATATGGTGGATTATACATTAATAATTCAGTGTGAATGCATATATATTCACAGAAATTATTCCATCGGACAGCCTCCTAGCCTGAGACCCCAGAGAGCGTTAGCTCGAGGAGGCTCATCAGCCGCCCACGGGTAGAAGACACTGCGCAGTGAAACGAAGCAGATGTCGCACTTGTACCCGGATGGGTGAAAGCGAAGTGTATTTCCGTAGTGGTAGCGGAGCACTAATCGTGTTTTCAAGTTATGTCGCATTTTATATCAACTGTTGAATAGTCGTAGGGCAACAATCTTTTTTAAAAGATGTTTTGATTATACTATAATAGGGTAATAACATGTTGATTAGAAAACTTGACTTATCACCAAGCCTTAATGTCGAAAGCCTTAAATGCAGTTATGTAGATAAGTAAGTTTATTATCTACTAAAAATAAGTTTTAAGGGAGGATGTAGATGATAGAATTTAAAAATGTAAATAAGGAATATCCAGATGGAACAAAAGCGTTAACAGACTTTTCTTTACAAATAAATAACGGGGAACTCGTAACGTTAATTGGACCAAGTGGATGTGGTAAGACAACAACAATGAAAATGATTAATCGTTTAATAGAACCAACGTCTGGCTCCGTATACATAAATAATAAAGACGTACAGGATTATAATATCCATGAATTACGGTGGAACATCGGGTATGTATTGCAGGAAATAGCATTATTTCCTCATATGACGATCGAAGAAAATATTGCAGTTGTACCGGAAATGAAAAAGTGGAAGCGAAAAGATATTCGTAAGCGTGTTAGTGAATTATTAAATATGGTAGGACTGGATCCCAACATATATCAAAAGCGAATGCCAAGAGAATTGTCTGGTGGAGAACAACAAAGAATTGGTGTGATCCGGGCTTTAGCGGCAGATCCGGATATTATTTTAATGGATGAACCTTTTAGTGCATTAGATCCAATAAGTAAGGAACAATTACAACATGATATTCGTTCGTTACAAAAAGAAATACAAAAAACAATAGTCTTTGTAACCCATGACATGGATGAAGCTTTGGCTCTAGGTGATAAGGTATGCTTAATGAAGGATGGAAGGGTAGTGCAAATAGATCCTCCTCAATCATTAATTCTCAATCCGAAAACAGATTTCGTAAAAGACTTTATTGGTGAACGAAAATCACCTTGGCAAACCGCGATTGATGTAATTGCTGATCGATCAGGTAAACAAGTGTTACGTAAGAAAGATGTAGATCAGCATGAGTTTGCCGAGACTGGGATGTTTATGATCAGTGATGAAGATCATACTTTTATCGGTGCAATGAAGGACGGGAAACAGATTGATAGTGAGATATTAGCAAATGATATGCCACTTTATAAGGCAACAGAAGTGATTCAATCAAGTGATCAGGAGATTTTCCCGGTTGTTAAAAACCAACAACTAATCGGTACACTTAGTAATAGAAATATTGTGTCCTTCTTAAAAACAAAGACTAAGGTTGAAAACGGGGTGATTCAGAAATGAATGAATTTATTTCTGTTTTCCAGCAGCGTCAGGATATTTTACTTGAAACGATCTGGGAGCATTTACAAATTTCATTAATGTCACTTATAATAGCGATTTTCATTGCTGTACCTTTAGGTCTTTTGTTGACAACACATAACCGAATTGCCGAACCTATTATTGGTATATCTGCTATTATGCAGACAATACCGAGTCTAGCCGTTTTAGCTTTTTTGATACCATTTTTTGGTATTGGCACAACCCCTGCTATTATAGCGTTAACTGCATATGGTCTTTTACCTATATTAAGAAATACATACACAGGCATTAAAGAAGTTAATCCTGCTTTGAAAGAAGCAGCAACAGGTATGGGTATGAATTCGTTTAAACGATTAACAAAAGTGGAATTGCCGATCGCAATGCCTGTAATAATGGCGGGGATCCGGACGTCAATGGTTTTAATTGTTGGAACGACTACGATTGCTGCATTAATTGGAGCAGGTGGGCTTGGGGAATTGATACTCTTAGGCCTTGATCGTGGTGCTGATATTAATTTAATTCTATTAGGAGCTATACCAGCAGCATTGTTAGCAATTATTTTAGATATTATTTTGAGAGGTTTTGAACGTATCTCCAAAAAAGCTGGGTTTAAATCGTTCATTGCGATGTTAATTATTGCGGTATTAGTAGTTGCCTCGCCGTTTATGATCAATTCATCTAAAAATACAGATTTAGTAATCGGAGCAAAGTTAGGGTCAGAGCCCACGGTTTTAATCAACATGTATAAGCTATTAATCGAAGAAGAGACTGATTTAGATGTAGAACTAAGGCCTAGTCTTGGTAAAACTGCTTTTGTGTTTTCTGCATTACAACAAGGAAGTATTGATATTTACCCAGAATTTACAGGAACAGCAATTGTTACTCATCTAGATCAAGCAACAGAGAGTAATGATTCTCAGGTAGTTTATCAACAAGCAGAGCAGGGAATGAATGCACAATATAATATGGCATTTTTGCAACCAATGCAGTTTAATAACACGTATACCGTTTCAACCACTCAATCATTTGCTGAACAGTATAATTTGGAAACAATTGGTGATCTCAAGGGTATTGAAGATCGAGTCACGGCAGGATTTACCTTGGAATTTAAAGATCGCTATGATGGATATGTAGGCATGCAAGATGTGTATGATCTAAATTTGGATACCATCCGTACAATGGAACCAGGTCTTAGACAGGATGCTTTATCAAATGGTGAAGTCGATATTATTGATGCATACGCCACAGATAGTTACATGATTGAATTGGATCTCGTTACATTAAAAGATGCAGAAAACTTATTCCCACCATACCAGGGTGCACCACTTCTAAGAAATGATACGTTAGACAAATATCCCGAAATAGAGGCTATATTAAATAAACTTGGTGGTAAAATAACGGATGAGGAAATGCGTGAAATGAATTACCAAGTTGATTATGAGGACAGAGAGCCCCGTGAAGTAGCAAGAGAATTTTTAACAGAACAAGGAATTATAGAATAATAAAAGGAGAGTGTTGTTATATGTCTTGGGAAAACCCAACAAACGAAACTATAAAAGAAGTGCTTGAATCAGCTAATACGATTGCTGTTGTAGGATTATCTGATAATCCTAACCGTACATCACATCAGGTCTCCAAAATAATGCAAGAAAACGGTTATAAGATTATCCCGGTTAACCCAACCGTTAATGAAGTATTAGGGGAAAAAGCGTATCCTTCCTTAACGGATGTTCCGGGAGAAATTGATATTATAAATGTTTTCAGAAGGCCTGAGCATCTGCCTGAGATTGCCAAAGAGGCAGCAAAGACAGACTGCCGCGTATTTTGGGCACAACAAGGAATTGTAAATGAAGAAGCACATGATTACTTGAAGGAGAGAAATTTCACTGTAATAATGGATATGTGCATTAAAGTGGTACACTCTGTATTATTAAACTGATAAGCGAGTTTAAAGGATGACTGTGAGTGGTCATCCTTTTTGATTCGTACAGGCAAAATCATAAAATTTCCGAGACTGGATTAATGTATTAACTGTGAATACCACCTCCAGATTCGACGTAAAGGACAAGGAATGCTTCCCTGAAAAACATCACACGCAGAAAAGCGTTTTTCTTTTTTCAAGGACGTGGTGTTTTCAAGACACTCCAGGGTGTGATAAAGGCATCCACGCTTATACTTGTCGTGTCTTTCAAGGCGCTTCTAGCTTTTGTTCTTTGTATGTTCAAATGTTTTTGTTCTCTATACAATCTGTTTTTAAATGTAGTATACTTATTAACATGTTTAAGAATAGGACGAATAAATAAAAATAAATTGGCAAACGTTCGTTCTATTATTATAATAGAACGATAAGTGAAGGGGTAAGGAAAAAAGGAAGGGGTCAAAAGTTACATGTCAAAACAATCATTACAATATACAGATGATTCCATACAAGTACTAGAAGGTTTAGATGCAGTCAGGAAAAGACCCGGTATGTATATAGGTAGTACAGATCTGCGTGGATTGCATCATTTGGTTTTTGAAATTGTTGATAATGCAGTTGATGAAGCCTTAGCTGGTTATGGTGAAAGAATAAAAGTAACTGTACATAAGGATAACAGCATTTCAGTTGAAGATAGTGGTAGAGGTATTCCTACTGGAATGCACAGTACCGGAAAGCCAACCATGGAAGTCATATTTACTGTATTACATGCAGGAGGTAAATTTGGTCAAGGCGGATATAAAACGAGTGGTGGCCTTCACGGCGTCGGAGCTTCTGTTGTTAACGCTTTGTCTGAGTGGATGGAAATTACCACTTTCCGTGATGGAAATACATACTATCAACGGTTTGAACATGGTGGGAAACCAGTTGGAAAACTTGAAAAAAAAGGACCGACCAAGAAAAAGGGGACTATTATTCACTTTAAACCTGACGAAACTATATTCTCTAATACGACGTACAATTTTGAAACACTTACAGAACGTTTACGTGAGGCTGCCTTTTTATTAAAAGGCTTAAAGATAGAAGCTATTGATGAACGCGAAAAACTAAAGGAAGAGTATCAGTTTCCAGATGGGTTGCAGTCATTTGTAGATTATTTAAATGAGGAAAAGGATACACTTCATCAAGTTGTTTCATTTGAAGGGGAACAGCATGACATTGAAGTTGATTTTGCATTTCAATTTAATGATGGATATGCAGAAAGTATGCTTTCTTTTGTGAATCATGTCCGTACACGTGATGGTGGTACGCATGAGTCAGGCGCCCGAACTGCTATTACAAGAACTGTCAATGATTATGCGAGAAGAACTTCGCTCTTAAAAGAAAAAGATAAAAACCTAGAAGGAACAGACATCCGTGAAGGATTCACAGCGATTGTTTCTGTTCGTATTCCAGAAGAAATCCTTCAATTTGAGGGACAAACAAAAGGGAAATTAGGCACATCTGAAGCGAGATCTGCAGTAGATTCAGTCGTATCTGAAAAACTTTCCTATTTCTTAGAAGAGAATCCAGACGTTTCAAATTTGCTAATCCGTAAAGCAATCAAAGCAAAAGAAGCTCGTGAAGCGGCACGTAAAGCTCGAGAAGATGCAAGGTCGGGTAAGAAAAAGCGAAGGAAAGATGCAATTTTAAGTGGCAAGTTAACTCCAGCACAGTCTAAAAACCCCAAAAAGAATGAATTGTACCTAGTGGAGGGTGATTCTGCAGGGGGCTCAGCTAAACAAGGAAGAGATCGTAAATTTCAGGCCGTATTACCTTTAAGAGGTAAAGTTATTAACACAGAGAAAGCTAAACTTCAGGATGTTTTAAAAAATGAAGAGATTTCTACCATCATTCATACAATTGGTGCTGGTGTCGGCGGAGATTTCGATTTAGAAGATGTACAATACGATAAAATAGTAATTATGACTGATGCTGATACAGATGGTGCTCATATTCAAGTATTATTACTGACATTTTTTTACCGATATATGCGTTCCCTTATTGAAGCCGGAAAAATATATATCGCATTGCCACCCTTATATAAAGTTTCAAAAGGAAAAGGTAAAAAAGAGAAAATTGTCTATGCTTGGGATGATGATGAAATGAGAAAAGCAATAAAAGAATTTAAAAACGGATATATTATCCAACGCTATAAAGGTTTAGGCGAAATGAACGCAGATCAGCTTTGGGAAACTACGATGAATCCAGAATCAAGAACATTGATCCGTGTGACAATTGAAGACCTTGCAAGAGCTGAACGAAGAGTAACAACTTTAATGGGAGACAAGGTTGAACCAAGAAGAAAATGGATTGAAGGCCATGTAGAATTTGGTATGACCGAAGACGCAAATATATTAGAAAACGATAAACTTCACAGTTAATTAAAAAGGGGGGGTTGTTTTGTCACAGCCAGAAAACTATTTAGACCTTCCATTAGAGGAAGTAATTGGAGACCGGTTTGGAAGGTACAGTAAATACATTATTCAGGAAAGAGCTTTACCAGATGCACGTGACGGATTAAAACCAGTACAGCGCAGGATTCTATATGCGATGCATGAAGAAAAAAATACGTATGATAAAAACTTCCGTAAATCAGCAAAAACAGTGGGTACTGTAATTGGTAACTATCACCCACACGGGGATTCATCTGTATATGAAGCGATGATTCGTCTTAGTCAAGATTGGAAAGTAAGAAATGTGTTAGTGGAGATGCATGGTAATAATGGTAGTACCGATGGAGATCCACCGGCTGCAATGCGTTATACAGAAGCAAGACTATCGAAAATAGCTTCTGAACTGTTACGTGATATTGAAAAAGAAACAGTAGACTTTATACCAAATTTTGATGATACCGATTCAGAACCAGTTGTATTGCCTGCTAAATTTCCCAACCTATTAGTTAATGGGTCAACAGGAATTTCTGCAGGGTATGCAACTGATATTCCACCACATAATCTTGCAGAAGTAATTGATGCGGTAATTATGAAAATTGATAAACCTACTGTATCAGTAGAAGAATTAATGAAAGTGATAAAAGGTCCAGACTTTCCAACCGGCGGAATAATTCAAGGTATGGAAGGAATAAAGAAAGCATATGAAACAGGACGCGGAAAAGTTATGGTTCGTGGTAAAGCAAAAGTAGAAGATATCCGAGGGAATCGACAACAAATTGTGATTGATGAAATACCTTATGAGATTAATAAAGCGAGCATGGTTAAAAAAATGGACGAGTTACGGATTGATCGTAAGGTAGAAGGAATTGCGGAAGTACGTGATGAAACCGATCGAACGGGGCTTCGTGTCGTTGTAGAGTTAAAAAAAGAAGTAAATAGTGAAGGTATTTTAAACTACTTGTATAAAAATACAGATTTACAGGTTACATACCACTTCAATATGGTAGCCATTCAAGATAAGACTCCAAAAGTATTATCGTTACCATCGATGCTTGATGCTTACATATCACACCAAAAGGAAGTAATGGTTAGGCAAACAACGTATGATTTAAGAAAAGCTAATGAACGAGCACACATAGTAGAAGGGCTAATTAAAGCCATTTCCATACTAGATGAATTAATTGCAACCATACGCGCTTCAAAGGATAAACAAGATGCCAAAAAACGCATTATTGATAAATATGAGTTTACTGAAGCACAAGCAGAAGCGATTGTAATGCTGCAATTATATAGATTAACTAATACTGACATAACTTCTCTTGAAAAAGAAGCGGACGAATTACGTAAAAAAATAGTGGAAATGGAATCTATTTTAGGTAGTGAAAAAAAGCTATATCAAACCATCAAGAAAGATTTAAGACAGCTCAAGAAGACTTTTTCTGATGAACGTCGCACAGTTATAGAAAACAAAATAGAAGAGTTAAAGATAGATATCGAGGTCACAGTTGCTAGTGAAGACATACTAGTATCTGTAACTAGAGACGGGTATATCAAACGCACAAGTTTACGTTCCTATGGGGCCTCAAACGGTGAAGATTTAGCTATTAAAGATGAGGATCATCTCGTTGGATTACTAGAACTAAATACAAAAGATAAGATTCTTCTGTTTACAAACCAGGGGAAATATTTATTCCTACCAGTTCATGAATTACCGGATATTAGGTGGAAGGATATTGGACAACATATTTCAAATATTGTCTCGATCGATAAAAATGAACGAATCATTCAAACGATACCGGTTCGTGACTTTGATCAAGATAATTACCTTCTGTTCTTCACCAAAAATGGAATGATAAAACGTAGTGAATTAAGCCTGTATGATGCAACTCGCTATTCTAAAGCATTGATTGCATTAAATTTAAAAAACGATGATGAAGTTGTTAATGTTTATCAGACTAATGGTAATTCTGATGTGTTCCTTGCATCCAATAAAGGCTATGGATTATGGTACCACGAATCCGAAGTTTCTGTTGTTGGTCAACGGGCAGCAGGTGTGAAAGCAATTCAATTAAAAGAAGATGAATACGTCGTTAATGGACAAGTATTTGATGATCTATCTGAACCGTCGATTTTAGTGGTGACACAACGTGGCGCATGTAAACGAATGCGATTAAGGGAGTTTGAAAAATCGAGTCGTGCAAAACGTGGTTTAGTGATGCTACGTGAACTGAAAAATAAACCACATCGTGTAAAAGGATTTTTTGTGATTAATGAAAACGACACCATTAGTTTTGAAACAAGTAAGGGGGAAACACACAGTCTATTTCCGCTAGAACTTTCAACTAGTGACAGATATAGTAACGGTTCATTTGTCATTGATACTGACAATCAAGGCGAAGTAACCGACGTTTGGAAGAAAGCAACTTATTCAAAACCTTTTATGGACTCCATAGATGAATAATTACTATAGGAAAAGATAGCTTCGTAATTTGAAGCTGTCTTTTTTTAGCAGATAAGAAAGCATAAAATTTTCTTATCTGCATTAAGTGCAACTAAAGCTTGGCGATAAGCCAAGTTTTCTAATATTTATTTAAAACACTTTATATATTCTGAAAACTATGTTAAAGTTATTATGAATTTTATGGAAGGAGGGTTTATAACGGATTTACGAAAACAAATTATTCATACTGCATTACCAATGTTTGAAAAGAATGGTTTTCACGGTGTTACAGTAAATCAAATTGTAGAAGAGGTTGGCACTTCTAAAGGTGGATTTTATCACCATTTTACTTCTAAGGATGAATTATTGTTTGTCATACATGATACGTTTATAACCTATGTGTTAGAAAAAGCAACCACAGCAAGTAATACGTATCATTCACCGACAAAAAAGCTTCAAGCAATTGTTAAGGATTTTGTGAAGGTATTTGATCTGTATAAACCTCATATATCTGTTTTCTATCAGGAGAATATATACCTGAAACCACAATATGAGACATTAATAAAGAAAAAACGTGACCAGTTCAAACATCTATTAATTGGAGTAATACAAGAAGGAAAGAATCAAGGGGAGTTTAGAGAAGATTTGTCCACTGAAATTACTGGTATGGCTATTTTAGGAATGGTAAACTGGACATACAAATGGTATAAGCAATCAGGTTCAAAAACAATAGATGAAATTGGTGACATTTTTGTCGATTTGATATTGCGTTCGTTGTTGGAAGACAATACAAAGTCAAGCAGTGATCTTAATTTTATTTGACAATCCAGTTTTTTTTATTCATCCGAACAGACCAACCAGTCGGTCTTGTGTTTACAATTTATAAGGGGGATCAACATGAACTTTGAATTGACGAAAGAACAAACCATGATTAGAAAAATGGTACAAGATTTTGCAGAGAACGTAATAAAGCCAAGGGCGATTGAGATTGATACAGAAGCTAAATTTCCATTAGACATATTTGAGCAAATGGGTGAATTGGGTCTGTTGGGAATACCTTTCTCAGAAAAATATGGTGGTTCTGATGGCGACACACTTTCCTATGCTATTGCAGTAGAAGAAGTTGGCCGTGTTTGCGGAAGCACGGGGTTAAGCTTTGCTGCTACAGTATCACTTGGGGCAAGCCCAATCTATTATTTTGGAACAGAAGAACAAAAGAAAAAGTTCTTAACACCAATGGCTGAAGGTAAAGCTTTAGGGGCTTTTGGTCTAACAGAACCAAATGCAGGATCTGATGCAGGTGGTACGAAAACGACTGCCGTGGAAGATGGCGATGATTACATAATAAATGGCGAAAAATGCTTTATCACGAATGCTAGTTTTGCAAAGACAATAATTGTAACCGCTGTCACAGGTAAAGATCATCGTGGAAAAAATATTATCTCAGCAATTATCGTTCCAACCGATTCGAACGGAATATCGATTACAAGTAATTATGACAAAATGGGTGTTCGTGGTTCAGACACAGCCGAGATTGTATTAGACAGTGTTCGTGTGCCAAAGGAAAATTTACTGGGAGATCCAGAAAAAGGCTTTAAGCAATTTCTTTATACCTTGGATGGTGGGAGAATATCTATAGCTGCACTTGGTTTAGGTATTGCTCAAGCTTCTTTGGATAAAGCATTAAATTATGCAAAAGAACGAAAACAATTTGGTAAACCTATATCTGACTTTCAAGCAATTCAATTTAAGCTTGCAGACATGGCTATGGAAGTAGAACTTGCACGGAACATGGTGTACAAAGCTGCATGGCTAAAAGATCATGACAAACCATTCTCAAAAGAAGCTGCTTACGCAAAATTATATGCCACTGAGACTGCTTTTCGTAATGCTAATCAAGCCATTCAAATTCACGGTGGTTATGGCTACATGCGTGAGTATGAAGTGGAAAGGTATTTGCGTGATGCGAAACTATTAGAAATTGGCGAAGGAACATCGGAAATTCAACGAATGGTAATTGCAAGACAACTAGGCTGCTAGAATAGATACAGGAGGGGAAAATTCATGGTTCTTATCAATGCAACTGTCGGCGAATTATTAGAAGAACAAGTGAATCTATATCCAGATCAAGAAGCAGTTATCTATCCTGAGTTAAATTTAAGAAAAACATACAAAGAATTTGATCAAATGGCTAATCAAGCAGCAAAAAGTCTTATGTCTATTGGGATTGAAAAAGGTGAACATGTTGCGATTTGGTCTGATAATAAACCAGAGTGGCTTACAACACAATTTGCAACTGGAAAAATGGGTGCAGTTCTCGTTACAGTAAATACAAGTTATCAAGCAAATGAACTAGAGTATCTATTAAAACAATCTGAAGCTACTACACTTATTTTGGCAGAATCATATAAAGGAACATCGTATATTGACATTTTAAAACAGGTGTGCCCTGAATTTGATCAAGCTGAGAAAGGTAACCTACACTCAGATAAAGTTCCATTTTTAAAAAACATAATTGTCATAAGTGATGATGATTATTCAAATGCTTATACTTGGAATGAATTAATTGATAAAAGAAATACGATATCTGATCAAGAATTAATAGTAAGGCAGAACTCATTACATTATGATGATGTTATCAATATGCAATATACTTCAGGAACAACCGGTTTTCCTAAAGGTGTTATGCTAACTCATCATAATATCGTCAATAATGGCAATCAAATAGCAGACTGTATGAAATTGACCAACAACGATCGCCTTTGTATACCTGTTCCGTTTTTCCACTGTTTCGGCTGTGTATTAGGTGTACTTGCTGCGGTTTCCAAAGGGGCAACCATGGTTATTTTGGAACAGTTTGATCCTGATCAAGTCATGAAAGCAGTCTCTGAGGAAAAATGTACAGGGTTACATGGTGTACCTACAATGTTTATCGCAGAACTGAATCATCCGAACTTCTCTAAGTATGATTTCTCATATTTACGTACAGGTATCATGGCAGGATCAACTTGTCCAATTGAAGTGATGAATGATGTGATGACAAAAATGGGGGCATCAGAAATCACCATTGCATATGGTCAAACAGAATCATCACCAGTTATTACCCAAACAAAAACTGATGATCCAATCGAAGTGAAGGCTAGTACTGTTGGAAAACCACACCCGAATGTTGAAGTGAAGATAATGGTACCTGGCACAAACGAAGAACAGATACAAGGAGTACCTGGAGAATTGTGTACTAGAGGATATCATGTTATGAAAGGGTATTATAACAACCCTGATGCTACAAATGCAGCTATTGATACTGCTGGATGGCTTCATACTGGAGATCTTGCGCAAATAGATGAAAATGGTTATATGGAAATTACCGGACGGATGAAAGATATGATCATTCGAGGGGGCGAAAATATTTATCCCAGAGAAATTGAAGAGTTTCTCTATCAACACCCAGCAATAATGGACGTGCAAGTAATTGGACTGCCAGATGCGAAATATGGTGAAGAAGTAATGGCCTGGATTATCTTAAAAGAAGGTAATTTGTTAACTGAAAATGATGTAAAATCGTATTGCGAAGGTAGAATATCACACCATAAAATCCCTAAGTATATTGAATTTGTTGACGCGTATCCAATGACTGCAAGTGGAAAAATACAGAAATTTAAACTAAAAGAAATAGCAGTTCAACAATTTAACAAATAGGAGAGAGTAGATGATTAAAAAAGTACTGATTGCAAACAGAGGGGAGATTGCTTCCCGGATTATTCGTACATGCGCTAAAATGGGTATTCATACAGTTGCAGTATTTTCTGAAGCAGATCAAAAAGCTCCATTTGTTTCCATGGCAGATGAAAGTTATTTGCTTGGCCCATCTCGTGTTAATGAAAGCTATTTACATGTCGATAAAATTATTTCTATTGCTAAAGAAGCAGGTGTTGATGCCATTCACCCAGGATATGGATTTTTAAGTGAAAATGGTCAATTTGCAATGAAATGTAAAGAATCAGGCATTCTATTTATTGGACCAACAGAAGAAGTGATGGGCAAAATGGGAAGTAAAATCGAAGCCAGAAAAGCCATGCAAGCAGCTGGGGTCCCTGTAGTTCCTGGTACAGATGGAGCTTTAAGTGACTCTGATGAAGCAATTAAGATTGCTAAAGATATTGGGTATCCCATTATGCTTAAAGCCTCTGCTGGAGGCGGTGGAATAGGCATGCAGGTTGTAACATCTGATGATGAATTGGTAAAAGCATTCGCAAATAATTCTAAACGTGCCCAAACCTTTTTTGGAGATGGTGCTATGTTTATGGAGAAAAAGCTTGAGAATGCTAGACATATCGAAATACAGCTTTTAGCCGATCAACACGGTAATGTCGTTCACTTGTTTGAACGAGAATGTTCTATCCAACGAAGAAATCAGAAAGTAATAGAAGAAGCTCCATCTTCATTCATCTCACAGTCAACTAGAGATGCAATGGGCGAGGCATCCGTTAAGGCAGCAAAAGCATTAGGTTATATCAATGCAGGAACAATTGAGTTTTTAGTTGATGATCATGAAAAATTCTACTTCTTAGAAATGAATACACGTATCCAGGTTGAACATCCAGTAACAGAAGAAATTACCGGGTTGGATATTGTAGAAAAGCAAATCGATATAGCTAACGGTAAAGCACTCGATATCGATCAAAATACGTTGGAAATTGATGGGCATGCTATTGAAGTAAGAATTTATGCAGAAGACCCAGAAACATTCTTTCCATCACCTGGGCATATAAATACGTTCAACATACCAACAGGAGAGAACATAAGAAACGAAGTAGCTGTAACAAATAATTATGATGTCACACCGTTCTACGATCCAATGATTGCTAAATTAATAGTGAAAGGATCGAATCGAGATGAGGCTATTTCCATGTTAAAAGATGCTCTATTACAGTATAAAATAGAAGGTATAAAAACAAATATACCAATGTTACTAAAAACGATTGAACATGAGCAGTTTAAAAAAGGAAATACGTTGACATCTTTTGTGCAAGATTATTATTTACCACTGATTAAAACAAAATAAGGAGGATTTTATCATGGAAGAAATTAAAGCAACTATGGCAGGAAGTGTATGGAAAATAACAGTTAGTGAAGGGGAAGAGGTAAAGGATGGGCAAGATATCGTCATACTTGAGTCTATGAAGATGGAGATACCAATTGCAACTGAAACAGGAGGTACAGTTAAGGAATTAAAAGTAGCTGAGGGCGACTTCGTTAATGAAGGCGATGTTATTGCAATTGTTGGATAATAAATAGAGCCTAAACTACTATCCTATTTTAGTAGATAAGAAAGAAAAAATTTTCTTATCTACATAAGTGCAACTAAGGCTTTCTCCATAAAGGATTGCACTCCAGAGCATAAGGGACTCTAAGAAAGCAAAGTACGCTTACTAAGAATCCCTTTAACGATAAGCCCAGTTTTCTAATAAAAATAATGATAGAGGAAAGGAGTGTTTATGTGCCTTTAATTGACTACAAAATAATAGAAGAGCACATTGCAATACTCACACTTAACCGCCCAGAAGTAGCCAATGCAATGTCGAAAAATTTACTGGATGAACTAAATAATCACCTGCAACGTATTGATCAAACCGAAACGATTCGCTGTGTCATTATTACCGGAGCAGGTGAAAAGGCTTTCTGTGCTGGTGCTGACTTAAAGGAAAGAAAAGAAATGTCTGATGATCAAGTTATTAGTGCTGTAAGTTACATTGGTAAGTCGGTAACTACTGTTGAACAACTGAAAATCCCAGTTATAGCTGCTATGAATGGTGTTGCATTTGGTGGTGGTCTAGAACTTGCACTAGCTTGTGACATTCGAATTGCATCAGAAAACGCAAAGATGGGACTCACTGAAACCTCACTTGCTATTATACCTGGTGCGGGCGGTACACAACGCCTTTCCCGCTTGATTGGTTTAGGGCAGGCAAAACGTCTGATTTATACAGCAAAGCCGGTAACATCAACGGAAGCACTTGAGATTGGTTTGATTGAAAAGAAAACAATATCCAATGATGTAGTAGAAAGTGCCATTGAAATAGCCAGATTAATAAGTAACAACGGTCCTGTCGCAATAAAACAGGCAAAAACAGCTATTAATCAAGGTTTTCAAACAGATATTACAACAGGTTTAGCTATAGAACACTTGTGCTATAAAGAAACGATTCCAACAGGCGATCGTACAGAAGGATTACAAGCATTCAGAGGAAAAAGAAAACCTGTATATAAAGGTAAATAATCGCAGGAGGTCACAAAACATGTCATATGTAGAAGACTTAAAAGAACGAGTGGAAAAAATAGAAAAAGGTGGACACGAGAAATATCACCAAAAAAACGAAGAAAAAGGTAAATTATTTGTTCGTGACCGCTTAAAATTATTATTTGATGAAGAGATCGATATTGAAGATGCTTTTTTTGCAAACTGTATGGATGATAGTTTGCCTTCAGATGGTGTCGTAACTGGAATTGGTAGAGTCAACGGCCAAGCTGTATGTGTCATGGCAAACGATTCAACAGTAAAAGCTGGTTCATGGGGCAAACATACAGTAGAAAAGATAATTCGTATTCAAGAAACAGCAGAAAAATTAGACATACCAATGTTATATCTAGTAGATTCAGCAGGAGCAAGAATTACAGATCAGGTTGAAATGTTCCCTGGCAGACGTGGAGCAGGCAGAATATTTCACAATCAAATAAAACTTTCTGGTCGTGTTCCGCAGGTATGCCTACTATTTGGACCATCGGCTGCTGGTGGTGCTTACATTCCAGCATTTTGTGATATCGTCATAATGGTTGACGGCAATGCATCTATGTATCTTGGATCCCCTCGAATGGCTGAAAAGGTAATTGGAGAAAAAGTTAGTCTAGAAGAAATGGGTGGCGCTCAGATGCACTGTTCTATTTCAGGCTGTGGAGATGTGCTGGTGAAATCTGAGGAGGAAGCTATTAGCTATACCCGTAATTATTTAAGTTATTTCCCTGCTAGCTTTAAAGAAAAACCTAACAAAGTTGAACCAAAGGAAATAAAGTCATTTGAAAAAACTATAACAGACCTAATACCTGAAAACCAAAATGCTCCTTTTAATATGTATGATTTCATCGATCGAATCATAGATGAAGATAGTTTTTGTGAAATTAAAAAGAAATTTGCACCTGAATTAATTACCGGACTGGGGCGAATGAACGGTAAGTCTGTAGGGATTATTGCAAATCAGCCTCGTATGAAAGGTGGAGTACTATTCCCTGATTCAGCGGATAAGGCTGCCAAATTTATTCAGTTATGTGACGCTTTTAATATTCCGTTGTTGTTCCTAATGGACATTCCTGGATTTATGATTGGAACAAGGGTAGAGCGTGCGGGAATCATTCGTCATGGCGCTAAAATGCTAGCTTCTATGAGTGAAGCTACAGTTCCAAAAATTTCTGTAGTAGTCCGAAAAGCTTATGGAGCAGGTCTATATGCTATGGCAGGCCCTGCATTTGAACCAGATTGCTGCATTGCATTACCTACGGCACAAATAGCTGTAATGGGACCTGAAGCAGCGGTGAATGCTGTTTATGCAAATAAGATTGCAGCGTTACCAGAGGAGGAAAGACCAGCCTTTATAAAGGAAAAACAAGAAGAGTATAAAGATAACATTGATATTTACAGGTTAGCTTCTGAAATGGTAATTGATGCGATTGTAGATCCTGATAAACTAAGAGATGAATTGATTAAGAGATTTAACATGTATGAGTCAAAAAACGTAACGTTCACAGAACGTAAACATGGGGTGTACCCAGTTTAATGTTACGTACGAACAAAAGCGCAAGCGCCCGTTTAGCGACGTATGGCTGCGTCCGCGCATCGCGGGTGGGTCGACGTTCGCGCAAAGCGGCGAAGTTAGTCGATCTTCCAAATCCGCATGAGATTCACTCCAGAGTATAAGATTCACTCTGACTTTCGCCATTATTGGCGAAAAGTCAAGTTCATCTAAAAGGAAACATGCCCCTTCATAGGGGTATGCCGACGTTGAGTCGGGAGCCCGCTTTTAGTCGGCCTTCCTTTGCTAAGCGATTCGATGTTGACTTATCGTAAGGAGGATAAGGAAGCCCGCTAGCAGTACGGGCGCTGGCCGATGAAAACGCCACGTCCTTGAAAAAGAAAAGCGCTTTTTCTGCGTGCGATGCTTTTCAGGGGAGCTTTCCTTATCCTGTGGCGTCATCGGCACTAGTACGTCCTGTACGTCGGAGCTGGACGCGGCTTACACAGTCAATAAATTATCTACAGGCTCCTGACTTTATAATTTCCTAGACATTATAAAGAACCTTCGTATTCTTAAATGGATACAAAGGTTCTTTTTGTTATTTATAATAACGAAATAATATTATTTACATAAAATAGAAATAAAAGAATATACTCTCACAAGTTTTCGATAATATAATTATGTTAACCAATAATGCTTCTTTGTTCAAATGTATCCATATAAATGATATTCTAAAATAACAGTGGTACATGATGAAAAGAGGGGGACATCTTAAAAATGGATAATAGAATATATCGTGATGCAATGGGTAAATTTGCAACGGGTATCACTATTGTAACAACTGAAGACGATAATGAAATTATGGGAATGACTGTCAATGCTTTTATGTCTGTGTCATTAGATCCCAAATTAATAGCTATATCTATTGATGAAAAAGCAAGAATGTATACTAAATTACAGGAAACAAATAAATTTGGATTGAGTATTTTGAGAGAAGATCAAAAAGAATTATCCATGATTTTTGCTAAACAAATAGAAAAAGATAGAGAGATCAATTTCAAAACATTAGATCATATCCCTGTTATTGAAGATTCAATTGCCACTTTAGCATGCCATGTAAAGGAAACAGCTAAAGCTGGGGACCATATGATTTTTATAGCTGAAGTAACTGATTTTCAAGTTAACGACGGTAATCCAATTCTGTATCACGGTGGTCAATATCGAACATTAAAGCCGTAAATAGTGTTTTTTCACTAATAACCCACACAACGTTACCAATTAAAACTAGAGGTGAAGTAATGAAGATCAAAGATTTTATGATAACCGATGTCATTTGTGTAACAAAGGATACATCAATTAAAAATTTACTAAAAATCCTTGTTGAACATAAAATCGGTGGTGTCCCGGTGGTTGACGACAATAATAAACTTATTGGGATGATCAGTGATGGTGATGTCATCCGCTATGTCCAACCAAAGGGAAGAACAGTTTATGATGTTTTTACATTAGTTCTTGTTAGTGAAAAAGAAGACTTGAGGCAAAAACTTGAATATACCATTGAACATCCAGTTGAAAAAATAATGCATAAGAAGGTAATTCACACCGTTCGTTCCGAGGGTCAGTTGGAAGATGCATTAGAAATTTTCTCTAGATATAGGATAAAAAAGATACCAGTTATTAATGATGAGAACAAAGTCGTAGGGGTAATAAGTCGTGGAGATATTATACGATATATATCCACAAAACTAGTAGCTAATCTATAAACTGTAATTGTAAACAAAACCTCCGCAACCAGTTTGCGGGGGTTTTTATATATGAATTCATAATTGTCGAATTATAGTAAATATTGACGAATTATTTTAGCAATGGTCTTTAATATTATTGAATTTTACGACATTATAGCTACCAAGAATGATGAAACAGGGGTTAAAACGAATGATATTTTTATTCTCTATAATTGGTATATGATTATCAATGGATACTGTTTTATCCATTATTAGCTTTTGTACTAGTTATTTTCTCATTTTACATTTTATCAAGAGGACTTGAATTAAAGGATAAAAATAGAATGCAAAAATATCCTCATATTTGACATCCTCTCCCACCTAAACACTGACGTGTTTTGAGGAAGGAGTCTTCTCGCCTAAGTTCGATAAATTTTAGATGGTAGAAATTTAGTATTAAATTCCGTATAATAGACGCAGTATGGTATTGAGAAAGGATATGTACACCGTGATGATAAAAGAAAAGTTGCAACCCGCTACTAAACTATCGTCTTTAGTAGCAATACATGAAACAATGTATAAACAAAACGACCACAAGAGCGCTAATAAAATCCTTGATTTATATGAAAAATTGGAAAATCAGGAGTTAATGATCAGCTTTGCTGGTCATTTTTCTGCTGGGAAATCTTCTATGATTAATGCACTCTTAGGTGAGGATATTTTGCCTAAAAGCCCAATTCCAACCAGCGCAAACATTGTAAAAATTACTTCTGGTGAAGGAGCAGCCCGTATATTCTTTCACCATGATGAGCCATTAGAATATAAAGCACCATATGATATTGAAATGATTAAGGAGTATTGCAAAGATAAAGATACTATAAAAAATATCGAATTAAGTACTCTAAATAATGTTATTCCTCAAGACTGCTCCATACTTGATACACCGGGAATTGATGCTGCAGATGATGCAGATCGGTTAATTACAGAGGGGTCTTTACACCTAGTAGACGTACTATTTTATGTGATGGATTATAATCATGTTCAATCGGAAGTTAACCTGCAATTCCTAAAATTATTGCAGGAAAAAGGCGTTCCTTTTTATGTGATTGTTAACCAAATAGATAAGCATGATGAAACAGAATTACCGTTTAATACGTTTGATGAAAAAATTAAACAAACGTTTGATCAATGGAATATATTTCCTGAAGCTATTCTTTATTCATCTCTAATTGACTCCACTGCTGACCATAATCAATTTACAAAAATACAGGAAGCTTTATTATCCATAATGGCTACAAACAAGGACAAATACTTTGGGATTGAACAAGCTGTGAACGGGGTTGTGGAAGAACATAAACATTATTTATCAGTAGAGTATGAAGATAAAATGTCCAGCTTTGTAGCTGATCATGACCAAGAGAACATGTTTACAAAAATAGATAAACTTAAAGAAAAAATAACAAATCTACAAAATGAACCTGTGGAAATAGAAAAGAAGTTTCTCAAGGAATTAAACACAACTCTAAAAAACGCCTATATTATGCCTGCTGAATTACGTGATAAAGCCGCTTCATTTTTAGAATCACAACAAAGTGATTTTAAAGTTGGGTTATTCGCAACAAAACGTAAAACTGCTGAGGAGAAAAATAAGCGCTTAGAAGCTTTCTTAACTCCTTTACAAGAAAATATAAATTCCGGGATTCAATGGAAACTGCGTGAAAAATTCATCAAATTATGGAAAAACTACAATGTAACTGATGCTTCTGTCCAAAAACGTGTTCAGGAGTTAAGCGTAACATTTACCGGTGAAGAACTGATTAACTTGATAAAACCGGGTGCAACAGTAAATGGTGATTATATCTTACATTATACGAATGATGTCAGTTCAGTTAGTAAAAATAAATTTAAGGTAAAGGCACGTGAGCTGTGGAAGTACGTGTATGGTATTGTCCTTCAGGAAAACAATGAAGAAATCACTATTTATAAAGAGCAACTTGATCAACTGCAAGAAGTCCAGTCACAAAAGATGAAACGGGATGCTATTCAATTAGAACTAGATGAAAAATTACGTTTGATTGATGAACAAATGTCTAAAACTGCTTCTAAGGAGACAGCATGGCAGCTGCTTGAGAATGAATTAAATTCCAGAAAGCAGCCCATTAAGCAAGCAGTAACTCCAAGTAAATTAGAACGAAAAAAATATGAATCAATGGTTTATCCAACAGAAGAAAGACCAGTTGCAAGTGAGTACTCATATTCTATTCAAGATGTATTAGATTATGTTGATGAAACAATTTATACGATTGAAGAACTTCCAGGATTCGAGACAATAGTAGAGGATATCGCCGTAAAGCGTGAGCGCTTAAAGAATCGATATTACACGATCGCCTTATTTGGGGCATTCAGTGCTGGGAAATCTTCATTTGCAAATGCTTTACTTGGTGAACTTGTACTTCCTGTTTCTCCGAATCCAACAACAGCAACTGTTAATCGGATTCGGCCGGTAAGTGAAAAGCATAAACATGGGAGTGTTGTGGTTACATTAAAGAATCATGATACGCTACAACAAGACTTATCACTAATTATGAAGCATTTTTCACCTCCTGTTCATAAACTGGAAGAGTTACTGAAGTGGGTTGAGAAAAACAATATTCATCATCATGCACAATTAAATAAGATGTATCAATCTTATCTACAAGCTATGATGGCAGGTTATACAAAAAATAAGGATCATATTGGAAAGACAATAACGATTACACTTGATGAATTTACACATTATGTAACAGACGAGACAATGGCATGTTATATGGAATCAATTGATCTTTATTATGATTGTTCCTTAACAAGACAGGGCATAACATTAGTCGATACCCCTGGTGCGGACTCCGTAAATGCTCGTCATACAAACGTGGCATTTAACTATATAAAACATGCGGATGCCATTTTATATGTTACGTATTATAACCATGCATTATCACGTGCTGACAAAGATTTTCTCATGCAATTAGGTCGTGTTAAAGAATCATTTCAATTAGATAAAATGTTTTTCATTGTAAATGCTGCGGATTTAGCTGAAACTACTAATGAACTTAAAGTTGTTTCCAATTATGTGCAAGAGCAATTAATACAATTAGGTGTTCGTTTTCCAAAGCTATATTCCGTTTCTAGTAAGCAATCACTGATAGAAAAACAAAAGGGTCCATCTTTAAATAAGAAAATGCAGCACTTTGAGGATCGTTTCTATCAGTTCATCCATAATGATTTAATGGAGTTAACGGTCCAATCAGCATTATGGGATATGAAACGCGCTTCACAAACAATGCAACATTATATGGATTCACTGAATTTAAATGAAGCTGAAAAACAAAATTATCAAAACGAATTACTTTCTAAAAAAGAAATAATTGCAGAACATATAAGTTCTATAGCTTCTGATATATATGGTGATCAAATTACGCAAAAAATGGATAAACAGTTATATTATGTGTTAGAGAGACTATCCATTAGATTTCATGATATGTTTAAGGAGACGTTTAACCCAACCACCATTTCGGAATCTGGCAAAAAAGCTAAAGATCAATTGAGGACAAGTTTAAGGAATTTAATAGATTATGCAGGATTTGAACTAATGCAGGAATTACAAGCAGTATCTTTAAGAATAGAATCGTTTATAACATCACTTGCAACAGAAGCATATGAAGATCTTGCTAACAAAGGACGACAAGTTGACGACACATTTGTTATGCCTAATTTTGATCCAATGGAACTAGAAACACCTGGCTATGAACAAGCGTTTCAATCAATTGATATTTATGAGTTTGACAAACCATTGGCTAGCTTTAAAGGTACAAAAGCATTCTTCGAAAAAAATGAAAAAGAGCAAATGAAGGAACAAATTTATGTACACTTAGAACCAATCGCTAAAGCATATATAGAAGAGAATAAGTCAATCATGAATGATATGTATTTACGACAATGGGAGCAGCAAATAACTATGATTAAAACTCAAACCAGAAAAAACCTAGATATGCATATTGATAGTTACATTAATATAATGACATCACCAGTAGATATGGAAGACTTAAGGACCAAGAGTCGTGTTCTCGAATCATTAGCACTAAAAAATTATAACAGAAAGGGTGAGTAAATGATGGACAGGCAAAAAGTATTATTAGTCGATGGAATGGCATTGTTATTTCGCGGATTTTTTGCAACTTCCTTTCGTGGTAATTTTATGAAAACAAGTAAAGGGGTACCTACCAACGGTGTATACCAGTTTATGCGTTATTTTTTGGATGCTAAAGAGAAGTTTAATCCTACACATGTAATTTGTTGCTGGGATATGGGAAGTAAAACGTTTCGTACTGACCTATATGATGGATATAAAGCAAACCGTTCCGAACCACCAGAGGAATTAATTCCTCAATTTGATCTTATTAAAGAAGTGGTAGGTGCATTTAACATGCCTAATATCGGACTTGAGAACTATGAAGCAGATGATTGTATCGGTACATTAGCAAGTCACTATTCTGTTGAACATGATGTAATTATTTTGACAGGGGATCAGGACATTCTCCAACTAGTTGATAATGGTGTTAGTGTTGCAATCATGCGAAAAGGCCAGGGAAACTATGAATTGTTTGATCAGGATAATTTCTATGACAAAAAGGGAATTTCCCCAAGACAAATTATTGATCTAAAGGGATTAATGGGTGATTCCTCTGATAATTACCCGGGTGTAAAAGGAATTGGAGAGAAAACAGCACTTAAACTCATTCAGGAGTACGGTTCTGTTGATGGAATACTTACCAATATTGATAAATTAGCAAAAGGAATTCAAACTAAAATAAACACTGATATGGAAATGTTGCATTTATCTAGGAAATTGGCTGAAATTAAGTGCGATGTACCAGTCAGTTGTACATTGGACAGCGCACTCTGGGAAATTAACAAGAGTCAAATTGAAGAGAAATTTAACGAGTTAGAATTCAAAAATCTAGATAAGTTACTATAGTCTTACTATGGTTTTAAGATAACTTTAATACAATCATCTTTTCTTTCATTAAATATATCATATCCATGTGATGCCTCATCTAATGAAAGGGTATGCGTGATGATAGTTGTAGGATCAATTTCTTTATTCACAACCTGTTGGTAAAGCTTCTGCATGTAACTACGTGCTGGGGCTTGCCCCATTTTTAAAGTAATGTTACGTGTGAAAAATGGGCCTAACGGAAACATATTATATAAGCCTCCGTATACACCGGTTAATTGAACAACGCCATTTTTTCGTACTGCTTTTGTAGAAATCTGGATAGGACCTAAAGTACCGCCTTGTAATTTCATTTTCTGTTCTACATATTCAAGCGGTGACTTTTTTCCATCCATTCCTACACAATCAATGACAATATCAGCTCCACCTTTTGTTAACTCTTTTAACGTCTCTCCCATATCATCATATTTTGTGAAATCATATATCTCCGTCTTATTTACTTTTTGTGCATGATTTAATCGATAATCAAAATAGTCCACTGCGATTACTCTTTCTGCCCCTTTTTGCCATGCGAATTTTTGTGCCATTAAACCTATTGGACCGCAACCTAATATGATAACAGTATCACCTTTCTTTACTCCCGCATGTTCCACACTCCAATAAGCAGTTGGCAAAACGTCGGATAAAAATAATAGCTGTTCATCGTCAAGCTCACAATCCTGTGGAATTAAAAAAGGCGTATAATTTCCATAAGGTACCCGTAAGTATTCAGCCTGTCCACCAGGATAATCACCAAACTTTTCTGAATACCCAAAATACCCACCTGAATCATAATGAGGATTTGAGTTATCACATTGACTTTCTAAGTGGTTGTTGCAATAAACACATGTACCACAAGCAACCGTAAACGGAATAACGACACGATCTCCTTTTTTAAGTTTTGTTACTTCAGAGCCTATTTCTTCAACAATTCCCATTGGCTCATGACCAATAATATACCCAATAGGTAGTGGAAAGTTTCCTTGATATAAATGTAAATCAGAACCACAAATGGCAGTTGAAGTTACTTTAATAATAACATCCTGGGGATCCTGAATAGTGGGGAATTCTACGTTTTTAACCGCAACAGATTGCTTACCTTGATAGGTAACAGCTCTCATATCTTTGTTCCTCCTGTACCATTAATCTTAACTACCTCGTATATTGTGTAAATTATTTGCAAATTATACGGTTGTAATAGTTAAAAAAACAGAACTCATCTTTATTTCAAAATGAGTCCTGTTTCATTTAGTCTCTAATAAGCGTTCTTGCATCGACTACAATAGCAAACAATAATGTTGCTGCTGCTAAATGTAGAACGGCAAACGAAATGGATACTAACGATACGATTGTCATGACCCCTATGATAAGTTGTATAAGTATTACTACAAGTGCGAGAACCATATGCGTTTTTAATCTTGAATTATAAATTGAAAATACTTTATATGTAGTAAAAAGAATATAAAACGTTGACAATATAGCTAGTAATCTGTGTATGGATTGTAATATTTCTGGTATTGTTGAAGGAATTGCCTCTGCACCACATTCCAACCAACCACAAGCTAAACCGTAATGCTGGTGTTTAATATAAGCTCCGAGTCCAATGGTGATAAATAAAAGTATAACAATCCTATTGATATGCTTTTTAATCTGGTGGTTATCATTACTTTCCCGTATCACATATCCACTATTAAAGCGCCAAAACCAAATTAAAATTCCTAAGAAAATCATTGCAATTAGTAAATGTATAGTGATTATAATAGATGGTAGATGATAAAATACTACAATTGCGCCCATAACCAATTGTAGAATAAGTAATCCAAGCATCCAATTCGCAACGGTTCTTTCTAAGTTACTACTATTCTCTTTCTTCACCTTTACAAAAATAATAATGGTTAAGAAGAACAATAATGCACCTATTACACGATGACCAAATTCAATCAATGTATCACCCTGTAAGTCCGGAATGACCTCACCATTACATAATGGCCATTCAGGCCCACAACCCATCCCTGATTCTGATGATGCTACATACCCTCCAAACACAATTAAAAAATAGGTAAGGATAATCGTAAAAAAAGCTATTTTTCCTCTAGACAAACACAACACTCCTTTCCGAGTAGAATAAACACTAATAGTGTAGCAAATAGTCTAATTAATCATTGTGTTCTGTATCACTTCTATTAAATTAGTTTTGTTGTTTAACATTTTCACGTAAACTATAAATACGATTAACTTTATAATGGGGGAATAAATATGAATCTAATTTTTGTATATGGCACATTACGGCAAGGGGAGCGAAACCATCATTATTTGGAAGGGTCCCGGTGTATTTATATGCAAGCGTGGGTAAATGGGCAATTATTTGATACAAGTTACGGATATCCTATAATGAAACCTTCAGACTCTGTGAAAGTTTTCGGTGAAGTGTATGAGGTAACAGATGCACAGTTTGACAGAATTAATGATCTAGAAGGGTATATAGAAAACGGAAGTGATAACTTATATGAACGTGTACCGATCACGGTTTATAACGATAAAGGCAATATAATAGAAGCAATTACCTATGTCAGTGGTCGATCGTTGGAACATTCAATTGATGATATTCCTTTTGGTGATTGGAAGGTATTTCAATATTTACAACAGGAAAATTTGCTTTACTTTGCCTATGGATCTTGTATGGATGACGAACGCTTTAAACTTGCTAATGTACATGCACTATTCAAAGCCATTGAGGGAAAAGGAATGTTAGATGGACATGGATTACGTTTTTCGAAAAGTACATCTGATGGCGGGAAAGCAGACATAATTGAATCCAAGGAAGAGTACATGGAAGGAGTCGTGTATAAAATTTCAATGGAGGCACTTGACTATCTATACAAGCGAGAAGGAGTATACAACAACGGCTACCGACCTGCAGTAATTACCATTGAGTTGAACGGTAAAGCAGTCGAAGCGCTAACTTTTATTGGAATTACGAAAATGCCAGAAACAAAGCCGACAGTACTATATGCAACTGAAATTATTAGAGGTGCTACGGGAATTTTAAATGAATCATATATAAATATGTTACAGACAAAAATCGACTTATTAATGAAATAAATTAAATACGTTAACAGAGTTTAAAACAGGGATTCAATTATTTTTTAGCGAATGTATAATTAACGAAAATACATTTGGGGGTAACTAATGAACAAGATAAAAATAGTTTTTCTTATAGTAGGGGAGTGGTTTTATTATTTGGTATGATAACTCTTTTTAACACCTGAAGCTCCGTTATCCAAGGTGGAAATGGATGAAGAACAAGCAATTAGTCATTTTACGGAAGCTTTAACATATCAAACGATATCATATCAGGATCGAGAACGATTTGATTTAGATCACGTTTGATGAATTTCTAACTTTTATTCGGAATAGTTATCCAAACGTTCACGAAAAGTTTGAATTTGAAAAGGTAAATGGCTACTCATTAATTTATAAATGGATTTGTCATGATTCCAGCAAAAAACCTATTGGCCTAACGGGACACTATGACGTTGTACCTGTCCTTGAAGGTACAAAAGCGAACTGGAATCACGGAGAAATAAAAATGATTAAAAATGATAACACTAGGTTATATAGGAGGTCATAATGGTTTTTTCAAACGAAGAATTAACAAAGTGGAAACAAACATACCCGTTATTAACCGAAATTTTGGCTTTACAACCAGTTTTTTGGCAAAACCCAATTATTTTATCGGATAGTGAACTAAACAAATTGCCTTTGACTAAACAAGACATGGAGGCAGCAGAGCAATTATGGGTTAGATTTGCCTCATTTTTAGCGGCTGAATTCCCAGAAACAAGGGAAGCAAATGGATACATTGAATCTCCCTTAAGGCAAATCAGTAAGATGGAGCAGAAATTAGCTGATACTTTTACTCATCCCATACATGGTGATCTTTATCTTAAATGTGATAATGAGTTACCTATTGCTGGGTCAATAAAGGCAAGAGGTGGGATATATGAAGTACTGCATTATGCAGAATCATTAGCACTTCAAGAAGGTCTATTGCAGCAGCATGATAATTATGAAATTTTCTCCAGTGAGAAGTTTAAAAAATTTTTCCAGCAATATACCATCGGTGTAGGTTCTACAGGAAATTTAGGATTAAGTATTGGGATCATCAGTGCAAAACTTGGTTTTAACGTATCTGTATACATGTCTGCAGACGCAAAACAATGGAAGAAGGATTTACTCCGAGAAAAGGGTGCACATGTTCATGAGTTCACCGGAGATTTTAGTGAAGCAATATCTACTGGAAGACAACAAACAATTGCTGATGCTAAAGGGTATTTTGTTGATGATGAAGATTCCAAACATTTGTTTTTGGGTTATAGTGTAGCTGCATTCAGATTGAAAAAACAATTGGATGAGAAAAATATCACCGTGAACCGTGAACACCCATTGTTTGTTTACCTACCATGCGGAGTTGGAGGTTCTCCTGGTGGAATCACATTTGGATTAAAGCAAGTGTTTGGTGATAGTGTACACTGCTTTTTTGTGGAACCAACACATTCACCATCCGTTTTAATAGGATTATTAACTGGAAAAATGGATGATATAAGTGTTCAGGATTTTGGCATCGATAATCAGACCGCTGCAGATGGATTAGCTGTAGGAAGACCGTCAAGATTTGCCACAACCATAAGTGATCAATTGGTAAATGGTATCTATACTATAGAAGATGATACGTTATTTCAGTTACTTGCCATGCTTGTTGAGACAGAGAACATTTTTCTTGAACCCTCGGCATTAGCAGGGTTAATAGGACCACAACGAATTGCTCAATCAAATTATGCAAAAGATACAGATATTAAACAAGTCACTCACATTGCATGGGCAACAGGTGGTGCTCTTGTACCAGATGAGGACATGCAACGTTTTTATGAAAAAGGTAAATTATTCCTATGAAATAGTAAAACCTGTATAACCGTTTGATCGGTTATACAGGTTTTACAGGTTCTTAGATTAGTTATTGCGGTTATTGTTGTTATTATTATTGTTGTTGTTTCTGTTGCGATTTCTGTTGTTATTGTTATTGTTGTTATCTACGTTCTCATCAAGAAACTCGTTTTCATTGGCAAATTCAACGTTGTTAACATCTCGGTTGTTGTTATTGTTGTTGTTGTTATTGTTGTTACGGTCAAGATTTCTGTTGTTGTTATTGTTATTGTTGTTCAAAAAAATGCACTCCCTTAATTTTTTTTGCAAAGCCAATGTAGACTTCACCTACAAAATTATTGTGTCCCATGAAATAAAAATTATTTATTATCATACATATTTTTATTACCAAAATATCCCACAAGTACACTAATTTCTTTTATAAGTTCTAATTATGTAGGGTAAAATACATATTATCGTGGTTAACGATTATCTTATTGTGTTGCGGAAAAGGTAATATGTTATTATGTATATAAAAATACTATGAATTAAACTATACAACACAACAGAAGGGTTGCTTAACATGAAAGTAGTAAATAACATTACTGAATTAATTGGAGAAACTCCAATTTTAAAACTAAATAAAATGATTCCAAACGATGCAGCTGAGGTTTTCGTTAAACTTGAAGCATTTAATCCAAGTAAAAGCGTCAAAGACCGAGCAGCATATAATATGATTAAAGTAGCTGAAGAAAAAGGGCTAATAAAACCAGGAGATACGATAATTGAACCGACCAGTGGAAATACTGGAATTGGTCTTGCAATGAATGCAGCTGCAAAAGGGTACAAGGCAATTATGGTTATGCCAGATAATAGTACACAAGAAAGAAGAAATATACTAAAAGCTTATGGCGCTAAAGTCGTTTTAACACCAAGTGCTGAGAAAATGCCAGGAGCAATTGAGAAAGCATTCGAACTTCAAAAAGAAATTCCAGGTAGTTTTATACCGCAACAATTTGAAAATCATGCAAATCCCGATATCCACCGAACAACTACAGCTCTTGAAATTTTTGATCAAATGGATGGTAATTTAGATGCCTTTATTTGTACTGCAGGAACAGGCGGAACGGTTACAGGTACAGGTGAAGTGCTAAAAGAGAAAATTTCCGACCTTTTTATTACGGTTGTTGAACCTAAAGGATCTCCAGTATTATCTGGAGGCAAACCAGGAAAACATAAATTAGTCGGAACTAGTCCAGGATTTGTGCCTGAGATATTAAATACATCTATTTATGATGAAATTATGCAAATCGATGATAAAGATGCAGTAAACATGTTTAAAGAGATCGGAAAACGAGAGGGATTATTTGTAGGGCTTTCAGGAGCTGCAGCAATATTTGCGGCTATTGATGTTGCAAAACGTTTAGGTAAGGGAAAGCGTGTTTTATGTATCGCTCCGGATTCAGGTGAACGATACTTAAGTATGAACTTATTTGATGAAAACTAAATTTTTTAATGTAAATGGTTCTTTTTAGTATCCCAATAATGTACTTTTGGAAGTCCCCAGTATACCCAGTACTCGTGTATGAGAGAAGAACCAACAAATAGTAATAATAGCCAATCAAGATTTTTCAAAGTAATCTCTCCCTTCATTATAATTAGATATATTTTAGTGAAGGATTGTCTAAGAACCTTGATATGTAAAATTGCTAGGAATTGATTAGTAAAAAAGTATTGACAGAGTACCAAAAGTTATCATACAATATGTAACAATACTTAACAATTAAAATATCATTCGGCAATGAACGGAAAAAAGTAATGTCTTATCTCCCTGTATTAGAGAGCTGATGGTGGTGTGAATCAGTCAAAGATAAGCATGAATTACAATCCTGGAGCTTCTTTCTCATTCGTAATGTGAAATCTTTATGAAGGGGAAACGGTCATCTCTGATCGTTAACAAAATGAAGTGGTGAATTGAATTATTCACAACTAGGGTGGTACCGCGATTACAATCGTCCCTACTGGTTTTTTAATCAGTAGGGATTTTTAAATTTGAATAAATAATAAGCAACGAAAGGACACAAGTAGTGTCTTATCTCCCTGTAAAAGAGAGCTGATGGTGGTGGAAGTCAGCCAAAGATAAGCATGAATTACAATCCTGGAGCTTCTTTTTCTTCGTTAAGACTATTCTTCATGAAGAAAAAGACGGTCAATTGATCGTTATCAATAACAAGAGGTGGACTGTTATATGTTCACAACAAGGGTGGTACCGCGATTACAATCGTCCCTGTCGTTTATGTTTTTTCGACAGGGACGATTTTTTATTTGGGGGAGTGATGCATAGCATATATTTTCTAATAAAAGTGATGTTTTACACTAATAAAAAATAATTTTAGGAGGAATTAGAAATGAGTACAAATGAGCTAGCAGAACTACGTAATAAAATAGACGAGGTAAACTTACAAATCTTATCATTATTGAATCAACGGGCAGAAATCGTTCAAGAAATTGGTACACAGAAAGAAAAGCAAGGGATAATCAGATTTGATCCGGTTCGAGAGCGTCAATCACTTGATTTGATTAACGAGAACCATAATGGACCATTTGAAACATCAACCATACAACATATATTTAAGGAAATCTTTAAAGCAAGTTTGGAGTTGCAGGAAGATAACCACAAGAAAGCATTATTAGTTTCTCGTAAAGCACGCCCTGAGAATACGATTGTAGATGTGAATGGAGAAACATTTGGAGATGGGTCACAACGCTTCATTATGGGTCCATGTGCAGTGGAAGGCTATGAGCAAGTAAGATCAGTTGCTAAAGCAATGAAAGAACAAGGCCTTACATTAATTAGGGGAGGCGCATTCAAGCCTCGTACATCTCCTTATGATTTCCAAGGATTGGGGATAGAAGGTTTACAAATTTTAAGAGAAGTTGCAGACGAATTCGGAATGTCAGTTGTAAGTGAAATTCTTACACCACAAGATGTAGAACAGGCTCTAGATTATGTAGATGTTATTCAAATAGGAGCTCGTAACATGCAAAACTTTGAGTTACTTAAAACGGTTGGTAAGGTGAAAAAGCCAGTCTTATTAAAAAGAGGGCTTTCAGCAACCATTGATGAATTTATTAATGCAGCCGAATACATTATTTCCCAGGGAAATGATCAAATTATTTTATGTGAGCGTGGTATTCGCACATATGAAAAAGCAACAAGGAATACATTAGATATTTCTTCTGTTCCTATTTTGAAACAGGAAACACATTTGCCGGTTGTAGTAGATGTAACACACTCTACTGGAAGAAAAGATTTACTATTCCCTACAGCTAAAGCAGCATTAGCAATTGGAGCAGACGCAATCATGGCCGAAGTTCACCCAGACCCTGCCGTCGCTTTATCTGATGCAGCTCAACAAATGAATATACCGGAGTTTAACGATTTCATAGATAAATTACAAGAATTTAAAGATAAGTTAGCATAAATTTGGAGAAGTAGACCCAGATATGGTCTACTTCTTCCTTTGTCTTCACCATTTCCAGTAAATTGTTTTGACACAATAACACATACCCTTTATGATAATTAAAGTAATTCATACTAATTTTATCAGAAAAGGGTGCTTTAAATGGAAAATACAACTAGAGTTCAACCTATAAATGAAGTGAAAGATCCAATAACTCAAAAGAATACAGAATTAAATAAACCGCAAATGCCACTAATAATTGGCGGATTAATCATTGGGGCACTATTGATGGTGTATCTCATGATTACACAGAATATGGTACAGCCGTTACTACTGGTCATTGGTCTGTTGCTTGGATACACATTATTCCATGCTCGTTTTGGCTTCACATCAGCATTTCGTAGATTAATGTCAGTTGGTAATGGACAAGCTTTACGTTCACACATGTTAATGTTAGCCGTTGCAGTTACCTTATTTGCCCCCATTTTGGCATTTGGGTATTCATTCTTTGGTGGAGGGGTGACAGGTTATGTGTCGCCACTTGGTATTAGTCTTTTAGTAGGTGCCTTTATGTTTGGTATAGGTATGCAGCTTGGTGGAGGGTGTGCTTCTGGTACACTTTATGCAGTAGGCGGCGGACGAACAGTAATGTTTGTTACACTATTATTCTTTATTGTTGGTTCAACTATTGGAGCTCGTCACCTACCATTCTGGACAGAAGACATGCCTGCATTTGAACCTATTTCGCTAGCAACATCTACAGGACTTGGGTATGGTGGTGCTTGGGCATTATCCATTGCATTATTCGGCTTAATCTCTTGGATTACCTTAGTTGTCGAGAGGAAGAAAAAATCGCCAAAAATGGCTCCCTTGCCTTCAACTAAAGGATGGAAACGAATTTTCCGCGGATCATGGCCATTGTTTGCAGCAGCTATAGCATTAGCAGTTCTTAACGCATTAACATTAATGACTCGTGGTGCGCCGTGGGGTGTTACCTCAGCTTTTGCATTATGGGGCTCAAAAGTAGCACAATTCTTTGGTATCGATGTTGCCAGTTGGGGATATTGGCAAGGTGCAAACGCTCAAGTACTAGAATCATCCATATTTATGGACTCTACAACTGTATTAAACCTTGGTGTTATTTTAGGAGCATTCTTAGCATCAGCAGTAGGAGGGCTTTTCAAGCTTACCAAGATTAATGTAAAAAATGTTACCGCAGCTGTTATGGGTGGTTTACTCATGGGATACGGTGCACGATTGGCATTTGGATGTAACATTGGTGCATACTTCGGTGGTATAGCTTCATTCAGTCTTCATGGATATATATGGGGAGTTCTTGCATTAGCAGGTACATTTGTAGCATTATATCTAAGACCACTGTTTGGACTATCTGTACCAAAATCAAAAGACTCGTTTTGTTAAAAATTAAATTGTATGTAAAGAAGCCGTTCCTTTTGGGCGGCTTTTTTAGAACAAAAAATAAAGTGAATTAAATTTGTAATTTGATTCACTCATATTAAAGGAAAAACTCGGAAATACTAACCTTGTCATCACTTAAGATGGAGGTATAGTATGAAAAATCAGGATCAGCTTAAGAAACAAATCAAAAATATTTTAGATGAAACAAACAGTTCAGCTGTATTAAATGATGTAATGAACAATGGGTTTGAACAGTATCCAGGACAGAATGAAAGACTCACAAATACTAGTCAGCTCTCTGAACAAGAGCAGATTGTAAGGCGAAACACAGATGGAAAAACGTGGATTACTAGAAGAAATGAATAAAGCTATTTCAATACCTATCAAAAAAAGCAGTCTTCTACTTACTTCTGGAAGATTGCTTTTTTACGATCTTTCTATGAATCCTTCAGGCACTCGTAATAAAGGCATTTACTACTCCTAAGCCTTTAATTTTATCAACATCTTGAAGAACATTCTTTCTTCCTGAATATGGACCAGTTTCTACACTATAAAGTTCTCCGCCATCTGTTTTATAAGTCGTAATATTAGTACTAATATTATTTTTAGTTATTAAGTTATACTGTTGTTGGGCCCGTTTCTTACTATTGGTTGTCTCAACTACAATTTTATACTTTCCCATAAAAAAACTCCCTTATTTATTTACAACTAATATATTCGACTAACAAGCATATGAATGGTCGTTGGACATGGCTTTGTATAAATTGATAAAAGAATCTATTGGATTATAATAAGTGATAGTGAAGTTGTCTATTGAAGTGCACATTTTTATATGTAATATAAATAAAAGCTGTTATTCTAATCAAGAAATTATACAACAAGTATCTATATGATAAAATGAAAACATCTTATCATGAGGAGAATGTTTATGAAAGATTATAAATTAGATCACATCGGTATTGCTGTTAGAAACTTAGAAGAAAGTATTCATTTTTATGAAAATATTTTAGGAGGTAAATTAATTGATCGGTACAGAAGTAATTCCAAAGGTGTAGAAAGTGAAATTGCTACCATAGAGGTAAATGGAACTCGTATTGAATTACTTTCTCCAACTAATAATACCACCTCTCCAATTGCCCGTTTTTTAAAACAGAAAGGAAAAGGTGTTCACCATATTGCATATTATGTCCATGACCTAGAAGAGGCTTTAGAAAATTTAAAGCATGAAGGTATTCGTATCCTGGAAGAAACATTTCGAACTAATCCTCATGGAAGAAGATTAATTTATTTGAATCCAGTTGATACAGAAGGGACGATTATAGAATACTGTGATTACCCGGATCAATAGTGATCAAATTGTATTCAACTCTTACCAACTGAAGTATAACCTTCTGTATCAACGGAGTTATCCTTGTTTATCAGTTCATATTGATCAAGTTGCCCTAAAACTAGTTATTACTACGCCCCTGAACACCAGGTTTTGATAAGTTTCGCTGATTTATCCATACTCGATTATGGTTGGAGTTTTCTGGAAACTTCTCTCCAGCTTCAAGCTTTACTTGTCGCGGATCGTTTACATTACTACCTGTTTCACCACTTTCTATATAAACTCCATTATTCGGTGCTTTTTGTCCAACACGAAATTGAGACTGTTCACCCATATTAATCACTCCCATTCTTATTTTTCTTATTATGGTTTACGAACAATTTAATTATAATTGGAAAAGAAAGGATGACAGGGAGGAAATTGATATGTATATTCTAAACGTACAAAGACTGTTAAACTTTAAAGAGATTAAATATTAATTATAAAAATCAATCTTGAAGAAACAATTCAAAGGAGAAATAAACTTGGAACGATACATTGTAATTGGTGCAGGAATCCTCGGGGCCTCGACAGCCTATCATCTTGCTAAAAATGGAAAAAAAGTTATACTCATTGATAAAACTGACCATGGAGAAGCAACTCGTGCTGCAGCAGGTATCATTAGTCCATGGCTATCACAAAAAAGAAACCCTAAGTTGTATAACGTCATTGAAGAGGGTGCCAACTATTATCCAGCACTCGTAAAGGAATTAAACCAACTTGGTGTTCATGTGACAAGCTATTCTCAAGTTGGATCCCTCTATTTACATAAAAGTGATAACAAATTAGACATAATGGTAAACGATGCGACTGAAAGACGAGAAACAGCACCAGAGATCGGTGAAGTATCCATGTTTTCAGGACAAGACGTCGAACAATTCGTACCAATTATGTCAGAACGAATGGGAGCAGTTCACATAAGTGGTGGAGCCAAAGTTAATGCGGATGAATTTAGATATGCATTAATAGAAGGAGCCCAAAAATATGGGGTAGAAGTGATTGAAGGGGAGGCACAATTAAAAGAGGGTAAACAAGTAAACGTTCACGTGAATGGCGAAACATACACCGGTAAAAAAGTAATTGTGACAAACGGCGCATGGGCTGAACAATTACTTGATGAGATCGGCGTGAAATTTAAAGTGAAATCCACAAAAACACAGATTTTATATCTCGAAATGCCAAATCAAGACACAACGTCTTGGCCTGTTATTATGCTTCCAAATAATAAATACATCGTTGGTTATCACAATCACCGGGTTGCTGTTGGGGCAGAACATGAAGAAAATAACGATTTCGATCCTAGTGTGTCTGCTGGTAGTGTATATGATATTTTAAAAACTACTTTTAAATACGCCCCCGGATTAAGAGAAGCTAATTTCATTGAATCACGTGTTGGATTCAGACCATCAACTTCTCATGTTCATCCGGTTTTTGGTGCTTTACCACAAAATCAAAACATGATCATTGCCAATGGCCTTAGTGCATCAGGTATTACAAGCGGTCCTTTTTTAGGCTCTGAGATAACAAAACATATCTTAGGTCAAGAGACGGTATTAAATGCAATGGATTATCAGTTTTAGTAATTATTTTCCCATAACTACTTGACGAAAAGTGTTTTTGTTGTTATATTTAAAATTAATTATTCTTGTTCGGGTGTTAAGGAAAGAAAAAAGTAACTAGTAAGTCACTTTAGTCTGGAATGAATATGCAGAGCATTAATAGTAATACAATGTGGATCAGATCCACGCAGGAGGTAACAATTTATGTTACAAGGTAATGTTAAATGGTTTAACGCAGAAAAAGGTTTCGGTTTTATTGAAGTAGAGGGTCAAGACGATGTATTCGTTCATTTCTCTGCTATTCAAGACGAAGGTTTTAAAACATTAGAAGAAAACCAAACAGTTACATTCGAAATTGTTGAAGGTAACCGCGGACCACAAGCAGCTAACGTTCAAAAATAAGCATTTAAAAAAGAGATTTCCTTAATTGGAAGTCTCTTTTTTTGTTGATAGGAATCAGCAAGTTGATTTTTTTATTTGAAATATTCACAAAATCTGTTAAATTTCGTATAGAGAATGTAATAGATATATTATATTGTAGTGACAAGTATCTTAAAACATAATAATTATTAGAATAAAAAAGGTGCGGATACTTGTGACTTCATTAAATAATAAAGATATTGGTGGTTAAATAGTTAATTAAAAAGTAGCCAACCTTAAAATAGGAGTAGTGGTATCGGTTTTCTACCTTAACTAAAGGGGCTGGGTATTATCAAAATAGCCACTTATTCTCAACTTTAAACGGAATCTGTCCTCTAATTAGGATAGCTTCCATTATTGTGTATTGGGCATACATACAGTCAAAAGCCCAGGAATAAGTGGTTACTTATATTAAATAAAATGTAGTTCAAGTTATTGAAAATAGTATAAAAAGAAGGAATATAACTAATTATGTCGAATGTATATGTAAGTATTATAGAGGAATCTTATTCCGATATTTTCAATTTATACTAGCTGGAGGGATTGGATTTGCAGAAGTTTTCCTATTGGTTTGGCCCATGTATAGCTATAATGGTGCCGTTTTTTTTATTCATATTATTAAAAATAAAGCCCTCGTTAGATTTAAAAATTTCGATCCCAATAGAACATTTTTATATCGTTAGTATTGTGGCAATCCTGTCAACAATAATATCTTTGGCGGTAGGGGTATCAGGCAGTAAATTACGTAATATCAATGTTACCTTTTTATCGTTAGCTTTCATTTCGTTAACTGAGATATTTGCGTTGCATGGTTTATCTACTCCCGGCTTTATTCTCGACAGTTCTCACTTGCCCGGAGTTGCAGCACAGCTTAGTATTTTATTTGCGGTATTTTGGCTTTGGCTATCATCTTTGCCTTCAGATCATCCTATGGTATTGTATATTTCTCGCTTTCAGAAACTGTTAGTTCCTGTTTGGACTATTTTCCTAGTGGGCCTGGGCGCACTGGCAATGATGTTTCCACACTTGGCAAATATTATTCCTGTAGATCGTGATCCTTTAAAATGGCTAATCACTGTGATTGTCATCTTCCTAAGCCTGAATGCCATTTTTCGTTATATGTATTCGTATCGTTTTACGCGTCTTCCTCTCCAATTGTCAATTATATACAGTACATGTTGGCTAATGGTTTCTCAATTCATCATTATACTAGGAGAGGTATGGAGGCTTAGTTGGTGGCTCTATCATTTTTTGTTGTTGTTCTCGATGATTATGATGCTAATAGGATTGATCCGGCAGTATGCTTCAAAGTCATCTGTTACAATGGCAGTCAAATCACTTTTTCATACTAATCCAGTAGAAAGAATAGAAGCATGTATTTCTCCGAGTATTAAAGCTTTGGTAGTTGCTACAGAAGCAAAGGACGAATATACAGCAGGGCATAATTTTCGCGTTGCCTTGTTTGCCATAAAAATTGGCGAAGAACTAGGTGTGACACCTGATCATCTTCGCGCTTTAGCTCAGGGAGGAGTGGTTCATGATGTGGGGAAAATACAGGTACCTGATCAAATCCTTAATAAACCCGGCAAACTAACCCAAGAGGAAAGAGCAATCATTGAATTACATTCAGTAGCTGGATATGAAATGTGTAAAAGATTAGGTTTTATGAAAGAGGAACTGGATATTATACGGCATCATCATGAAAAGTGGGATGGGAGTGGGTATCCGGATCGTATCAAAGGGGAGCAAATCCCGTTGTTGGCCAGAATACTTTCTGTTGCAGATGTTTATGATGCTCTTACTTCTAGTAGATCTTACCGAAATGCATGGACTAACGAGGAAGCAATGAGTTTAATAGAAGAGGGGAAAAATAGCCATTTTGATCCCAAATGTGTAGATGCATGGGTACGTGTGTGCGAACGTGATCCTGAGGTGTATCTATATCCTTCAAAAATTGTTGTTAATGAGGAAGAAAATCATTCAGTGTTACAATCTTAAAAAACTGTTGCACGTTGGACACGTCCATTCACGCAAAGCAAGATTTTTAACGTCTTTGTGTTTGTGACCGCAATTAGAACATAGCTGACTTGAAGCAAAGTTTTTGGCTACGGTTACGACTTCTTTTCCGTACCATTACGCCAGCTTGACAGGTACAAATTTCATAGAAGTCTAGTTGTACTTGGATAGACCACAAATCTAGACAAAGACCGTATTACCTCTAGAGGGGGTGTACCTTAACTTCTTTACTTGATTAACATAACATACTGATTCTTTAATAATTCATGTACAATATCTCGACCAATAAATCCAACATCACCAGTAACGAGAACAATCATTGTGTCTAACCCTTTCTTATCCTGATTAGTTTATAAATAAAGAAGGACTCAATTAGAGTCCTTCTTTATTTATACTGAATTTACTTAAATGACGGTAATTCGCCCTGGATTTTCAGATGTTACTTTTCCAATAATAGCAGCAAGCACATTCATATTTTGAAGGTCATTTTGTAGAGAAGCAGCTTCTGATTCAGGGACTGAAATTAAAAGTCCACCTGATGTTACAGCATCACAAAGAATTAGTTGATCAACTTCGCTAATATTATTGCTATAATCAATACAATCCGCGAGCCACTGATGGTTTTTCTTCGTTCCACCTGGAATGACATTTTGTTGAGCAAGTTCTTTTGATCTAGCTAAAACCGGGACCTTTTGATTGTATATTGTAATACCTACATTACTTCCTACAGCAATTTCACGGGTATGACCTAAAAGTCCGAATCCAGTTACATCCGTACAAGCATTTACTGAGTAGTCTTCCATAGCCTCGGCAGCGTACTTATTTAGAGTAGCCATTACGTTCATTACTTCATCAATAGTAGCTTCATCCAGTAAGTCACTTTTTATAGCAGTTGTTAAAATGCCAATACCAATTGGTTTTGTTAAAATTAGTTTATCACTCGGCTTGGCACCAATATTTGCCCGAATACGATCTGGGTGTATGGTGCCAGTAACAGATAATCCGAACTTAGGTTCCTGATCATCAATTGAGTGTCCACCAACTAGTGTAGCACCAGATTCTCTTACTTTTTCAGAAGAACCTGCTAAAATATCTGCTAAAATACTTTTGTCTAAAGTACTAATCGGAAACCCAACGATATTCATTACTGTTATGGGTTTACCACCCATTGCATAAACATCACTTAATGAATTTGCCGCTGCAATTTGTCCGAACATAAAGGGATCATCAACAATTGGAGTAAAGAAATCAAGTGTTTGCACAAGTGCTATTTCATCGTTTATTTTATAGATGCCTGCATCATCAGATGTGTCTATACCGACAAGCAAGTTGGGATCGAGTATAGATGTTGGTAAATGCCGCAGAACCTGCGACAGGTCTTCAGGACCAATTTTACATCCTCAGCCACCTTTTGTGGATAAAGAAGTTAATTTAATGATTTCTTCTTTTTTTGACATGGTAACCACACCCTTTCAAAGTTTCATGTAGTAAGAGGACATCCGGCTATTCCAATGCGCTATGTAGATTTACAAGTATCTAGCTTCAACTTACTTGAATGGTGTTTAGATATATTCTTTGGTTTGATATTCAATTTTCCCTTAGCTCGATACTATTCGTAATTTGTCGTGCATAATCAATCAGCTAACTTTTCTAAACCATTTTCTATGCGTTGAACTGTCACAGTGCGGTCTCTCGATTGATGAAAGTAAGGAGTAGTTATTACGACTTTGACAATGATTTTCCATTTGAAAAATGTTTTTTATTAGCAAATTATATTTTAGATAATAGGTAACTCATCAATTGACTGTTACGACATAGCTAATTTAGTTTTGGCGGGACTGTGTGGGAATCGAACCCACCGAGCCTGACACGCAGGCCCCTCAGGGTTTTGAAGACCCAGGAGGACACCAGTCACCCATCCAACCCCATTAGTTAGGTACTATATTCAGTCTATCTTATATTAGTTTATAACGAAAAAAATAGAATCGCAATAAAGGTGTTTTGGAAGTGATATTTTATCAAACTATTTATCAAAAAAGAGAGTCGTCTTGCTTGAAACACCTGATGTCAAGGATTAAAGTAATATTATCAGTAATTTTAGAGGGCGTGTGAAGAGGATGTGCGATACATTTTTTACAATTGGTATGGCGGGCCATATTGACCATGGAAAAACGACACTGACAAAGGCATTGACACATGTGGATACAGACCGTTTAAAGGAAGAAAAAGAAAGAAGTATTTCTATTGAACCTGGCTATGCTCCATTGCAAACAGAAGAGGGAAAGCATGTATCGATTGTTGATGTGCCTGGACACGAACGGTTTATTCGGCAAATGATCGCAGGGGTTGCTGGAATTGATTTGGTAGTTCTGGTGATTGCCGCAGATGAAGGTGTCATGCCGCAAACAAAAGAACACTTGTATATATTGCAGTTTTTAGGTATCAAACATTGTATTGTTGCCATTTCAAAGATAGACCGTGTCGATGAGGAAATGCTTGAAATGGTGACAGAGGATATTCGAGATGGATTGGAAGGAACGAATTTCCACGATGCTCCATACGTATATGTTGATAGTCTAACTGGTAAAGGAATTGACAAGCTGAGGCAGACCGTTTTCAGTAACTTAAAGAAGGTAAAGTTCCGAGATGCCTTTGGCTCGTTTCGCTTGCCGGTTGACCAGGTTTTCACTGTGCAAGGGCAAGGAACGATTGTGAGAGGTACAATTTACGAAGGAATAGTAAAAAAGGGAAGCCAGTTAATGCTCCTTCCAAAAGGTAATAAGGTAAAAGCTCGTCAGATTCAAGTTCATCACAAAGACCAAGAACAGGCTAGAGCTGGGCAACGGACAGCCATCAATCTTGGCGGAGCGGACAAAGATGAAATTAGTCGGGGAGATGTGCTTGTATATTCTGATCACTTTTTGGTTACAGACACAATTGACGTTTCTTTGCAGGTTGTTGATGACAACTTCTTGCCCGTAAAACAACGTTCGCCAGTAAATATATATATAGGTACTTCAGTAGTGATGGGCAAAATCGTTTTTTTTGACCGGAATGAATTGGAACAGACAAGGCATGAAGTGCTTTGCCAGATCCGCTTAGACAAAAATGTTGTCGCTCGACGAGGGGATCGTTTTATTTTACGGAGGCCAACCCCTGTAGAAACTTTAGGTGGAGGTTGGGTAATAGAACCAAAAGGTGTTAAGTACCGCTTTGGCGAAGAAACCATTGAAATGCTACGTAATAAAAAGGAAGGTACACCTGGTGATTTGATAGAAAACGTGTTAACTCAACACACATTACTTGATAGGAAACAACTGGTTCAGTTCACATCATTGGATGAACATGTATTAAACGATACTGTTTCAAAAGGTTTAGAAGACGGGTATCTAATAGAGATTTCTAAGCAACAATATTGCTTATTAAAAACGTTTACAAAAATAAAAGCTGAAGTTAGCCACCATTTACAATCATATCATGAAGCATTTCCAATGAGGGTGGGGATAAGTAAAGCAGAACTTATTCAAGCATTCAGCGAAACTTATCCAAGATTATTTACCGAATACAGCCTAAGTGTATTGTTTGAACGCAATGAATGTAAGAAGGTGGGTCAGTTTGTTGCATTACCATCCTTCCATCCCCATTTGCCCAAACAATGGAAAGCTAGAATGGAAGAAATCATAGCGACCGTTGAAAAGGATGGGGTTTCGGTTAAGAAGTGGGAGGCTTATTTTGATGGGACACCACTATCGCAAAATGATATTTCTGAACTAGCTGTTTATCTAATCCATTCAAATCAAGCTTACCGGCTAACGAATGAAATGCTTATTCATCAGTCGGCATTTGAACGGGCAGTATCCGTATTGAAAAGACAAACGGAAAATACCTTTGGATTAAAAGAGGCCAAAGAAGCGTTATATGTATCACGAAAATATTTAATCCCGTTTTTAGAATTACTTGATTACTTGGAAATCACAACCCGTATAGATGATAAACGGAAATGGTCGATCGAGCGTATTATTTAAATCTACGAGTAGTCTACTATAGAATAAAGATACTATAACAAAGGGAGGAAATAACGATGAGCTACAAGGTCTCTATTGAATTTTGCATGCAGTGAAACTATGCACCAAAAGCCGCAAGTTTTGCGGAACAATTGTTTCATTACTTTCGTTCCGAAATAACGTCACTGGAGCTTATACCAGGGTCTGGTGGGGCGTTTGAGGTTACGGTAAATGAAGAAAAAATATATTCAAAGCTCCAAACTGGAGAATATCCTGAAGTGGAGCGAATCATTAAGCAAATAGAAGAGTAAATATTTCTTGAGGTGTTCGTATATGGAGGGTCAAAAAATAAACCAATATTTACGCCAACTTCCACCAGTACATCAATTACAAAATGACGATCGCTTTAAAACAATCCTAAAAGATTACCAGCTAACAAGCGACCAGTTAACGAAATTCATCCAGCAGGAGGTCAGTGGTCTACGGAAAAATGTACGGAGTGAACGACTGACATCATTTTCCTGCCAAGACGTTGAAGAAGTGATTTTTGAAAACGCTAAAAAAAAGGTGGTTGAATGGAAGGAGGATCGTCTAAAACAAGTCATTAATGGAACTGGGACTATTTTGCATACAAACCTTGGCCGGTCACGGTTGAGCGAACAAGCTGTTGACCATGTTGCTAACATAGCCAGAAACTATTCTAATTTAGAATATCAAGTTGCAGAAGGGGAACGCGGGTCTCGTCATAACATTATAGAAGACTTGTTGAAAGAGGCAACTGGTGCAGAAGCGGCAATGGTTGTTAACAATAACGCAGCTGCTGTTTTTCTAATATTAAGTGCGTTAGCTAAGGATCAGGAGGTCATCGTGTCTCGTGGCCAACTCGTTGAAATCGGAGGGTCATTCCGTATTTCATCTATTATGGAAGAAAGCGGTGCTCACTTAGTAGAAGTAGGAACGACTAATAAAACCCACCTGTTTGATTATGAAAACGCTGTCCGAGAAAATACTGCTATGATTATGAAAGTACACACGAGTAACTTTAAGACTATTGGTTTTACAGAAACAGTTACTACAGATGCTCTTGTTAAAATTAAAAACAAGCAGGAGAACTTTATTTTCTATGAGGATTTAGGAAGTGGTTCCCTTTACGATTTTAAAAAGCATGGTATTGGCGATGAACCAATTGTTAAAGAAGTGATTGAGTCGGGGGTAGATATCGTTTCCTTCAGTGGTGATAAGTTGTTAGGTGGGCCACAGGCCGGTGTTATCGTTGGGAAAAAAGGCATCATCAATCAGTTAAAAAAGCACCAATTAGCACGAGTATTAAGAGTTGATAAAATGACTTTGGCAGCACTAGAACAAACGTTAAAAATATATTTATCTGATAAGGATGCACTATCTAATCTACCGACAATAAGAGATGTAACGCGATCACTAGAAGGGATCAAACAACAAGCAGAAGATTTCATCTCAGACATTTATTCAAAAACTTCTTCCTATCGAATCAAGTTGCAAGAAGGCATATCACAAATAGGAGGAGGGACAATGCCAGGGGTAGAGCTTCCTACCTATGTCGCTACTATTATGCATGAAAGCTTTCCAGCACAGGAACTTGCAGCTAAACTACGAGCTTGTACACCAGTCATCGTTACCCGAATACATGACAATCGTGTATGTGTTGATTTTCGGACCATTGACACAAAAGAGATGTCATCACTAGTTAAAGGTTTTTTGGAAATGGAACAGTATTAGTAGGTATTTCCCTTTACAATATAGAATAGGTTATAAAAGGAGGAATGAAAATGTTATTAGAAAAAATACAAGATTTTAAGTTAGAAGATGTAAATGGGCATGAAGTTTCTATCAGTGATTTTCGAGGGAAAAACACATTGATATTTATGTGGGCTTCCTGGTGACAATGCCGTGAACAACTGCCAGGTTGGCAGAAAGTATATGAACAGAACCAGAACAAAAACTTTGAAATTCTTTCGGTTGCTGTTGATGGGCAAGGTGCAGAAGTTGTTAAACCTCATGTGAAGGGAACAACTTTTCCAACAGTTGTTGATGAAAACAATAAGTTAGTTAACATGTTTCGCTTTAAAGTTGTTCCAAATGGCATTTTTATTGATGAGGACGGTACTATCCGTCTAATCAAGGAAGGGTTTAAGGTTGATGACCCTGATCATGTAAATGCTGTTGAGCAATTGATCAATAAAGAAGTGGAAAAAGTGGAATTTGGTGACGGAAGAACCAGGAGTGAACAATCAGATCTTCAGCTCCAACTTGCACAGACAAAATTTAAACTAGGTATGGAATATGCGAAGCAGAACAGAAATTACGAAGCCTTAAGAGAACTGGATGACGCGATCTTATTAGACCCTGACAACTTTACTATTCGTAAACAGCGGTGGTATATTCGTTTTCCAGAAAAATTCGGATCGGATATTGATTTTGAATGGCAAAAAGGACAATTGAAAAAGGAAAAAGAGGAAGAAGAACAGCATCGAAATCAAGGGCTGGTCTGTGGCCCAGATGGTTGTTTTATTCCGAATAAATAGCAGAGAGTGTCCCAAAGTTTTTGGGACACTCTCTTCACTTACTATAGATAATACCGTGTTCCTTGGTTCTATATTGCTTCGGATGATTTACCATTTATTTACAATATGTTTGACAATGAAGTAACGCCAAGTGCCGATTTACACGTTAAGTACTCTCCGAAGATAAAAGGGGCTAATTTATCAATGTTTTACTGATAAATTAGCCTTTTGCTATAAAACAAAACCGTCTCGATTGTAAAATAAACTTACCTAAGTTCTTTTTCATACTGATTCCTATATCGCTAGAATGGGTCTCTATATCCGTGATGAGTGCTCATTTTGTCCGAAAAAGCGGTTCTATTTAAACGAATACTCAATCAATTTTAATTGTTCATACATAGTTTATTTACTATAAGGATCTTTATTACCTTAGCAATGATGAGAAGAGAGTAAATATGACTTACGATGGGATGGATACGAGGTCGGAAATCTTGCGCTAATCGTAGTATTGCTTATTCTTTTAATTATCGTTGGAGCAGCATTCGTTGGATCGGATATCTAGTAAGTGATAAGCGAAGTTGGACATCATTTTGTTTACCCACTATTTATGATGAAAGGAGGACAAAGAATGTCATCAAAACATTTATATCATAAAGCCTGTGACTATTACGGCAGGGAAGTTAAGATAGTAGATTACTATGGAAAACACCATCGAGGTGTTATAAGGGATGTTACACCCCGAGGGATTTATCTTGATACTGGTCAATCTGGATTCTTCATTCCGTTTTTCGTGATTGTTTCCCTTGTTTTGTTAAGCTCTTTATTCTTTTTCTAACTATTTACGAATGTCGATTTTCTACTCTAGTCCACTTCTATAAACAAATATTCCCCTGCGAAATGCTTAAAACGAAGATTTAGGAAGTTAGGAGGTGTTCTGCTATTGGTATAGAGTCACCTTCTTTACATGTAATTAAATCGTATTTTCACTACTAATAAATTGCAGAAGCATTAGCTGGAAATTGATTATTTTCCCCTCAACTTTTTAGTTAGTAACGTTTCATTTTATGATTAAAAATAATACTTATATAGATTGTCCCCTTTCCTATATTAAATTGTATAAAAGATGAAGGAAGATGATGTATCAGAGAGCAATTTAGTAACAAATAAAGATATGAAAATAGTGTGACAATGCTACTAGGTTGGAATTCAAATAAAGATGAAAAGAAATCTTGGGTGAAAGAACCACCAAAAAAAGCAGTAAAGAATTAGCCAATAAAAGTATTTAAATTGAGAAACTATTTTGAAGTATTGCTTGTAGGTCCATGAACAATTGTTAAACGGTAAATATATTATGGATGTGCTTTGATTTCTTAATCAATGTGCAATCAAATTTTAACTTAGTTATTATTTCTAACTTTCAAGGGGAAATAACTAAAGCGATACAAGAAATGAAATTTCAATGGCTAATGTTTAACCATGTTTGTATTTTTTGCCGTGGAAAGATGATGTAGGGGGAACTTATGGAACTATAAAAGATATGTTTAAATAAAATATACTTTTTACTGGCAAATGCCCTGTCGAGGAATGCTAATGGTACATATATTAATCTTGAAAACACTGTAAAGAAATTTCCGAGGGAGGGATAAACTATGTCTCACGGTGCATATGGTTATGGAGGCGGCTTTGCGTTAATCGTCGTTCTGTTTATTTTGTTAATTATTATTGGAGCTTCGTACGGTGGTTACGGGTATTAAAAAAACGAATAAAATTTCTAAAAATTCTGTGGCGCTCCCTTTAAAGTGGGAAATGGTAAAATAAAAACCATCGTTTTACTTTAAAGGGGGCTTTTTCCTATGGAATAAGAAGTATTATCAGCATAGGAATTATATTGTACATATAAACCAAAACTTATTGACACGTTGCAGCAATGGTAAAAAATATAAGACCACTGTCTTCATATCAACTGTGGTCGGAGGAGGTATAGAGTATATTCAAACGTATCCCGCTGGATTTTAGCGTGGTTAGCTATAATATAAGATATGTGTAAATCCGAATTTATTAAATGTGAATTTGGACAGGGTTATCTATTTTCAAAACCAGTACATGTAAAAAGTTTCGAAAAACTTCTAGCAAGAGATTTTCCTTCTTAAAGAGACTTTGAATGAGAAATAGCTGTACCTTAGATACAACTATTTCTAAATAACTAAATTTAAATGTTCTTTTTTTAGATACGATGAATGGAGAAACGGTTGTATATCAAAGGGTACTCAATTGGTAAACATTACATGGTAAAAAAATTACTGAATGCCATCTATAAGATATTTAGGCGAAGATAGCTTAATATGATTACGTAAGGGGCTAACTTCTGTTGGAGGTGTTGTTATGAAAAGTCGGTTTCATTGTTGTGCGACATGTGAACATTTTAGGATTGAGAAACAAAAAGAAGCAAGTAAACGAATTTATTGTAAAAGACTAGGTTTTGATACAAAACCAACTTATCAATTTGATTGTTGGGAACCAAAAGAACGTGTGAAAAAATCAATGAAGAAAGAAGAATCAAGAAGAGTTTAGATGAAATAAGAATGGAATTAAGTTATTCATTTTCTTTTTGTTATAAAACTTCCGGTAAAGTTCCACACTAGGAGCCAACCTTTTTCCTCCTTCAGTATAAGTTATCTTATTCCGTCCATAATACTAATACTAAAAGGAGGCAATAGCATGCATGAAAAGGATTATGAAACAAAAGAAAAAGGATTCGATCTAGCCCAACTATCCAAGGAGCAAAAAGATCTTCTCGATAAAGTCGAACAAACTTCAGGTCTTGTATTAGTAGCATATGACAATAGTCAGGATAAGAATGGGGAACAAAAAGAATAAGTAAAAACATGCAGAAGTATTACTTATTAAATTTTCAATAAACACAATTAGACTCACCGTTATGACTGTCCGCAGCTTCAGTTTGGATCTTGCCATTCCATAATCACCGTTTTTCGAAGTGAGATGGTGGGTCTCTTAAAGTAGAGAACTAATTCCTCCCTTTACTTTTCCAACTAAATTCCTTCCAGTATTCTTTTTCCAAAGACTTTAACGATAGCTTTTGTCCCCATACACATCTTTTAATGTTCTGGAGATATTATTGAAATGAAATTGTGATAGTATTAAATTAAATCTTAGCTTTCGTAGCCTTTAATTTACCCTACTTGACTTGTTGATTATCGGAGCAATTATTTAGTTAGTTATTGCTATGTGGTTTGTTTGGCAGATAATCCGGCATGAGGTTGGAGAAACAGAGCAAGGGAGCAAGTTGTACGTACGGATATAGGATAACAGTTTAAATTATGAAGGAAACCATAGATAGTTATGGTTCCCTTTTTTTTAGCAGATAAGAAAGAAACCTTTCCTATCCTATTGCATAAGTTTTTTTATTAAATCTAAAATAGTTTACCTACTCATATCACTAAATCTATGATAAGATTACAAAATATCAGAATATTAACATTTTATATTAATAGTATTATATAATACTATTAAATCTATTTAAGGTAGGAGGGGAAAGTGTCACAACATTAAAGGGTTTATAGGGAGGAGACGAGTTGTTGTTAGGTAATTAGAGAAATGGGGTTTTTGCTTGTGAAGTAAATAGTTGAATTCAGCCTTGTAGATGAAATGTTGTCGAATTTGACGGAACAAATCCGAAGGGGTTCTATGTGTAGAACTTCAAATAATAAAAAGAAATGGGGAACAATGTATGGATTTTTTATCCGTAATACCACCAATTGTTGCAGTGGTATTGGCAATTGTTACAAAACGGGTTTTGTTTTCTCTTTTTATCAGTATTTGGGTAGGTGGATTAATTGCAGCTGGAGGTAATCCGTTCCAAGCGGTAAGTGTCACCTTCACATGGATGAAGGATGTAATGATTGATCCATGGAATGCACGCTTTCTCGTGATGACTGCGTTACTTGGTACAGGGGCAGCATTTATGTTTAAAACTGGTGGCTCGGAAGGACTTATAAAAGTTCTGGAGAAAAAATTAACTACTAGAAAAAGGGTACTATTTTTGCCATATCTCTTAGGAATTGTCATATTTTTTAATGATTACGTGAACTCTGTTATTGTTGGAAATGCTTCAAAAGATATCACCGCAAAACATAAAGTTTCAAGAGAAAAGTTATCCTACATTCTTGACTCAACAGCCTCACCGATGGCAACAATTGGACCTGTTTCTGATTGGATTGGTTTTCAAGTTTCCTTGATTGCAGCAGCAATTGCTAGTGCAAGCATCATCGGTATAGAACCTTACTTCGCCTTCTTGCAATCGATTCCGTGGAATTTTTACGCAATTTTATGTCTTGCAGCTGTTCCGATGATTATTATCGGAAAAGATTTTGGTCCTATGGCAAAAGCAGAACGTAGGGCTCAATCGACTGGAAAATTAATACCGGATGGTTCTACGCCTTTGTCATCTATTGAACAGGATTTAGGAGAACCTTACAAGAAAGAAGGAAGTGTATGGAATTTTGTCCTTCCACTTGTAACACTTATTTCGGTAAGTGTATGGGGTTTGTGGTACTCAGGTGGTGGATCTACAGGAAAATCACTCATGGATGCTCTAGCAGATACGGATGTTGCAGTTGCTCTAACATGGGGGGCTTTTGCCATGACATTGGTAGGTATTGTGCTGGCTCTCATCCAAGGTATGGGGCTAAAAAAGTGTGAAGATACTTTGCTGGGTGGTATTCGAACAATGCTTCCAGCACTCGTGATTATCGTGTTAGCTTGGTCGATTGGCACCGTTACATCTGAGCTTGGTACTGCTGAATTTGTAGTAAACGCGACACAAAGCTGGATGACTGCTACACTTGTGCCATTCTTGGTTTTTGTTATAGGAATGTTTATTGCTTTCGCAACGGGTACATCGTGGGGAACAATGTCAATTCTAACCCCAATTGCAGTTCCACTAGCATTTACGCTAGGGGGAGAAGATCTAATTCCTATCGTTATCGGGGCAATTTTTGCTGGAGCTATTTTCGGGGATCATGTCTCGCCTATATCTGATACAACTGTCATGGCATCAATCTTTGCTGGGTCGGATCATATTGCTCACGTTAACACTCAGATTCCATACGCACTTGTGCCTGCGGGGATTGCGGGAGTTTTATATTTATCTTACTCATTGATTGGAAGCAGTATTGTTTTATTGATTTCTGGTATCATTATTCAATTCTTTGTGTTTCGTTATTTGGGTAATCGAGATGAGAGAAAGCATCTGGAAGCAGAAGAAAGAATTGGCGCTTAATCAAGAGAACCCAAAGTCCTTTGTGATTCCAGCGATCCTTACGTGTTGAAGAAACTTTAAGTCATTAAATGCAGATTTTAATTCTTTTGGTAGGTAATTATTTAGGTCATTATCCGCTATCCTAGTACGAGGCACCTCTTCTTTTTGGTAGTTTTTTTCGACAATTAAACTATACCAAAAGCGGAGGTGCTTTTCTTTTATAATTAATTTTGTCAAGGTGCATAATGAAGTACGGAAAGTGTTATATCAGATAACGATTAGATATTATTTTTACGCTGTGAAAATTGAGTAAAATGAATTGGTTGATTTAATAAAGTATTAGAGATATATTAATAGAGATAAGATTTAAAATGCTTTAATAATCGGATAATGCATATTTCACTATTTTGATTTTTTATCTGATATTTGTAGTGCTTTCTAGCTTTACCTTATCAAATGAATAAAAATAATGGATGATGGAATTTCGGTGGAACTCCGAAGCTGTCCCGCAACTGTTAAAGCCAGATACATCCCCATTATTTTTTAGTCAAATCCTTCGAGGTAAAAGGATGGCTATGGGATTACTATGCCCTGCCAACCTCTGCCTTCATGTCAGAGGCTTTTTTGCTTTACTAAGGATAAATCACACTAGGAAAAGAAAGGTAAGGGTGAACAAATTGTTTAGAAAAATTATCAGTTTTTTGTTTGTATTCATGTTAACTACAGCACTTGTTGGGTGTAACAACCAGGAGGGAGTTAAAGAAGATTCTAATCAAGACCAGATTGATGATACGGAAGCGGAGGCAAAAAAGGCTGAAGCAAGTGAAGAGAAAGAGAATAACTCAGTAACGCAGTATCCACTAACCGTTACGGATGCTACTGGAACAGATGTTACTTTTGACTCAGAACCTACTAAACTAGTTTCATTAATTCCAAGCGGTACAGAGATTTTATTTGCAGTTGGGGCTGGAGAAGAGATTTTAGCTGTTGATGATTCCTCTGATTTCCCTGTTGAGACAGCTGATTTGCCAAAACTAGGAAGTACATACTCGGGAATAAATGAGGAAGAACTGATTGCCTTACAACCCGATGTTGTTTTTATTAATTCTGGTCTACAGGTAGAAGTAGCTGAAGAATTAAGAGCAAAAGGCTTTAAGGTCTTTGGTTCAAACCCACAGTCAATAAAAGAAGTAATAGAGGATGTCCAAGGAATTGGAGTAATTTTAAATAATCAAGAGAAAGCGCAAACCGTTGTCGATGAAATGAAGGAAGATCTTGATTACGTAAAAAGTAAGGTGGCTAGCGTTGAGCCGAAAAAAGTGTACGCTGAGTACTCGAAAGGCTGGTCCTTTGGGTCGGGCGAATTCTCCAATGATCTTATTACTTTAGCTGGTGGAGAAAACATTTTTGCAGATATTGATGGATGGTTTGAAGTAAATCCTGAAGAAGTTATTAAGAGAAACCCTGAAGTTATACTTTTCACTTCTGGTGAAGAGGGTGCAACAGAGGATAGCAAGGAACAGATTTTATCAAGAGACGGCTGGAATGTCATTGATGCCGTCAAAAATGAGCGGGTTATTGGAATAGATTCAGTTAAAGCAAGCCGTGTCGGTCCACGTATTACTGAAAGTTTAATTGAAGTCTTTGAAGCAATTCATCCCGACTCGGCAGAATGATGAAAAAGAAATTAGTTCTCTTTGTAGGAGGGGCAACTCTGCTCCTTCTTTTTTCAATTACAATGAGCTTATCAATAGGGTCTTCTATGATTCCAATCACTGAGGTATGGTCTACTCTTTTTGGTGGAGGTGACGAGGTAAGTCGGGCAATCATCCTTCAGGTTCGTTTACCAAGAATTGTACTAGCAATTTTAGTAGGTGCGGCATTGGCTGTTGCAGGAGCGGGTTTTCAAGGGGTACTGAGAAATCCATTAGCAGATCCTTACATATTGGGTGTTTCTTCAGGTGCTTCAATAGGTGCGGCTTTCATTATTTTGTTCGGGCTCCAATCTACACTATTTGGCAAATATTCCATACCTATTGTAGCGTTTATTACTGGGGTACTTACGTTGTTTTTTGTCATATTTATTGCGAAGAAAAGTGGTCAGATGAAAAAAGAAACGTTAATTTTAGCAGGCGTAATTGTACAAGCTTTTTTAGGATCGATCATCTCATTAATGGTTTCCATGTCAGGGACAGTGTTAAACGAAATTATTTTCTGGATGATGGGGAGTTTAACTCTAAAAGGATGGGAATACTCGCAAATCATGGCACCTTATCTGCTAATTGGAATTATTATTATACTATCACAAGGAAGGGCTTTAAATTTATTTACATTAGGTGAAAGGACTGCCCTTCACTTGGGCGTTCAGGTAGAGAGGACAAAAATGATCGTTCTAGTAACCTCAACATTACTAACAGCCTCCGCCGTATCGGTATCGGGTGTGATAGGTTTTGTTGGGTTGGTTGTTCCGCATTTGATCAGATTGATTGTCGGTCCTGATTACCGACTAATCCTCCCCCTCTCCATTTTTGGAGGTTCTATTTATGTGCTTTGGGCAGATACAATTGCAAGAATGGCCTTAATGCCCAAAGAAATACCCTTAGGTGTCGTAACTTCCTTGTTAGGAGCACCTTTCTTTGCTTACTTATTGAAAAAGGGCAGTAAAGGAGTTCATCTATGATTGTTGCAAAAAATTTATCGAAAAAATATAATTCGAAGGAAGTTTTACAGCCACTAGACTTGACGATTGAGCCCAATGAAATCGTGGGGATTATCGGGCCAAATGGTTGCGGCAAGTCAACACTCATGAAATTATTATCAGGAGCTGAGAAGCCGACTAGCGGGACTGTCCAAATCAAAGGGAAGTTGCTCAAAAAGTACAAAACAAAGGATCTAGCAAAAATTCTTGCTGTTCTTCAACAAGAAGGGATTCCCCCAGTTGGTTTTACTGTTCGAGAAATGATCGAGATGGGTCGATATCCTTATCAAAATTGGCTTGGCGATGAAGTTAATATGGAAGCGAACTGGGAATACGATATTGCTTATGAGATAATGGAAAGATTACACATAGATCACCTTGAAAATGAGGTTATTAATCACCTGAGTGGTGGAGAAAAGCAGCGAATTGCCTTAGGACAGGTATTGGCTCAGGAACCAGAAATACTTATGCTAGATGAACCTACGACCTATCTTGATATCGGTCATCAGCTGCAAATGATGGAATTGATTAGGAAATGGCAAAAAAAAAGTCAACATACAGTAGTCGTGATTCTACATGACCTTAACCTTGCTTCTATGTATTGCACCAGACTTATCCTGATGAAGGATGGCAGGATTCAAAAGATAGGTTCACCAGAAGAGGTAGTTCAAGAAAGAATCATCAAAACTGTCTATGGAACACAGCCAATCGTCATAGAGCATCCAAGACAGTTGATGGCACCGCAGATTATTCTTGATAGATTGTAGTTTATCATTCAAGAGGCATTATTTACGGCATTTTCCACTTATTCAATAGGATGAATAAGTGGGCCTAGTTTGAAATATTTTGATGTTCCCATCTAATTTTGCATACTACCATCAAATAAATTGTGTGACTAACTAATTTATTTTAATAAAAGGGGGAATAATAAATGAAAGAAAGAGTTGTTGTTTCGTGGAGTGGTGGAAAGGACAGTTCATTAGCACTCTATTATCTTTTAAAAGATAAACGGTACACAGTGGATTCTTTGCTTACAACTGTAACAGAAGGATATGAACGGATTAGTGTCCATGGTGTGCGGGAAAAATTATTAGAGGAACAAGCCGAAAGTCTTGGAATTCCACTTCGAAAAATGTACATTCCACAACAAAGTTCACATCCCATTTACAAGGAAAGGATGAATGAACAATTAAAACAAATTAAAGAAGATGGAATAAACACTGTCATGTTCGGTGATATATTCTTAGAAGATGTTCGTTCGTACCGAGAAGAGCTGATTCATAATCAAAAATTAAAAGCAATATTCCCACTATGGGGGCGACCAACAAATGAGTTAATTCAGGAATTTATTTCGCTCGGATTCAAGACAGTGACTACCTGTATCGATACCGAAACGCTGACAGATAAGTTTCTAGGTCGCCATATAAACGCTTCATTTTTAAAGGAATTACCAGAAAATGTGGATAAGTGCGGTGAAAATGGTGAATTCCACACCTTTACCTATGCAGGGCCAATATTCACCAAGCCAATCCACCTTTGTATAGGAGAAAAAGTCAACAAAGGGAGATTCCATTTTTGTGAACTAGTGTAAGATTCATTCTCAATAAATAGAATATTATTCACTAGGGGAGCCATACGGCTGAGAGAAGGGAAGCGCGTTTCCTTTCACCCTCTGAACCTGCTCTGGTTAATACCAGCGAAGGGAAGTGATGTTGTTTAACCTTAATCTTTAACGGTTATTGGAAAAACAGGATCCCTTCAATGTGATCCTGTTTTTTAAAATTATCTTAACAAATGGAAACTGGGTTATGAGTCAGGATGTTATTTAAATAGAAAATGGTGGGTTTTACAGGAGAGAATTTATTAGGAATTTCAAAGAATAATATGTACCAAATTTTAGTCCGAAAGTTTTTATGTGTATTTAGTTACTGTCTTGTTTTATGTTAGAATGATATCGATTGTTAAAATTATCTATTTTTCAGAAAGCTGATCATTAGAAAAGAGGTCATCATGAATGAAAGAAACATGGTATTTTATTGACTCAGGTTATTGTACCCCCGCCTTTAATATGGCTATGGATGAAATCCTGCTTGATTGGCATAGTGAAGGAAAAATACCGCCAGTCTTACGATTTTACGGATGGAAACCCGCCGGTATTTCCGTCGGTTATTTCCAAAAAGTAAGTGGAAAGATTGATGTTAAAAGCGTCGAAAAGCACGGAATTGAACTTGTACGTCGACAGACGGGTGGTCGCGCCGTTCTCCATGACCAAGAGCTTACATACAGTGTGCTCGTTTCTGAGGATCATCCAAGAATGCCAAGTTCAATTAAAGAAGCTTATATGGTTATTTCGAAAGGCTTGCTAGAAGGGTTTAATGAACTTGGAATTCATGCAGATTTTTCAATTCCAAAAGGAAAACAGACGAACGACTCGGCTGTCTGCTTTGAAGAACCTTCCTGGTATGAGTTAGTTATTGAGGGTAAAAAAGCTGCAGGTAGCGCTCAAACTCGAAAAAAAGGCATTATCCTCCAGCACGGTTCTGTTCCGTTGGATGTGGATGAAATAAAATTATTTGATTTGTTTATCTACCCAAATGAGCGGGTCAAAGAGCGGACCAGACGAGCTTTTGGTGACAAAGCAGTCACGATTAACAGAGTGTCAAAACAGCCGTATACCTTTGATGATGTAAAAACCGCTTTCAAAAAAGGATTTGAAAGAGGATTGAATATTGAATTGGAACCGTTCAGACTCTCAGAGGAACAAATGTCAGAAGTAACTGATTTAGCAGAAACCAAGTACAGAAACGCAAAATGGAACTATTCTCGATAATTAAAGGAGTTTTGTGCAGATGGCTAAAAATTATGAGCACGTAAGGAAACCCGAATGGTTGAAAGTAAAACTTAATACAAATAAGTCCTACAACCGTTTGAAAAAATTAATGCGAGAAAAAAACTTAAACACAGTTTGTGAAGAAGCAAAATGTCCAAACATTCATGAATGTTGGAGTGAACGTAAAACAGCAACATTTATGATTCTTGGGGATACATGTACACGTGGCTGTCGCTTTTGCGCTGTTAAAACCGGACTACCAAACGAACTTGACTGGGGCGAGCCAGAACGTGTAGCGGAATCCGTAGAAATTATGGAATTGAAGCACGCCGTGGTGACTGCTGTGGCACGGGATGATTTAAAAGATGGGGGAGCTGGAGTATTTGCTGAAACAGTAAGGGCTATCCGTCGGAAAATGCCAGGTACAACAGTAGAAATCCTTCCTTCTGATATGAAAGGCGATTACGAAAGTCTGCATACACTAATGGACAGCGGACCGGATATTTTTAACCACAATGTGGAAACCGTCCGTCGCCTGACAAAAAAAGTACGTGCAATCGCCATGTATGATCGTTCACTACAATTACTCGAGCGTGTCAAAGAAATAGCACCAAATACGCCAACAAAATCAAGTATCATGGTTGGTCTTGGAGAGACAAAAGAAGAAATTATTGAAACAATGGATGATTTAAGGGCTCATCATGTTGACATTATGTCGATTGGTCAGTATCTGCAGCCAACAAAAAAACATCTGAATGTCGAACGTTATTATCACCCGGATGAATTTGCTGAACTAAAAGAAATTGCCTTATCTAAAGGCTTCACACATTGTGAATCAGGCCCGATGGTCCGCTCTTCATACCATGCTGATGAACAGGTAAATGCCACTTCCGCCCAGCGCCGGATCAAATATATGAAAGGATATGAATCCCAGGGTGATAAATTAGGGAGTTTTGATTTTTAATTCACCGCAGTTGACTGAAAATGTAGATAGGTGTATATTATGGTTTAAGTTAAAATTTAATATCAATACTTTCTTATCCAGAGAGGTGGAGGGACTGGCCCCATGAAACCTCGGCAGCAGGCTTTTTAAGTACTGTGCTAATTCCAGCAAGCGTATGCTTGGGAGATAAGAAGAGTGGACATTGCTTAGTTACCCCTCTTCTTTTCCAATGAAGAGGGGTTTTTGATTTTACACAAAACTAATATTTGATAATGGCTATCAGGAAACTGGTAAACTCTTCTTTATACAAGCAGTGGTTTTACATTTTGAAAGATAATTTCAAGCAAGGTACAAAGAATTTAAGAGGGAGGAAAATTGTATGAAACGCAGTTTGGAAGAAAGACTAAAAGACGGAACAGTTATTGCAGGAGAAGGTTATTTATTTGAATTAGAACGCAGGGGGTATTTGCAAGCAGGTACTTTTGTACCAGAGGTAGCATTGGATAATCCCGAAGCACTTAAACAAACGTATCGTGATTACATGAATGCAGGATCAGATGTGGTACTGGCTTTTACATACAATGCCCACAGAGAAAAAATGCGTATCATTGGTAAGGAGGAATTGTTAGAACCGTTGAACAGAAACGCGATACGATTAGCAAAAGAAGTCGCGAAGGAACATCCCATTGAAGAGGCATTGGTAGCAGGCAATATATCCAACACGAATATTTTTGATCCGGAAGATTCTGAATCAAAAGAGAAAGTTAGAAATATGTTTTCTGAAATGGTGGGATGGTGCAAGGAAGAAGGCGTCGATTATATTAATGGCGAAACGTTTTATTACCATGAAGAAGCAGTAATAGCATTGGAAGAAATTCAAAATCAAGGATTGCCAGCTGTAATCACTTTAGGTTTAATGGGAGAAAATGTTTTAAGAGATGGGCACACGGTAGAGGAATCGTGTAAAATACTTTCCGAAAAAGGCGCGTTGGTTGTGGGAATGAATTGTTTTCGCGGTCCCGATACGATGCAGCCATACCTTGCTGAGATACGCAACCATGTGGATGGTTATGTAGGTGGGTTGCCTGTTCCATATCGCACAACAGAAGAGAGTCCAACATTTTTTAACTTGCCTGATGGCGGATGCAGTTGTCATTTGCCTCTAGAAACCACTTTTCCGACTTCTTTAGACCCGCTTTATCATAATCGTTATGAGTTAGCTGAGTGGGCAAAGGAAGCCAAAGACATTGGAATAAACTATATTGGATTGTGTTGTGGGGCATCGCCAGCGATGCTACGGGCGGTTGCAGAAGCTACGGGCATTAAAACGATAAACTCCAAATATTCTCCTGACATGGAAAAACACTTTTTGTTTGGAAAAGACAAAACACTGAAAGAACATAACGTGAACTATCGGTTAAAAGCATGATCAACAAGTACAATAGTAATAACAGAATGCTGGGGTGTTCACACTGGGATTCTGTTAATTAGGTCATTGAATAAAGACAAATAAATTGTATAGGTACTTATCCAATTTTTACTACTTATGGTTAACCAGATTTTGAATTTAAGCCAAGTGATGGAACAGTATCTTTATCTGAAAATAGGGAAACCTATCCACACGCCTTCAGCTCATTTCCCGAAGACTTAGAAGGGAAAATTTTGTACTGGTTTGACCAAATAGATGTTATTGGTTTTTATAAGGATCGTTGGAAGAAGGATATAAAGGTATATAGATAGTTTTAAGGAGATTCATAAATTCCAGGTGTCTGTCACCACCCGGGTTTTGAGAATTCGGATAATGGTACGAAAGATGAACATTATGAAGAAGAAAAAATGACAGAAGAGGATATAAGAAATGAGCTATTAAATAATAACTTTGGAAATAATAAATAATAGAAATGAGGGCGAAACGAATTATTATTCGTATTAGGTGTAAGCTTAATAACCATCAATTTATATGTTAAGTTGGTGGTTATTTTTGTTGGTATATTATTGTTTTGGTTAAAGAACTATTATAGAGTGATTTGAGCCTCAAAAAGGAGTTTAATGGTAATGACTGTATGGTCAGTAGCCTCTTCTATAATATTCCATCACTTAGTCTCTATTTTCTATTTTACACCATTGTGAGACATCACTTTATATAAATAAAGCTATATTGAGTGTGCATTTGTGTCGTTACTTTATTGCTGCATAACTTAAAAGTTTTCGGCAATCGTTCTAAGAATAGCAATAATACCGGGTTAATCAGTATCTTAACTTAATTCCATAAATACTAATGACTACTTTTTCCCCAGGTAGGAAAGGTTAAAACAAAGTATAGCCCGTTATTACTACTATCCAAATTTAAAATTGTGTACTTTTGAGATCGCAATTAAAATAATTTTGCATTCCCCCCCCCAAATTTTAAACAAGCTTACGTATAGATAAGTGAATAGAGAGAAAGGCAAAATCATTGAAAAATGATGACGCAAAGCTAAAGGGGCTAAGGATTTTTCTATGTCAGCCAGCTACCGTCGAACCAATGCTATAAACCTCTCTCTTAATAAAAGTCATAAGAAAGTGGATGGAGGTGATAGATTGATAAATAGGACACGCATAATTCTATTATTTTTTGTTGTTTCATTCTTATTAGTAGCTTGCCAAAATGATGGAAATGAAGGCACAGAGCCAAATGATAAAATTAACAACGAGCAAAAGCAAGAAGTACAGAATTACTTATATGAAAGCAAAACAGTTAAGGTTATCCAAACGCCAGGTTGGCAACTCCAAGACAACTCCAGTAAAGACAAAGACAATATTATGTTTCAAAATGAGAATGTGAAAGCCATTTTGACGTCTGTTTCGCATGAAAAGTCATTAGATGAGATCAAAAGTGAATTGAAAGCATCTTTTGGAAATAGCGATGCAATTGAGGAGGATGAGCAATATCTTTCCTTAAAATCGAATCGAAAAGAAAGCATTCGAACTGATATTTATTTAAATAGTGGAGAAGAACAAACTGGAATTTTAATTTTTATGACCCCCCATGAAGGGTATGAAATAAACCAAGAACTGATAAAGGAATTTAAACAAAGTGTACAATTCTTTTAAGAAAAAGGTGGAATAACAATGAAAACGATTATATCTAGTGTTACACTTAGTCTACTTTTATTATTTGCAGGAAACGTTTATGCAGCTGAGGATGAATCAGTTGTTGATCCGAATTCAGACCTCTATGATACTTCTCGTGTAATAGAGGAAGCAGAATATGAGTTAACTGAAGAAAATAGTGAAAAAGCACTTCTTCAAGATGAATATGCGGATGATCGAATAAATGAAGCGGAATTGTCTCTTGAAGAAGGCAATGAAGAAAAGGCAGAAGAGTTACTAGAAGATTATGAAGAGCATTTGAAACAGAGTGAAGAGGATCTGGAAACAGCACAAGAAGCTGGAGAAGACACATCCGCAGTTGAAGAATCTGTAGTTAAAAATAGTCAAAAACGTTCAGAAAACCTAAAAGCACTTCTCGAGCGTGAAGACCTTCCAGAAGAAGCAAAGGCTGGCATTGCGAAAGCATTAGAGAATCAACAAAAGGCCGAGCAAAAATTCTTAGCAGCCCTTAAAAAGTCTGAAGAAGTACAAGCAAAAGCTGAAGAGAAGCAAGAAGAGGCACAAGCAAAAGCTAAAGAAAAACAAGAAAAGGCACAAGTAAAAGCTGAAGAAAAACGAGAAGAGGCACAAGCAAAAGCTGAAGAAAAACAAGAAGAGGTACAAGTAAAAGCTGAAGAAAAACAAGAAAAGGCACAAGTAAAAGCTGAAGAAAAACAAGAAGAGGCACAAGCAAAAGCTAAAGAAAAACAAAAGGCACAAGTTGAAGCTGAAGAGAAGCAAGGAGAAACGCGAGCAGAAGTTAAAGAGAAACAGGAAAAAACATCAGGCAGACCATAACAATTAGAAAAGAAACTATAAAGGATAGTAATCCATATTAAAAATGGTTGCTATCCTTTATTAAAGACGATATGCCTCCGATATATAATAGAGAACTTTTGATTCTCAAGAGTTCTATAAAGGGGGGACATCATGGAAAGTTCGAAACTAAACGAAACTCTGATAGAAATAAAAAAGGGTAATGATTTAGAACGAGAAAGATTAATTCGGCATTATAAACCATATATAATTAACGTTGTTGGACATATTTGTAAACGATATGTGACATGGAGTAGTGATGAGACCAGTATTGGACTGATTGCTTTTAACCGTGCAATAGACACATTTGAGTACGACAAAGGTCGAATCTTTCTGAACTATGCATATCTATTAGTTCAACGAGATCTAATTGACTATTTTCGAAAACAAAAGCGTCATTTGTACACTATTTCAAACGACGATCATTCAGAACATGATCAAGCTGAAATGAAAGCATCGCTAGAGTCGTACCAACAATCGATCAACACTTCAGCCCTCGTGGAAGAAATTTTAGAACTCGATGAAAAATTGAGTAAGTTTAACATTTCATTTGAGGAGTTGGAGAGTCATAGCCCGAAACATCGTAAAACTCGAATCAAAGTTATGGAAATAGCTTCTGAATTTATCAAACATCACGATTTAGTAGATAGATTAGTTGAGAAAAATGTATTTCCTGTAGCTTCTTTTACCAAAAGAACAAGGCACCGGCCCAAATCAATCGAGCGACATCGGAAGTACTTGATTACGATCATTATGATTCAACTACATCCGGAATGGAGACAGCTTTCAACGTTTGTTCAAGTCGGGCCTGGGAGTGTAAAAATATGAAAAAACATACAATTGAAGGTGTCGTGACCAAAGTGACGGAGAACGAATATGTTCTTCTCTGTGATGATGGCACGTTTAAAAATATACGGCGAACTGAAAATGACGTGCCGATGATGGGTGAAAAGATGATGTGTACAGCGAAAACGCAGCCTCTTCCTATCAAGTTTGTATCTACTATAGCAATGGTAGCTATTTTGTTTATCGCCTTTTTATCTTATGGGGTGCTTCAAAATCATTCCGAAACTCACTATATTGCAGCCACTGATATTAATCCGAGTATTGAGGCTCATTTAGACCAGGATTTAAACGTGGTAAAACTTTCAGCTTTGAATGCCGATGGGAAACAAATCATCGACTCCATCAAATCAAAAGGCTTAGACTTCTATCAAGTGGTTAATCTCATCATATCTGAGTCGATTTCAAAAGGCTTTTTAACGACAGAAGAACAAGGAAGAATTGAGACTACTCTTGTGAAGGTAACGAATGACTCTGACTCCCCTTCTGAACGTGATCTAACTGAAGTGATCCAAACTCAACTTCAACGTCAGAACATCGTTGCAGATGTACTGGTATTCAATGAAACAAAGGAATTTTATGACCAAGCCAAACATGCGGACGTATCGATGAATAAATACAGACATTTTCAAACCTTGCGAGAAAAGGGGCTCGTTCAAAATATTCATGAAGTAAAAGAGAAATCCGTTAAACAATTACAGGATATGATTGAGGAAGATGTTAAGAAGGTTCCAGATGAGGGTGAACAAGGATATTCTACGGAAGACAATGCCAAATTGAATTCAGAATCACGTCAGGATCGTCCACAAACTCCCAAAGATCAAAAAGAGAATAAAACTGAAAAGCCTACCCTTGATGATAAACAAGGAACATCTGCTAATGATGGAATACAACAACAAAATAATAGTAATAATAAAATTAATAAAGAAAGTGCTTCATCGGAAAATGAAAAACATCCAAATTCAGCGGAGGATAAGCCATCTCCTGTTGAGAATGAGAATGAAAGTAACAAAACGGAAGAAAATCAAACAAATTCTAATGACAGAAATCCAGAGCAAAGCGAAACTAGTATAAAGAGTCCATCAAAGACGGAATCAAATGAAGCAAAAAAAGACGAACCTGTTTCGAAAAACGAGACTAGTCCGGAAGAAGAAAACCTAGATTCTAATGAGAATAAAACGAATGAAAATCAACCTAAGTCTCCGTCTCAACCAAGTGATACTGTTCAATAGTAGCATTAAATTCGTAGCCAGTATGCTATAAATGTGGATATATTCATGGATCATATCTCAAGGGCTATAAATCAAAGACTAATGTAGTAGGTCGTATTGTATAGAAAAGTTTAGAATAGGGAGGAAGAGGAATATTTTATTATTAGTGTGTAAAAAGCACATTATAAACGGAATTAGGTACCTTCATACACCATATATTGAATTTGTAAAAGATAAAGGATTCTCAGGGAATGTTTACATGATAAATTTCAAAGATTTATTTAATATCAACATCATAGAAATATAAAATCAATTGTTAAGAAAAACAAATTAAATATGCATCAAAATGTACGGATTTTGTTTATGAAATGGATTTAAAGGAAATTACTATTATTAATTAAAAATTACTGGTTCAATATATATTAATCTTAAGAACGGGTGATATTAGCATGGATAGAAAACGATTAACAGTTGGATCTTTAAAAGACCGTAGAGCTGTAAACTCTTTAGCTGTTAGCTTAAAAAAGAAGAGAAGTTTACAATATCGGTATTCTAATTGAATAGGAGAAATAAGTGGAGGTATTTGAAGTAATATAATGTAGATGAAGATGTTGAATCTACTTAAATATTTATTTGCTCATTTCATACTGGCGAGTTTAATAATCTGTATAGGCAATTTCTAAAGAGAAAATATAGCGGTTATAGTTGAAGGCGGGTATGGAAATTTTGTGATCCTTAAAATAATAGATTTATATTGAGAAAACTGTATTATATTTTTATATAAGCCTATTTCGAAAATTCTTGTTCAACTCAAATTGTAGATTTCTGAACAGTTTCACTCACCGTATGAATCATGAACAACTGGATATGGACTAAATAATATTTTACAAAAGGTAAATAATATTTTATAATTTCTTTTAGAAGACAAAAAAATGAATACTAGACAAAGAGGTTTTTTGCAGTGTTCCAAGTGAACTTAACTGTAAGACTAAGAGGGAAGTTGGTGTAAATCCAACACGGTCCCGCCACTGTAAGCGATGAGGATGGTTACAAATGATCCACTGTGTTTCTAACACGGGAAGGAGTAACCTACCGTTGATTCGTAAGTCAGGAGACCTGCCTATTTGTGTTTAAACTTCCTCGAGGAAAGGAATGTTTAAAGTGCAGGCAATCTATTTTTATCATGTTACCGTGCCAGATAAATAGATTGCGAGTTATCATACTTTATCAAAGTATAATACATATGCCTTTAACCAACGCTTTCCACAGGAATAGCGTTTTTTTGTGTTCAAAAATAGGAGGAGGAACAGAAGTGCATACAGAGATGTTAAAAAGATGGGGACTTATTAGTTTTATTTTACTGTTTACTATGGCCGCTATCGTGGGTTGCGGTACACAAGAACAACAGTCGGAAGCTGCTGGTAATGGTGAAGAGGATGTTATTGACTCAAACGATAACCAGCAAATAGAAGAGGACAATTCTTCAAATGTTAATGAACAAGTTGATGAGGATAGTGGACAAAACTTCCCACTAACCATTACAGATGATGCAGATCGAGAAGTTACGATTGAAAATAAACCAGAATCGATTGTTTCGCTTCAAGCAAGTACGACAGAAATTGTATTTGACCTTGGTTTAGGTGATAAGGTCATCGGTGTATCTGATTATAGTAATTACCCAGAAGAAACACAAGAGATTGATAAACTCGGTGGACAGGAAATCAACGTTGAGAAGATTCTTTCCCTACTCCCGGAAATTGCTTTTGTTACCGATTATCATTACGAAAATGCAAAGGAAACAATAGAGCAGTTTGAAGAGGCAGGAATTACTGTCGTTGTTGTTGGAAGTGCCACTTCTTTCGACGATGTTTATGGTGACATAACTATGATCGCTAAAGCAACTGGAACAACTACTGAGGCAGAAGAAACGATTTCTGATATGAAAACGCGTTTAGCTGAGATCAAAGAAAAAGCTGAAAAAGAAGTTACGGATAAGAAGAAAGTATGGGTGGAAGTATCACCAGCACCAGATATTTATACGACTGGAACAAATACATTTATGCACGAAATGCTTGAGGCAATTCAAGCCATTAATGTAGCAGCAGAACATGAGGGTTGGGTGAGTTTGAACGAGGAAGAAATTGTGAAGTTAAACCCTGAAGTAATTGTTACTACTTATGGTTATTATGTAGATAATCCAAGCCAAGATGTGTTAAGTCGTGAAGGCTGGGCAGAAGTACCGGCTGTTAAAAATGAACATGTCGTTGATGTAGATAACGATACTGTGACCAGACCAGGTCCTCGGTTAATTGAAGGGGTCGAGACACTTGCGGAGCTTGTCTACCCTGAAGTTTTCAAAAAATAAAATAGGCTGTCTATATATTCTAAGTGGAGGGGTTGTACTTGGTACAGCCCTTCTTGGTTTATTAATGAGTAGTGTCCAGGTCTCGATAGATACGATTTTACATATTGTATTGGATAAAACGTTACGTATCAATTTGCTTAATGAGGTACCAAAAAATGTAGAAATGATTATTTGGAATATCCGATTACCACGTGTGCTACTTGCTTTTTGTGTTGGTGCATCACTTGGACTTGCCGGAGCAGCGTTCCAAGGATTGTTACGGAACCCATTAGCAGATCCCTACACTATAGGGGTTTCTTCGGGAGCATCACTAGGTGCTGTATTTGTATTATTTTTTCAATTTTCGATTGTTGGTTTAGGAAATTTTACCTTGCCGGTTGTCGCGGTCATTAGTGGATTATTAACACTTTTTATTGTATTCGGTCTGGTTCGGTTAAGCAGTAGAAGTTTAGCTGTAGAAACAATCATATTAGCTGGGATTATCGTCAGCGCCTTTATCGGAGCAATTGTGTCTCTAATTATTTCGTTAAGTGATCGGGATGCGATGGCACAGATTATTTATTGGTTGTACGGAAGTGTTGGTATGAGAGGTTGGAGCCATGTGAAGTTGATCATGCCGTTTATGCTTATTGGCTCTTTTATTGTCTACTATCACTACCGTGAATTAAATGCTTTAGCACTTGGCGAAGATGCAGCAGATCATATTGGTGTCGATGTGAAAAAAGGGAAAATGTTTATCTTAATTGGTGCATCACTATTAACAGGAGCAGCGGTTGCGGTATCGGGATCTATTGGCTTTGTCGGCCTTGTTATTCCACACCTCGTCCGTCTTGTAACTGGTCCGAACCATCGTCACGTCCTACCACTTTCCATGCTCGTAGGCGGAGCGTTTCTCATTTTAGCTGATTTAGTTTCTCGAACGATTATTGCCCCAGAAGAACTGCCAATTGGCGTCATTACGGCATTAATCGGTGCACCGGTATTTGCTCTATTGCTTACAAAAGAACGAATGTTACGGAGGGGATCGTAAATGATACAGTTGGAAAATTTGTCAGGAGGATACACGAATCCCCCTATCATTCAGGGATTAAATGGGGAAATTGAAAAAGGCGAATTTTTTGTGTTGCTTGGTCCGAATGGAAGTGGAAAAACAACCCTTTTCAAGTTAATTACCGGGCAGTTGCCTGTTCAGGGGGGAGATGTTTTGCTTGATGGAAAAAATATTTACTCTTTTTCCAAGCTTGAAAAAGCAAAAAAAGTAGCTGTTCTTACTCAGGAGGCTCAAGTTTCATTTGATTATACGGTGGAGGAAATTGTTAGTCTAGGTCGTTACCCACATCAAAAGGGGATCATAAAACAACTTTCAAAGGACGATCAAACCGCTATTGACGAAGTGATGGAATTAACTAAAATAAGTCATTTTCGCAACAAACCATTTCGGACGATTAGTGGCGGGGAGAAGCAACGGGTATTGTTGGCCAAAGCGTTAGTCCAACAGCCGGAAGTATTACTGTTAGATGAGCCGACGAATCACCTGGACATTAAACACACCTTTCAAATCCTAGATTTACTAAAAAAACAACAGCAAACAAACGGGTTAACCGTCTTTTCTATTTTACATGACTTAAATGTAGCCTCCCTTTATGCCGATCGGGTTGCTTTACTACATGAGGGAACCTTTTTAGAAGTTGGGGATGTAGATACGTTGAGGAAAACGGATCAGTTAAAGAAGGTATACGAGGTAGACATTCAGCAGCAATCTCACCCAACGATTCCGAAACCGCAGCTCTTGATGACTCCGAGCTATTCAACCAAAAGCAATCGTACAGACTTTGAACAGTCTTACCAAATAAAGCAAACCGACGATTTTATTCATGTGGCCTTTGATCAAGCTTTACGAACTATTTCCAATGGTGTAATAGGTGATGGCATTCAGTGGTCCAGTTACTTTTGTAATTTCCATGTGTCGAAAAATTACAACTGCGCTAAGCCTGAGAACGATATCAAGAAATGGATGATAGAAAGAAATATTCCACATGAACGCGCGGTTGGGATGATGACTGCTGTGAAGCTAAAAGATGCGGTGATAGTAACAAAAAAAATAGATGGAATGTCCATGCTTGTTATCGTGACAGCAGGTGTAGGTAATGCGGTTGATATCACCAATTCAACGTGTTCGGAATTAGAGCCAACGATTGGTACGATCAACACGATGGTCTTTGTTGATGCCCATTTTACCGATGGAGCACTTGTTAATGCATCTATGTCCGCTACGGAGTCGAAGGTGAAAGCCTTGCAAGATCTTGATATTACTGACCCGTTATCCGATACGGTGGCAACAGGTACATCAACTGACGCTCTCCTCATTGGTGTTACCCAACAAGGAGAAAAAACACTGTATGCCGGATCTGGAACCGTTGTCGGTAAGGGAATTGGCAGCCTAGTTTATCAGGCGACAAAGAAAGCACTGAAAAAGTATTTATACAGAGAAAATTAAAAAGCGACAAAGTTTACGAAAAGAACCATGAAAAAGGAGGAGGAGCTAATGACGGAACGAAAAATTGTCATTGCAGGTACTGGAAGTGGTGTAGGCAAAACAACCGTAGCAATCGGTTTAATGTCAGCTTTGAAAAAACAGGGGCTAACCGTTCAAGGGTTTAAATGTGGACCGGACTATATTGATCCAACTTATCATACAGCTGTTACAGGACGGGACTCTCGTAATTTAGATAGCTGGATGCTAACACACAATCACGTTTTGGATGTGTTTGCAAACGGAAGTCAAGGAGCGGATATTTCCGTCATTGAAGGTGTGATGGGCTTTTTTGATGGGAAAAACCCAGAAACCAATCAGGGAAGTACGGCGGAAATAAGTATGTTAACGAAGAGTCCGGTTTTGCTTGTCGTCAATTGCTCGAGTATGGCTCGGAGCGCAGCCGCGATTGTGAAAGGGTTTCAACTATTTGATGAGAGTACGAATATTGTTGGTGTCATTGCAAATAAAGTAGGGAGCAAAGGTCATTTTGAGTTAGTAAAAAAAGCAATTGAACAGGAATGCCATGTTCCAGTAATCGGCTATTTAAATCGGGAGCTTGATATCGAAATCCCAGAGCGGCATCTTGGCCTCATTCCTTCGATTGAAAGAGGGGAGCTTGATACCTTTTTTGACAAATTGGGAGAGTTAGTGCTAGAGACGGTTGATGTTGATCAGATACTAGATTTGGCTGTAGCTGAACCATTAAAGGGTAGTGAACAGCCATCCATGTTTGAAAAGAAAAATGACAAGATAGCAAAAATTGCCGTGGCCAGAGATGCGGCCTTCAATTTCTATTACCCTGAAAATCTAGAAATCTTGGAAGCAAATGGAGCGGAATTAATTTACTTCTCCCCGCTAGCAAGTGAGACGATACCGAACGATGCAGATGGACTTTATCTAGGTGGCGGATTCCCAGAAGAATTTGCTAGTCTGCTTGCAAAGAATGAAGAAACCAAACGTTCTGTGAAGGATGCTGTTGATCAGGGATTACCAACACTTGCGGAATGTGGCGGGTTTATGTATTTAACAGATTCGATTAAAACGACGAAAAATCAAACATATCCAATGGTAGGTGTCATTCCTGGAAGCGTCCAAATGCAAGACAGGTTAGCTGCGTTAGGGTACAGAGAAGTTCGTGGGAAGCTAGATAATTTTCTACTCGAAGACCTCGTCGCAAAGGGGCATGAATTTCATTACTCTTCTTTTCATCCAAAAGAAGAAAAGGTTCCTTACGCATATCAAACAAAAGGTATGAGAGGTGTACGTAACGAAGGTTATTTGAAAAATAATGTAGTTGCTGGATACACGCATTTTCATTTTGGATCTTGTCCTAGGATAGTAGAAAATTGGCTGGAAAAATGTATAGCGTATCAAGCGGATAGGGGAAAATAGTATGTTGAATCATAGTTATTCGGTTCCAAAGTTAAATAAGGAAATGGGACAGCAAGTGAGTCGATATATAGATACACTGACAAAGCCACTTGGAAGTCTCGGTAGGCTAGAGGAATTAGCCATTTCATTAGCGGCAATGAAAGGGGAAGCATTTCCATCAGTAACCCCACCCGGTGTGTTAGTATTTGCTGCCGATCATGGCATCACCGACGAAGGAGTATCGGCTTATCCACAAGAAGTAACGGAGCAGATGGTTCGAAATTTTTTAAACGGTGGTGCAGGTATTAATGTTTTTAGTAGACAAATAGGAGCCTTGCTTGAGATCATCGACATAGGGGTTACGTCGACGATAAAAGACGAAAGATTGATAGATAAAAAGGTTCGGTTTGGAACCGCTAATTTTTATCAGGAAAATGCAATGACCCGGAAAGAAGCAGAAGATGCGCTTGAAGTTGGCTATCAACAAGGGCTAGAAATAATAAATAAAGGCGCCAAATGTCTCATATTAGGTGAGATGGGGATTGGTAATACAACAGCGAGTAGTGCAATATTGGCTGTTCTTAGTAAAGCGCAGATCGCTTCACTAGTCGGTCATGGAACAGGTATTGCAGACGATGCCTTCGAACATAAAATAGAAGTGATTAAACAAGCGCTTGTAAAACGAAATCCCAATCCACAGGATCCAGTTGATATTATGGCAAAGGTAGGCGGACTAGAAATTGCGGGGATGACAGGCGCGATGCTTGCTGCAGCTAGTCAGCGTGTACCGATACTTGTGGATGGGTTTATTTGTACAGTAGCTGCACTCTTAGCAAAGGAAATCTCTCAAGCGGCATCTAATTACATGATTGTTACACATCAATCGGCAGAACCTGGACACCAAGTGGCTATTTCCTTACTAGGTAATAAGCCATTAATTGATTTAGGTCTTAGACTAGGGGAAGGAACGGGGGCAACGATTGCTTATCCAATCATTCAATCAGCAACTTTAATGGTAAAGGAAATGGCAACGTTTAATACTGCGGGAGTATTAAATAAACAATAGGAGGGTTCATATGGTACAGAAAAGAAGAAAACAACAGGGCTTAACACTTGTTTATACTGGTGATGGTAAAGGAAAGACGACAGCAGCTATTGGATTAACAGTTCGGGCAGTTGGTCAAGGGTTTAACGTAAAGATTTTACAGTTTATCAAATCACCAAGACGTTCCTACGGCGAGCAAATCACCTTAGAAAAGTTAGGTGTCGAAATGGAGCAGCTTGGTATTGGATTTACATGGACCAAAACCCCAGAAGAACATCGAGAAGCATTAAGAAAAGCATGGCCAAAAGCAAAGGAAACGGTGATGAGTGGGGAATATGACCTTGTTGTCCTAGACGAATTAAACAATGCATTAGCGATTGACAAATTTCCGATTGATGATGTGTTGCCATTAGAGGAAGTAAAGGACTTAATAAAAAATAAACCAGAACATGTCCACCTCGTCATTACCGGAAGAAATGCTAAACAAGAAATTAAAGATATCGCCGACCTTGTTTCCGTGGTTGATGTGGAAAAGCATTACTATGATAGAGGTATCCCAGCAGTGAAAGGGATCGAGCTTTAAGGTTAGGTGAAAGTGTCAAAAGTGAGGTGTAATGCCAATGGAAAAGGCCGTTCCTTTAATGATTCAGGGTACCCATTCAGATGCCGGAAAAAGTGCCATTGCAACTGCCTTTTGCCGTATATTTACGCAGGATGGATTTAACACAGCTCCATTTAAGTCCCAAAATATGGCATTAAATTCTTATGTTACGGCTGATGGAAAAGAGATTGGGCGTGCCCAAGGTGTTCAAGCAGAGGCAGCAGGTGTCATTGCCACAACAGATATGAATCCAATTTTAATCAAGCCAACTGGGGCCTACCAATCCCAAATTGTTGTACATGGCAAGCCATTTAAAAATATGCAGGCAGGCGAATATCGGCAAGATTTTTTCCAGCAAGGATTAAAATTAATTCGAGATTCGTATTATCGACTGGCTGCTAGTTATGAGCGAATCGTGATTGAAGGCGCAGGTAGTCCTGCTGAAATTAATTTAAATGACAGGGAGCTTGTCAATATGCGGGTGGCACAAATCGCAAAAGCACCGGTTATTTTGGTAGGGGACATTGAGAAAGGTGGGGTTTTTGCTAGTTTAGTAGGAACCTTGCAGCTCCTCCAACCAGAAGGTCGTGAAAAGGTGGTCGGGGTTATCATTAATAAATTTAGAGGAGATGTCTCGTTATTACAACCTGGATTAACGTGGTTTGAAGAATATACGAATGTTCCCATATTAGGGGTGATTCCACATATCGATAACCTTCTCATCGAAGCGGAAGATTCAGTTGTGTTAGACAGCTATTCTTCTCATAAGGATACATCCAAAGTGATTGATATTGCTGTTATCCGTCATCCGATGATCTCCAATTTTACCGATATGGATCCTTTTTTTGAAGAAAACGACTGTCACGTTCGCTTTGTCCAATCCGCCGATGATTTAGCAGATCCAGATTTACTTATTTTACCTGGAAGCAAAAACACGTTAGCGGATATGCAATTTTTACACCGAATAGGTCTAGCTAATAGGATATTGGATTTAGCAGAAAAGGATACGACAATTGTTGGAATTTGTGGTGGTTACCAAATGTTAGGTACTAGCATTACAGATGCGTATGAAGTGGAGTCATTACATAGGAAGGTTAAAGGCTTAGGACTTTTTCCGATGCAAACAGCGATAACTCAAGAAAAGACAACGGTTCAGTCAGAAGGACTTGCACGTTATGGAGAGAAAACCATTCCTGTTTCAGGATATGAGATTCATATGGGTGAGTCTCATTTTGAAGCAGAGTCCAGTCCTTTTATAAAGCTATCAGATCGAACAGAAGGTGCAATCAGCGAAGACAGGAACATTATTGGCACGTACTTTCATGGCATCTTTCATAATGACTTATTTAGGGAGATCGTCCTTAATGATATAAGGAGTAAAAAAGGATTGGCTCCGCTTTTACACCGAAGATCGTTTGCTCAAAAAAGGAAAGAAGGGTTTGATTTGTTAGCTAAGGTTGTTCGAGATAACGTTCAACTAACTCGCATTTATCAATTAATGAACGATTTCCAGAATCATTAATCAAAAGAAAAGGAATCTAAAGAAATGTTAGTTCATTTTACTACTATATATGATCCAGTTGTAAGTTTATGTTTTATTTTAATTGTCGCTATATTATTAGATTTAGCGATTGGTGACCCACGGTGGCTTCCACATCCTGTCGTATCGATGGGGAAGCTGATCGGGTTTTTAGATGGTAGATGGAATCATGGGGAAAATAGACGGTTAAAAGGAATCTACCTTACTACAACAGTGGTATTAGTTATATTCTTTATCTCTTTTTTAGTCGTATATCTCTCTTATCAATTACACCCAACTGCTGGTATATGTGCACAGATTTTTCTTATTTCATCAACGATTGCAATCAAAGGTTTAAGTGCTGCTGCTAAAGCTGTCCTCATTCCTTTGGTCGCTGGCGATTTAGTAGAAGCAAGAAAACAGCTGAGCATGGTTGTTGGTCGTGATACACAAAACTTACCTGAAAGTGATATTGTTCGAGGAACGGTGGAGACAGTTGCGGAAAATACAGTTGATGGCATAACCGCACCATTATTCTGGGCTGTCGTTGGTGGAGCGCCACTAGCTATGGTGTATCGGGCAATCAATACATTAGATTCAATGGTTGGCTATAAAAATGAAAGGTATGAGCAATTTGGCTGGGCATCAGCTAGGCTTGACGATGTAGTCAATTGGATTCCAGCTAGGTTAACTGCACTCTCGATATGGCTGGCAGCTTTTGTAATTAAAGGATCAAAAAAGAAGCATGGGTGGAAAATAACATGGCGAGATGCAAACAAACACCCAAGCCCAAATAGTGGTTGGTCAGAGGCGATGGTCGCCGGATTAATGGGAATTCAGTTAGGTGGAATTAATTACTATGGTCACCAGAAGTCTGTACGGGCAACGATGGGAAATCGGTTAAAACAATTAACGAGCAATGACATTACAAGATCCATCCGTTATATGCATGGTGGGTGGCTTGTGTTTTTAGCAATAAGTGTTTGTTTGCTCCAACTAATTAGATAGTTTAAATGAGGTGAGAGGATGAAATGGCCAAACCACGGTGGACAGCCAGAAGCGATAAAACAACTATTATGTATGAATGACGAAAAACAATTACTAGATTTTAGTGCGAATTTAAACCCCTTAGGCCCACCGACTTGGTTAGAAGAAGCATTAACGAATAGTTATGAGACCATTCGTCGCTATCCAGACCCGGCTTATTCAACAAGCAGTGCTATGGTAGCAGATCATGAAGAAATAGAACCAGACAAAGTATCACTTACCAATGGGGGAGCAGAAGCTATTTTTTTAGTAGCCAAATATTTTGAACAGGGGAAAGCACTTATTGTTCATCCTACCTTTTTGGAATATGAACGAGCGTGCAAACATTATCATATCGATGTGGAAGATATCTTCTATGAACAAGCAAATGATTTTAAATTACCAGTGGAGACGATATTAGCAAAACTGAAAAATAAAAACGTTCTTTTTCTTTGTCGTCCAAATAACCCGTCAGGAACAGTAATCCCAGAGGAAGATATAAAAGTCCTTTTAGAGGAAGGGAAAAAAACAGGTACCTATGTCGTTGTTGATGAGGCATTTGTTGACTTTTTACCTGCATCAATTCCTGGTCTTACATCATGGTTAGCAGCTTATCCAAACTTAATCCTATTACGCTCATTAACAAAAATGTATACCATCCCTGGGTTAAGGATTGGTTATATAATGGCTGATACTGCCATTATCAATGTATTAAAAGAGGAACAAATTCCATGGAGCATTAATGCGTTAGTCAACGCTATTGTCCCAAAATTACTTGAGGATAGTAGGTTTGTAGAACAAACAAGAGATTGGTTACAGGAGCAATCAAACTATATCTACCGAACATTAAAGCAATTGAATTTCTACTTTTCCGATTCAAATGTAAATTTTTATCTATTACGAGATAACATACAGCCCAAACGAACAGAAGCACTTTTTTATTTTTTAGTGGAAAACGGAATATTGACTCGCCATACGCATAACTTTAAAGGCTTACGTGGTGAATTTCTACGGACTGCGATTCGGTCAAAGGAAGAAAATGAACAGTTGCTTGCTGCTCTACAAAAATGGAGAGAGATGTCTTGATTACCTTTATTTCTGGTGGAGCAAGGTCTGGGAAAAGTAATTTTTCTGAGCATACGGCCCTTTCGTTTTATAACAAAGCACAGGAGAACAAACGAAATAGTAGTCTTTATTACATTGCTACAGCTAAAAAAAGTGATGAGGAAATGGCAGAAAGAATTCGGATTCATCAAAAACAGCGAATCAATGCATGGAAAACAGTAGAAGAGTCATTTGACCTTGTACCTTTTCTTTCCGATTGTCAAAAAGGCGATGTTATTTTAATCGATTGTTTAACGATATGGTTAAGTAATGTCATGTTTGAACGAAACTATCGTATCGATAGGATCGAAACTGCAGTGAACAGTTGGTTAAGGCTAGCACGTGAGCATCAATTTCACCTCCTGATTGTTTCCAATGATATTAATGAAGACATCCCGTCTTCCGATCAAGTTGCGCTTACCTATATGCATTGCTTGCAACGTCTACACCAAATAATTGTCCAACAATCCGAGCTTGTCGTTCAAGTACAGGCAGGTATCCCCACTTACTGGAAGGGGGTTAAATGATGAAGCAATTAGTTTTTGGTTTTATCCTTGCTGTTCAATTTTTAACACGAATTCCCGTTCCTATTGCATGCCCTTGGAATAAAAACACAAGTATTTGGGCAATCAGGAGTTACCCATTTGTCGGTGTAATTCTAGGATCCATCCTTGCTGTTCTCTTATATTTCGTTGAGCCCTATCTTCCACTAGGTATGATGGCATTGCTTACGATTTCGGTATGGGTATGGCTGACTGGGGGGTTACATTTAGATGGGTGGATGGATGTAGCTGATGCGATCGGTTCCAATGCTCCTTTAGAAAGAAAGTGGGAGATTATGAAGGATCCAATCGTAGGAAGCTTTGGTCACATCGCGCTTCTTTTTTTACTGGCATGGAAGACTATGTTTATTTATAATTTGTTTGAATCAGATTTACCTATTTATTCATTTATTTTTATCATTGCTCTTTCTCGCTTGGGAGCAGTTGTGTTACTAATAGTTTTACCGGTTGCAAAAAAACAAGGGTTAGCATGGGAGTGGAAGAAAAATGTAAATAGGCTTGATGGACTGTATGCCGCTCTCCCTGTTATTGGTATTGTTTGGTTTTTTCCGGATTTCTTGTATTTCATCCCAGCCTACATCGTATTTATCTTTTTGTTTGGCATATGGGTAAAAGTTAAGTTTAAAGGAATTAATGGTGATTTATTAGGGACAGCAATCGAGGGGGGAGAATTATGGGGACTTGTAATTGCTTGGATGTATTTCTCGTTCGTCATGGCATAACGGACTGGAATTTAGAAAAAAGGTATTTAGGCCATACAGACCGAGAGGTTATTAAGAGTGAGTTAACAAGATTAGACAATCTTAAAAACGTATTAGCTACAACTAGCTTTGACAGTGTATACACGAGTGATCTACGTCGTTGCCTGGAAACTTTAGCCTATATACAAATTCCTGCAAAAGCTTCCATCGATACTAGATTAAGAGAAATTAATTTTGGCGATTGGGAAGGAAAAAACTATCAACAGCTAAAAGACAAACAAGCATACCGGAATTGGATCGACAATTGGGAAAATAACCCTATTCCAAATGGAGAAACAGCTAGCCAATTTAAAGCTAGAATTGATAGTTTTTTTAATTTATGTTTACAACAACAGATTGGTAATGCCATAGGTGTCAAAAAACGCATCCTTATTATGACCCATGGCGGGGTAATCCGATATCTTGTTTCAACCTACGTCCCGTCTACATCGTTTTGGGATGTATCTGTTAAACACGGACAGGCAACTCGACTAACATTTAAAAAGCAGAAGGGGGAATGGCTATGCAGCTCATTATCGGCGGAGCCTTTTCAGGAAAAAGAAAGGTAGTAAGGAAGCAAAATGAAAAATGTAGTTGGGTGTCCGCCTACGATGGGGATGCGATTATTGACTGGAAGACAAACTGGGTAAAGGACACAACACTCGTGATGGAAGGCTGGGAAAAGTGGATTACAACTGAGCTGAAAAAAAATGAAAGTAATGACGAAATTCGAAAAAAGTTCAGCACTTTTTTTCAGAACCTAGTAGAGAAAGAACAAAAAAGGGAGAATGAGGTCGTCCTTGTTATGTTAGAGGTTGGAAAAGGTATTGTTCCTCTTGAAAATAATGATAGGAGGCTGAGGGATCTAGCGGGTTGGATTGCACAGGATGCTGCTATAATGGCAGGTAGGGTTAACTATGTATGGAACGGGTATGCAAAGAGACTTAAATAAGGATTGATTGTGTTGCAAGATTACTACGAAGGGTGGTAACTTTCTAATGAAACTAATATCGATTTGTCCAAGTAATACCGAATTATTAGCCTATTTAGGTTTAACGACTTCCTTAATAGGTGTAGATAACTATTCCGATTGGCCTGAAGGTGTGAAAACGTTACCAAAATTAGGACCTGATTTGAATATTGATATGGATAAGGTGGAAGAGCTACAACCGGACTTAGTGCTAGCCTCTCTTACGGTTCCTGGAATGGAACGAAACATTGAAGAGCTAAAGAAAAGAAAAATCCCCTTCGCAATTGTTCCGAATCCAAAAACGTTAACCGAGGTAGGAGACAGTCTATTATTTGTTGGAAAAGTAACAAAAACGGAAGAAAAGGCAGAACAGTTATACAAGAAGTATCAATTAATTCTTGAAAACTATCATCATTTATCTAAACAGATAGAACATCCAAAAACAATTTATTGGGAATGGTGGCCAAAACCGATATATACACCTGGTGCTAACAATTGGTTAACCGAAATTAGTAAGCTTGCAGGAGGAAGAAACCTATTCCAAGATAAGCAGCAATCAAGTGTAAAAACGGATTGGGATGAAGTTAGAAAAAGAAATCCCGATGTGATGTGCACGGTTTGGGTTGGTGTACAGAAGGAGAAGGTTAATCCAAAGGTCATCCACAGCCGCCCTCATTCTAAGCAAATGGATGCTATAAAAAACAGTCAATTACATATTCTAGAGGAACCATTATTTTGTAGACCGTCGCCAAGATTGTTACTAGGTTTAACTAAGATTGCGAATATGCTTCATCCAACTATTTACCCGTCATTTAACAAAAATAAAGATCCTTTAATGGATGAAGTGTTCCTTTTCAACTATTAGTACCACTTGGCATGAGAACAATTGGGGGTGTTTTCGATGACTAATCGATATCATTACTGTGCTACATATAAAAACGTTCGAATTAGGCAAGAAGGTGTTGGAAAACGAATCTATTGGGACAAGGCTTGGCTATGATACGAAACCATCTTATCAATTCAATTGTTGGGACCCGAAAGAACACTTGAAATAATCAATGAGGGAAGAAGCGTTACGAAGATATAAAATTTAAGAATGTTCCTATACTTTATTGCATTACGGAAATAATGACCGAAGAAGACTTTACTTGTAGCAACTTTTAAGTAATGTCTTCTTTTATTTGATGAATTTTTGAATACATCGTAATGATTAAAATTCACAAATCGCAATTATTATGATTTAATTTAGTTTAGTTATTTACAAGGGGGGAAATAATTTGAACGATTTTCAAATTATTACTATATGTCCTGAATTATTCATAGAATTTCTTTGATTACCCAATAATGCTTATCTATCAAGCATTCCTTTGATT
>NZ_JBHTKJ010000011.1:0-86816 GCF_042675965.1 Virgibacillus byunsanensis | reverse complement strand
CGCTGGTGTTCTTAGGAATCCCCCACTTCAATCAGACCGCAAGGTCGATAAGTGGTGGGTAGTTCAAGGAGGTATTCACATGAAAAAGCGTATATTAATTATTTTCTCCACTGTTCTATTAAGCACAATGTTATTTACAATTGATACTGAAACAGTTAATAGTCAATCAAATGACATACCGGATTTCCCAAAATCAAGTAAAGACAACCAGCAACTATTTGGTTATTTTATCCTCGACATTTACCATGATGATATTTATCAAGCAATAGAAGATTATTATAAGGATAGTACCGTACATGGTTATGATACACCTGGTTGGAAAAAACATGATATGGTTTCTATTACTGAAGCAAACAATAATATAGAGGGGAATGATGAGAGGAACCAAAGCTATTCCTATGTAATAAAAATTACCTTATTACCTACCAATGAAAAGGGGATACATTTAGGTACCGATACGCTTTACTTTGCGGTGGAACCAAAACGTTACTCGTCTCAACAGGATCCTAATGAATTTCCTTCGATAAAGTTAATTAAATACGAACATAAGGCATTACAGAAAAAACATTAAAGCGTTAATGGGCAAAAAAAAGACTAACAAATCACACAAAATTTGTTAGTCTTTTGAAGTTAATTCTTCCAACTCCTTAGGTACTGCACGATATACAAACCATGACATAATTACAGCTATGATTGATAATACAAAAGCTATAAAATACACAAGCTCGACACCTGCAACTAATGCTTCACTTTTCACAATCGGATTAGTCGGGTCTGATACATTATTAAGAAAGTTAATTTCTCTTGCATTCATGATACTAATGAATACTGAAACTCCAACAGCACCTGCAACAGGCTGTAATGTCGTCATAATCGCTGTCCCGTGTGGGTATAAATGTTTTGGTAGTTGATTTAACCCATTTGTTTCCGCAGGCATCATAATTGCTGAAATGGCTAACATCAACAATAGGTATCCCACAATAATCATCCATAACGATGTATTCATATTTAGTTTACTCATCATAAACATGGTACCAGATAATACGAGTGAAGCTGGTATTATCATTACTCTTGGACCGAACTTATCAAAAAGGTGTCCCATTAAAGGTGACATGAGTCCATTTAACACCGCCCCAGGAAGCAAAACGAGTCCAGCTGTTGCAGGAGCTAAAGCTAACGGACCTTGCATAAAAATAGGCAGGATGATTTCAGATGAAAACATAGTCATTATAATAATAAAAAACATAACAATCGCATGTGTGTACATTGGAAACTTAAACACTCTTAGATCTAATAAAGGTTCATCCAGTTTTAGTTGTCTTAACGAAAAGATTACTAGTCCCAATATACCTAATATAATAGGTATATACACGACCGGGTTAAGGAAACCAGCATCACCCTCCCCTACTGAACTAAAACCAAATACAATACCACCAAATCCTATCGTAGATAATACAAGGGAAAAAATGTCTATTTTAGGTTTAGTAACTTCCGAAACGTTGATTAAATATTTATAAGCAAATGCAATTGAAAAAATAGCAAACGGAATTACAGTAATAAATAGAAATCTCCAGCCTAAATACTCAACAATTATTCCTGATAACGTTGGACCAATTGCAGGTGCAAACATAATGACTAATCCAACCAACCCCATAACCTTACCGCGTCGGTGTGGTGGAAACAGTAGTAAAAAGACGTTGAATATAATTGGGATTAACAACCCTGTTCCAACTGCCTGCGTGATCCGACCTACTAATAAAATGGGAAAGGTCTGTGCAATAGCGCAAATTAAAGTGCCTACTGTGAAAGCAGTCATGGTACCCAAAAACATTTGACGTGTCGTAAACCATTGTAATAGTACAGCTGAAGCTGGGATAACAATACCCATCACTAACATAAATCCCGTTGCCATCCATTGTACAGTAGTGACTGAAATACCAAATTCATCCATTAAAGTTGTTAAAGCAATATTTAATAATGTTTCATTTAAAATAGCAAAAAAAGCACCAATTATTAATGACAGCATAATTGGCATTACTTTTATATTTGGATCATCTGCCAAATATTCGTATTTCTTATTTCCATCCATGCTAAACTTCTCCTCTTTCTTCTTTCCAACTAAAAAAGGCAAGCTTCGATTCAGCTTGCTTAGTCACCGTATAAGTTCTAGACATTTGTAATAACTTCAGTTGGAAAATAGTAGCATAATATTAACACGGCCCACTGCACTTAGCAAGAAATATTTTAATGATAACAAAACCAGACAAACCATCCTTGTTCCTCATTTTTAGCCAGGAAAAGTTGTCCTTGTGAAAGGCTAGAACTTACCCCTTCCCACTTCGGAAAATAAATTCTTGCCAACCATGATTTACTAGAAACATCTTCCCCACAATAATTCGCAGCTATTCTACGGTAAATATCATCACGAAACACACCCACTGTTTTTGGAAATGGAGTTGCGGTTATGATCTTCCATTCACCATACTTGTCAGCATCTTCATCTGACCCATACATTTCCGGAATTATAGTTTCTAAGGCTTTTAGAAATTCCTGTTTATCCTCTAATGAGGTTTGCTCTAATTTATTTACATCAGGACAATCAATTGATGACGCACTAACCTCTATTATAGGAAATAAAAATACTGAAACTAAGATCGTCCATATAAATAGTCTTTTCATAAGCCCATTCACCTCCACATCATTAATGTCTCCTAACATTTATTAAACAATGTACTAAAATCATTCCCACTCTAGACGAATTCACCATATAGTAAAGAGAAGGGCTTTAAAGAAAGGAGATAAGTAATGAATCAATCATCATTTGATAATCGACAACAATTCCCTGGTTTTCCAGGTGGACAATTTACTGAATCACCCGATGCCTCCCCAGACGGACAATTTCCCGGACAGGATGGACAATTTTTCGGTGGACCTGGTGGACAATTCCCTGGCCAAGGCGGGCAGTTCCCTGGTGGACCTGGTGGACAATTCCCCGGTCAAAGCGGGCAGTTCCCTGGTGGGCCTGGTGGACCATTCCCAGGTCAAGGTGGGCAGTTCCCTGGTGGGCCTGGTGGACCATTCCCAGGTCAAGGTGGGCAGTTCCCTGGTGGGCCTGGTGGACCATTCCCAGGTCAAGGTGGGCAGTTCCCTGGTGGGCCTGGTGGACCATTCCCCGGTCAAGGTGGGCAGTTCCCTGGTGGAGGGCCATCAGCAGTTGCCCCTACTTCTCCACCACCAGATTTTGAACCAACACAATCACAATTCCAAACCTTCGCTGTAGACCCCGGTGCCATACGAGGATGCCTATATCGTTTCACCTATATTTGGTTGCGCAGAGATTCATTCTGGTTTTTCCCAGTTTTTGTCGGAAGACGATCCATCTCTGGATTTAGATGGTACAGGAACAGATGGGTATATTACGGGGTGGATTTAGATAGAGTTCAGTCATTCCAGTGCTTCTAGTACTATAAATAGCCATAACCCCTTCTTACTTCATAATGTTTTTAGAAGGAGGGATTGATGATGAATCAAACCGTTTTATTGTATTTATCATGTATTTTAGCCGGCTTTGCATTGACTAGAATTCCAGCTTCATCTGTTGTTAGTAGTGGTATAGTCAACTTCTTTGATATCGTAGGAGGAATAGCAATCATTATATTTGCTATAGCCCTCTTGCATCTTGGTGTCAAAGCATTGCTTGGCAAATGAACTTAGTGAGAGGGATGCACCCTGCATTCCTCTCTCCTTTTAGGAATTATTTGGAATTACATGTTATTATGAGGACAAGCTAAAGTTCAGTCCTGACTTCAGATATAAAGGAGGAGAGTTACAAATGTACGAGCTAAAAACAATGGAAACCGATAATAGTGCCATCGAGTTTATTGAACATGTCGAAAGCTCAAAAAAACGAGAAGACGCTTATAAACTATTAGATATTTTCACTGAAACGACAGGTTACACTGCAAAAATGTGGGGGCCAAGCATTATTGGGTTTGGTTCATATCATTATAAATACGCATCTGGTCATGAAGGTGATGCACCGTTAGTTGGATTTTCACCTCGAAAATCAAAAATCAGTTTATATTTTGCAACAGGTGACACAAAACGAGAAGAATTAATAAATTTCAAAGGCTCCATATCCAGCTACAGGACATAGAGCCTTTTTTTGTTACTCACGATTTTCATCAGCATAAACTGCCATCGAATCGCGCATAAATACCGCTAATCCTTCACCATATTTATCAATATTTTTCGTAAACCGTTCATCTTCCACATACATTTGGCCAAGTCCTTTAAATGCATCAAGTGAGTAACTACCAATTTTGTTCAAATAGTCATACCATACTTTTATAGCAGCTTGCGCCTCATCAGATTCAGGTGCTTGATGTCGGATGGCCGCTAAGTCTTTATAAATAGCATCAAAGTCTGCGCCCATTGACTTTATTTGCTCCTTAGACATCTTGCCTAATTTTGAATTAGACTCACCCACTGCCTTGTCACCAAAACGTGCACGTGCTTCTTGCTCATACGGATTATGACTAAAATCAAAGCCTTCAAACTTTTCTTTATCACTGATATTAATTTCTCCTTTCGAGTGTTGAATTGTTTTATCAATTGTCGCAATCATTTTATCCATACGACTTCGTTTTTCCAATAACATTTTCCGATGTAGTTCGAGTGCTTCTTTCTTGTCAAATGAGGGACTATTGATAATTTCTTTTATCTTTTTCAAAGGGAGGCCCAGTTCCTTAAAGAATAATACTTGTTGTAACATCTCTAGGTCACGATCCGAATAAATACGGTATCCAGATTCGGTTGTTTCTTCTGGTGTTAATAACCCAATATGATCATAATGATGTAGTGTGCGCACACTAATACCTACCAAATCTGCAACTTCTTTAACTTTCATCGGTGTCCCCCCTTCACTAGTTACTATAAAGTATAACGTAACGTGAGAGTCAACAGAAATTTTGAATAATATAAAAAGCCACTATTCCAAATTGGAACAGCAGCTTACCTTTACTCTTTTGTAACTTCTTCTACAATTGTTTCGACTTCATTTCGGGATATTTTTTCCCTTCCATCTTTTAACGCTTTTACTGTTCTTTTCGCTAACGCTAGTGGAATTTTACAAAACATGATAATATTTTTCGTATTAATATCTTTCATATATTCATCGGCTTGGGCTAAATTGTTTTCTGTATAGCTAAACATGTCGTCGGTGCCCCAACCATCCGGTATAAATCGTACCCCACGTTCATGATCTTCTCCTTGATTGCGCAAAATGTTTACCGCCTGTAATCCTCGTCCATAGCCAATAGCAAGTTCACGATCTGTTTGAGTTCCATCATACCAATACCATATATCTGATAGCATGACTCCTACTAAACCAGCCACGTAATACGTATAGTCATCCAAATCTTCTTTACTTTTTATATGCCAATCTTTTTCGACCCAATCTGCCATTCCACCTGCCATAATACTTGTAGAATCTTTTACCTTATCGACAATACCTGATGGACAAATTCTAATCCAGTCACCTAAGCGCATTGTGACCTCTGGTAATAGTGATTCATATGGTTGCAACAATTCACGATATGCTATCTCATCAAAATCCCTTTTCAAAAGTAAACTAGTTGAACGTAATAAACGCTCCTTCGCTTCAGGTTCTATTTGTTCATGATCTTCAATTTCGTCGATAGCACGCATGCATAAATAAGCTGAAGCTACCGTTTTTTTCAAGGTAGGCTTTAACAGGTTTATAGGAATATAAAATGTTCTACTTGTAAGCTTCAACATGTGCATGGCTTCTTTTTGTAATTGTTTGGTATCACTCAACAGAGACGCCTCCTTAGTTACCGTTTAGTATACCAAAAAATAAGGATAATTTATATGGATTGGTCTAACTAAAATGTTTCCAAAATGTTTCCTGACCGTCGCCAACCTGCCCCGCCGCCTTTGTGTTTTATGGTCTCCCATTTGTGTCTGTACGTTTCGCCTACAGGTCTCTCGATTGCCCGCATCTCCTTCTGACAGTACCTCACGATAATGCCATAGATTAGGCTTCTTGGATTGTATGATTTCACAGGAACGTTTGTTCTTATCCTAACACAATGAGATTACTTTTGGCTATCGCCAACCGCCATTCATCTCCCCCTTATCGCTGAGCTAAAGCCCTTCCCGCGCTTGAAGAGGGAGTCTTCTGTCTGATGATGATAAAAGAGGAACGTTCCACGCTAAAAGCGTGGAACGTTGCGACTGCCCGTCGCACAAAATGGAGTACCAATTTGGTACTCCATTTCCTTTTATTCATCAAAGTAATCTGAATTTCTTCTTGGTCTTTTCCAAACGAGTCTTTGGTCAAGCGCCATTTTCCTTGCTATCTTTGGAGCGTTCCATAACGGTGGCAGTAATAAAAATGATACTGGAACGGCTGTTATCACGATCGAATTTTGAATGGCAGTAATACTTCCCTCTCCAATAGTTAGAATCACCATAGTTGTAGCACCGAAGATTAATGCCCAGAACACACGTAACCATCGTTCTGGATGATCATTACCTGTTAATGTTACCGCTATTGTATATGACATGGTGTCTGTAGTTGTGGCAACAAATATTATGGATACAGTTAGAAATGCTAGGGCAAAAATAGTACCCAGTGGAAGTTGATCCATAATGGCCATTACTGCCGCAGGCATACCAGCGTCATTTAAGGCTGTGGAAATAGACCCTGGTTTCTCCATTTCAAAGAATACACCTGTTCCACCAACAATGGAAAACCAAAAGTTACTTACAAGTGGTGCAACAATAGATACTGCAATAATTAATTCTCGAATAGTACGTCCGCGTGAAATACGGCTTATAAATATAATCAGCATCGGACCATATCCGATAAACCAACCCCAGAAAAATACCGTCCAATAACTAAGCCAAGCGCTGTCTCCACGGAAAAAATTCATGGTGAAGAAGTTTTGTAAATGAACACCAGATCCCCCAACAAACGCATCAATAATAAAGAATGTTGGGCCGACAATCAGCAAAATAAGCCCTAATACTATTGTCATTCCGACATTTAAACGACTAAGTAGAAGGATTCCTCTATCCACCCCTGTAGCAGCAGAAATAGCTGCAATTATGACGAGAACTACGACAACCATAATACTTACTGTTACGGTATTAGGAACATTAAATAAATGATTAAGACCATAAGAAATCTGTAATCCTAAAAAACCTAGTGGCCCGAGCGTTCCCGCTGCTGTTGCTATAATAGAAACAATGTCTGCTGCAGAACCAAGGACACTTTTTTTGTATATTTTTTCACCAAATATCGGATAGAGCAATGCTCTTGGGCGCATTGGGTATCCTTTACTGTAATGCACATACATCATGACAATAGTAGCTAACGTTCCTAATATGGCCCATGCCAGAAATCCCCAATGCATAAATGCTTGTGCAAAAGCAGCTGATATATTATTAAATTCACCGCCTCCAAATAATGGCGGGGTATCCATGTAATGATACATCGGTTCAGCCGCTGCCCAAAATACACCACCACTTGCAAGCAGTGTAACTAGAATCATGGCAACCCATCGATAGTAGCTGTATTTAGGTTTAGCTTGATTCCCTAATCGAACCTTTCCATACTTTGAAAATGCTAAGTATATTCCAACTGCAAAGTTTCCAAATAATAATAACTGCCAATATGCTCCAAAGTAATCAGCGGAATAACCAAATAATGTGTTAATCCATTCTCCTACCATTTCACTATCATAAAACGATAAAATAATAAATAAAACTAGAAATCCGCCGCTTACTGCAAATACTGTCCAATCTGTCTTTACCTCTTTGCTATGTTTCACTCTTTTCCTCCTAATATTTTAGGAGCAAGTGTCTATAACTTGTTAATCATGTTTATTACAGACTGTTGGATGAAAAAACAACCATCTCGCTCAATTTATGTCACATAGTTTTTCATTATAGTGTTGTTCGAAATATTCGTCAATTATTCCGAGGCGGTAATACGTTTCTATGTATACTTTTCCCATCTTTATAAAAGATATTAAATGTAGCAAAACTATTGTATTGGAGTGAATGGACATGGAGGAAACACATGCAGAAGAACCAGCTAATTATTTTGATCAATCCATACTTGACTATAAGGAAGGAAGTTCACGTTTTCAAAAACAACTACCTAAAATGACACAAGGCTATTTTGATTTTACAGAGGCTTGCTTTCATGAAGGCGCAATAGGCAAAAAGGAAAAACAGCTAATGGCTCTGGGAATCAGTATTTATGCTCAGGATGAATATTGTATCATGTATCATACTAAAGGAGCAGTCGAACACGGAGCATCTGAGGAAGAAATTATGGAATCCATCGCTATTAGTGCAGCACTTGGTGGAGGTGCCGCCTTTGCTCAAGGTGTTACCCTGGCAATGGATACGTATGATTTTTATGAAAACCGCACAACGCATTAAATTGGAATGGGAAATGCGCACTAAGGGAAGTGCGCATTTTTTATTATAGGTCTTCCTGTAATTTATCTACTTCGAAATCCATTTCCATAACACGGACTAGAGAACTTCCAGACAGGTGAATAGTTGCAAGTCCAATATCCACACTCATTTCATTCGAGTCGTTATATGCACTAGCAACATGTGTTTCTAACCAATCTCTTGCTCTCTCAGGCTCCGAACTATTATAGGGAAACGAGATTAATGCTTCTAAATATTCCTTTGTAATTTCTGTTACCATTTGCTCGACAACTTGCGGGTTATCGTAATCTTCATAATAACTACCATCAATTGTAGATTTGATCAGCAAAACTTTATCGCGCTCTCGGTCATAATAAACATCCACTTGAACGGTTACATCAATATCTCCTACATATCGCTTTGCAGCATATACATCATAATTCTCTTTAGAGGAGACTGGAGAGATGTTAAAGTTGTTTTCCGATAAATAATCCATAAGATATTCCGGAGTCAGACCATTGTCTGCTTCTAAATTGATTTCTTCTTCATCCACAGAATCCTCAAAGAGAATGGTGTTGTTAATTACGTTCAATCCTATAACGATCACCGTTATAATGCCTACTACTATAATGATAAATTTGAGATTCATAATGCACCTCTGGATCTGTTATTGTTAATGAATTATATTAAAGTTTATTGCTTGTCTACGGCTTTCATTACACAAGCTTATAAAAAAAAGACAGTTTTTCGATTATATATACTCGAAAACTGTCCCTGTTTATTAATCTTACTAGAAAACTTGGCTTATCGCCAAGCCTTAATGGCGGAAGCCTTAGTTACACTTATGTAGATAAGAAAATTTTATACTTTCTTATCTACCTAAAAATGGTTTCGGTGCATATTTTGTTTGATCTCATGTTTAAAGCTTTCTCCATATACTCTTTCGGATGTGCTACTATCTTTCTTCTCTTTTTCAAGGTTTAATTTCTTTCCTTTTCTTTTTGCTATTACATCAACAACCACGCCCATCAATAGCAATCCACCGAAAACGATTAAAATAAAAATCCATAAAGGCAACGTGTAGCCTCCTCACCATATGGAATAGGATCTTCTACTTTATTTACGAATTACTTCCATTAAAGTTTCACTATATGTCTGCAATGCCCTAACCTGAGACTATCCCCTGATACTATTTTGCGTCTCTGTCAAAGCATGTATAGTCTATATTTTACTATTTCTGTTTTGATAATTCACTCTATGAAATTGTCTTTTTCGATAAATCCATCAGTGACGAAGTTCTTAATCAATAAAACGAATATACTTTTTAGCTTTTTGAGGATAAATGCCTTCCGTGAAATGCCAGGTCCAATAAATGTCATCATGCATTTTACCCATTGAGCCATCGAGGAGATATCCAGGTAGAAGTTTTTTCACAGGAAAATTTACTATTTGGTATGTTTGTGTGGAATCTATATCACATACAGTAACTATATTATCAGCTAAATGTTTAACTTCAAAAATGCTATTAATAGTTTCATTACAAGTCTTTAGATTATTTTCAATTCTGGTCATATCCTGTGTTGGATTCCAACTTTTGGTGTTTAGGTGAGGAAATGAATATAATAGAAGATTATTGAGTACTTGTTCCGAAGCACGAAGTTCAGATAAGGCCTCCTCTGCATATTTTTCTACAACTTCATACCACGAACATCCCGAACGCTGATCAAGCCAATAGACAAATTTCTTTAATTGCGCAAGAAAAATATCGGATTCTCTTTGTTTGATGGAAATTTGCATATAGTGGGGATAACAAGCAAAAATAAATTCTTCCCAGAATGAGGGCTGGCATTCTTTCCAAGATGAGGGACAATTATCTTCTAGATGATCAGTAAGATACTTTGAGAAAATACGAAGAAATTCATTAACCCGTTTACTTGTTCTGTGTTTCAATTTGTAAGTAATCAAATCATCACCATAAAATAAAACAAGTCCACGATATCGCATGTCAAATTCTGAACTTATTTTAAGCTTCTCTATATATTCCTTGTGTTCATCAGGATGTGAAAACTTATGCACCCACATTTTCACTTCGACCTTTTTTTCATTATCATAAACTTTGGCTTGTCCACTCTCGTAAGCGGACCATCTAGGGTTTGTCATTTATTTATCCTCCTATAATGTTTAACAATACATGGAATAGGAAAACAAACAAAATAGAAATAGGGGAATAGTGGAAAGGTTAAGATAATTATAAATCATGACATTTATAATCGTCAATAATAATAGTAATATTTCACTTGTATTATCTAGAGGAAATAGTTCACCTACTCCCCCAGCCAACTAATCGAATAATAAAGTTCTGCTAGCCCATCATGATATCCCCAGCCAATACCGCCTGAATCAACAACTACGGAATATAGCCGATCCTTGAATTCGTGAAATAGTTTTTCGTCTTTTTCACATTCTGTTATTACTTTATCGTACATGGAGAGCATACTGTTATAAAACCTTCCATCAATATCTCCATATGTGTTTGTGAATTCCGTCCCTACCTCTACATAAACTAACATTAAAGTTGCTAATTGAACTTCTTGCCTTGGCCAAACGCATCTTCCCAAATCCTCTGTCCGGGAAAAATTCATCTTCTATTTCTTTCTGGGAATTCTTAAACAAATCATTGGTGGTTTCCTCACCTAAAAATTTTACAGATAAATATTGTTGCACATTATCATTTAGTTTGTATAACTCGGAAACTAAGTTGATAAGCTCTTTTTGATCATATTCCTTTAAATTTCTTTTCAATTCAGGGATTTTAAGTTTAGTAACTTTAGACATATTCTTCATTCCCCCTTTGGATTATTTTCTATATGTATTTGCTTCGAAAAAACTTTTCTGATCTTAATGTATCTGATATCGTTTTTTTATGGCCAGATGCGAGTCATGTTATCTTATCTAGCTCCATAATATCTGTAACTACTTGATCTCCTAACCAATGAAGCATTTTCTTCCAATCTTCAATGCTTTATCTATACTATGTTTTACGATCCTTATTACTCTTTTGACTCTTCACACGTACATAATGGGTTGAATACACTTCTTCCATATAAGGATTGCCTGATTTAGAAAACCGAAGAGGCTTTTTCGGCCCTTTTCCCCATGATTTATAAACAGTAAGGGATGGTTTCAAGTTTTGTTCCTTTGCAAACTTCTTTAACATGTTCAGTGCGTGATTCAGTTTTCCTAGATTTCCAACTGCTACCCGTTCTAAATAGGGGATTTTCTTGAATCGCCAATCTTTTACTTGCTTTGGTGTGAGCCTTTCCATTTTAACGAGGAGATCAACCGGGCTAATATATCCTTTTTCTTTCATTAATTCTGTTGCATGTTGACGGACTTTTTGTTCGACTTTTTTCTTGCTCATCTAACACCCTTCTTTTTATTCTACATACTCCATATTATTTCGTTCACAAAATTCTATCGCAATTTGTTTGTAGCACGCATCTCGATAGGAATACCAATCCTGTTCAAGCTCTAAATTAAATGCATTTTCTTTAAATCTTCTAAATGCCCCTTTTCCATGTATTGCTTTTAGTAAAATTTCCTGTGCCTTAGGATCTTTTACTGTATAACAGAAATCTTCTATCATACTATATTCATGAATATCAAAATCTGTTGGAAGTTCTGTATAGTTTTCTTCATGTTCTAATATGTCGTATGCCAGTTTCATTTGCTCTTGCTGCCAGTCTGGTAAACCTCCAAAATCTACTTCGCCTTCTGCTTTCCATAAAAATTCATTAAGTACATTTACTATTTCTCCAGTTTTAAGGTTACATAACGTCGTACTTTCCTCAGATTGCAATTCCATTCCTTCAAGGATATCTTCTAATTTAACTTTAGGACTCATATGGTTCTTACCTCCGATTAGTCAGATTACATTTTTTATTATAGCTGATACAAAATTATTCTATCAAATCGTGAAATTTGGAACTTTTTACATGTAAAAAGCTCCAAAATTTACGAAAATAATTATCCTGAAGATATTTCATAGTAAGGCTCATATTGTTCCGTGTCGTCAAACCATTTCATTCCTTTATATTCAAAACCGAGTTTCTCTACTAATTTCAAAGAATTAGTGTTCTGTGTATCTGCTGAGGCATATATCGTTCTTACATTTCCATTAGCTTTTGCGATGTTCAAACATGCTCTAGTTGTCTCTGTAGCGTACCCTTTCCCCCAGGAATCCTTGGCAAAATGGCAAATCAGCTCCACTTTTTCCAGTGACGTTTCTACATTAAATCCCGCTGCACCAATTACCTTCCCGGAACTCTTTTTTACGATTGCATACACAGATAAACCTTTATCTTGATAACACGCAGCATATGTATCTATCACCTTAGGGAGAACTTCATGAGGGGTCGCTCCTGAGCAATATTCCATAACCTCATCATTTCCCCAAAAGAGTTTTGCATCATCTAGATCTACATGCTCAAATACTTTTAAAAGTAGACGTTCTGTTTCATAAATGACTTTCATACTACCACCACCTGCGTTCAATAATCCTTCCAGTTTTCAATCGTTTGAGTGACTATGTGTTTAATGTCTTTCACCCGGTTTACTCCACCATAACTATTATTAAGCAGATCACACAAGGCAATTAAGTCAACTAACTTCGCGACCTTTTTCCAGTCATGTTGCAGAGCAATTCCGCTTGACTGTAAGCCTTCCATAAAAGCCTGCTCAAATTCAGTGAAATAAGGGATATTCTCATACCGCAACATGTTGCCAATATCTACATGTACTGGACCAGCAAATGCGAATTCCCAGTCAATAATCCCAGTTACTTCAAAGTGCCCTTTATTTTCAGAAACCAATACATTTAACCCATTGTAGTCGCTATGTACGAGAGCAGGAGTGCCGTCGATAGTTCATCTATTTTTGTTGCCCCTTCTTCTGTTTGGTAGATTAAGATATTTGTTTCATTCTGCATGTATACCACTCCTTTAACTTGTAACGATTATTTCCTCTCGATGTGAGTTTTATTACTATTCCTTCTAAAGATTTCTTTATCATTTCTCCAAATTTCCTCTCTTTAATTGGTACAAATGTTAAAAACTCTTTAGTTACACCATTTATCTTTGCAAAATGGATCAGTTTATTAATTTCTTGAAAATATTTATCCCTAATAGAAATTCTAAAGATAACATGACCATTGTTTTATTTTGTATTTGCTGGTTTTTTGAGTTTCACTAGAATAGTTTCTATCGCAAAAAAAGACCCTGGCATTCATACCCCCTCATTGAAATAAGGGGCGTAATTACACACCAGCGGCTTGTATGCTTAACTCTATTATACAGACTCATTACCCGCCATCAATTCAGCCTGCTTGACCACGGTCTCTACAGCCATCTTCTGCAAATCTGGTGGATAGCCATACTTCTTTAACAGCCTTCTTACGGTAATACGCATTTTCGCACGAGCTGATTCACGAAGATTCCAGTCGATGCTCATGTTTGCTTTGATTGCTTTGGATAATTCATGGGCAATCGCTTTTAGGATGTCATCACCCATTACTTCTTCCGCTGTTTCGTGGGATGCTAGTGCATCATAAAATGCTACCTCTTCTTTAATTAACCCTGATTCTTCGCCTCTTGTATAGGATGCATTCATTTCTTTTGCGAGCTCGATTAATTCCTCAATTACCTTTGATGTTTCGATAGCGCGCTTATTGTATTTATTGATTGCGTTATTCAACATATCGGTGAATTTTTTAGCTTGTACTAAATTAGTTCGTTGCACGTTCTTTACTTTACCTTCAAGCAATCGATTAAGCAGTTCCACGGCGACATTTTTGTGTGGTATTGCTTTTACTTCATCTAAAAATTGATCAGATAATATTGAAATATCCGGATTGTCTAATCCTAATGAACTGTAAATATCTACAACCTCGTCTGAAATAACCGATTTGGAAATCAGCTGATTAATCTGTGCGTCCAGTTGTGTTGGTGTTCTTGTCTCACCTTCTTCAGGAATCAGCTTGATAATTCCTGTCTTCACTGCTTTGAAAAAGCCAATTTCAGCATTTAGATCCTGCGCTTCTTCTTCGGTTGAACATAATGCAAATGCTTTGGATAACTCTGTTACAACACGCAAAAATCGTTTCTTTTCTTCTTCTCCTAAGCTAATAACAAAGTCCACTGTTTGGATAATGGCTTGCATGCGTTCACTCGGTTTGTCGGAATGGAAATGACTGTAATCATGTTTATATAACATATCCTGAATCACTTCAAACTTCTCTAGCATCAAATCGACAGCAAGTGCAGTATCTATACCTGCATTTTCTTTATCTTTATCGGTATATTGTTTTAATGCTTCCTTCAAACTATCAGCAATTCCTATATAGTCAACAATTAGCCCACCTGGCTTATCTCGGAAAACACGATTCACACGAGCGATGGCCTGCATCAAGTTATGGCCCTTCATTGGCTTATCCACATACATCGTACTCATGGACGGGACATCAAAACCGGTAAGCCACATATCACGCACAATGACGAGCTTTAATTCATCATCATTATCTTTCATACGTCGCGACAAATCTTCACGACGCTTCTTATTTCCGATAAATGGTTGCCACTCCACTGGGTCACTTGATGAACCGGTCATGACAATTTTGATTACTCCTTTTTTATCGTCATCCGAATGCCACTCTGGTCGCAGCTTAATAATCTCCTTATATAAGTCAATCGCGATTCGACGGGACATTGCGACAATCATCCCTTTTCCAAACATCGCTTCCTGACGACTTTCAAAATGTGTTACGACATCTTTCGCTAGTTTCTTTAACCGCTGTTCCGAGCCAGCTAACGCTTCTAAGCGAGACCATTTGGATTTCAGCTTTTCTCGTTGAGAGTCTTCCTGGAATTCGGTAATTTCATCATATTCTTCATCGAGATCAATCGTTTTCGGAAGATCTAGTTTAATGATCCGGCTTTCATAATAAATCTTAACCGTTGATCCATCTTCTACAGCCTGTGTCATGTCATACACATCGATATAATTCCCAAAAACAGCAGGCGTGTTTTTGTCGGTTGACTCAACTGGTGTTCCAGTAAAGCCGACAAATGACGCGTTGGGCAGTGCATCACGTAAGTATTTCGCATATCCATACTTTGTTTGGACATCATCTGTTGTTTGCTGGACTTGTGCTTGGAAACCATATTGAGAACGGTGAGCCTCATCTGCCATAACAATCACATTACGTCGTGTTGTCAGCGCATCCATTGTTGTTACGCCTTCTTCAGGGGCAAACTTTTGCATCGTAGTAAAGATGATGCCACCTGATTCAACGGCTAAAAGCTCACGCAGTTCGCTACGTGAGGTTGCTTGTTTTGGTGATTGCCGCAAGAGATCTGCGGATATGGAGAACGTATTATAAAGTTGATCATCCAAATCATTCCGGTCAGTCAGCACTACAATAGTAGGATTATTCATTCCTAGTACAAGCTTTCCGGTATAAAACACCATGGAAAGGCTTTTACCTGATCCTTGTGTATGCCAAATAACACCAATCTTGCCATCGCCCGTGTCAGAAACAGCACGCTTTGCTTGCTCCATCGCTTTGTTGACAGCATGATATTGGTGGTAGGCAGATAATATTTTGACTGTTTTCTCCCCATCGGTTTGGAACAAAATAAAATGGCGAATAATGTCCAGTAAAATAGCAGGTTTGAACATGCCATTTATGAGTACTTCCAATTGTGGAACAGTAGTCGGTGCGATGGATTTCCCATCCGTCGTGCGCCACATCATAAAACGTTCCTCATCAGCAGTTAACGAACCAGCACGAGCATTAAGTCCATCACTTGTCACCATAAAAGCATTAAAGTGGAACAAGGATGGAATCGAACTCTTATAAGTCTGGAGCTGCTGGTATCCCTCACTAATTCCCACCCGTTCATCGGTTGAACTTTTCAGCTCAAAAACAACTAATGGAAGACCATTTACGAAAACTACCACATCTGGTCGTTTGTTAGATGTTCCCTCAATCACCGTAAATTGATTTACCGCTAGAAAATCATTGCTCTCTGGCTTTTCAAAATCAAACAACCACAGTTTTTTAACGGTGTTCCGTCCTTCAGCAGTACGGACTTCTACATCAATACCATCCGTAATGAATTTATGAAACCCGCGATTATTAACAAGTAAGTTCGGTGACTGTGCAATTTCTACCTTTTTAGCCGCTTCCTCAACAGCTTGTAAACCTGCATCTGGATTGATCCGTAACAACGCATCCTCAAGACGCCCCGTAAGAACGACATCCTGGTAGCTATCCCGTTCAGGAGAAGGCCCATCTGATGCAATATCAGGACCGTTTACAATTTGATATCCATTCGCTTCCAGCCACTCCAGTGTCGCCTGTTCAAGATCATCCTCATGAAATTGATACATCATCTGTCACCTCACTATCCATAGGTAATTCAAGCTCTCCCGAGAGAAGTTTTGGGAGGAGAGTGTCACGAAGTTTTTTGATCTTTCTATTTTCATCACCTTTTTGTTGAATCATTGTTAATAAATCGTTAGCTAAATCTGAAAACTCCTTGACCACATCATTGCTTGGTAGAATGACTTTATGTTTCTCCACCAGATTACTAACATCTAGGTTTTTTATCCCTGTTGTACCATTTTCTAACTGGAAAAACAGATCTTTTTGATACATCTGAAGTAATAACAAATGTATAAAGGTACCGAAGTAACTTTTCAAAGGTCGAAGTACTCTACAAAAATTTGTCGATACAGCCTTGTTATCATATTTTTCTAAAAGAATTTCGTCTACTAAAAGTGTACGCCCAGTCGATTGAGTTGGACTACCTCCAGAAACCTCTATTAACACATCTCCAACTGAAAGTGATTTTTTGTCAAAGTTCTTTTCAAGAATATATCTTTTAGGAGCCTTCCCATCTTTACCTAACCTTAATTCTGGAATATCAGCTCCTCTTATCACATTAACCATATACTGATGATTTTTTTGCGGGGCTTCTTTACCCCACTCACCGCTGATTGTTTCGTGCATATAATATGAAAGAGAATCAACACTCCAACCATCAGGCATCATCCCAAGTTCACTTTCCACCATCTTTCCCCCACTGGATTGGTATGGTTCACCGTTTTCATTCGGAAATTCAAAATCGAAAAACCAATGGTTGAATAAGGTTTGAGCTAGTTGTTCTAGGTTGGAGATTATTTCGTTGTTAGTATTGATTTTAGTATTCAATTTACTTAAAAGTTTTCCTATTAATCGTTGTTGATCAATATTAATAACAGGAACTTCGAGTTCCTCTAACATTTTTTTAGTTAATGCTGCCCTGGTCCCACCGATTTGCCCAAGTGATATTAAATAATCCTGCATTCTTCTCGATGTTAATACAGCAGATAAATAGAACGGATCTAATTTTTCGTCATCACATCTTATAATAGAAACATGTTGGTTTACCCTAGCAGGTAAAAACTCTGAACTAATTATCATGTTTCTTGCAATAGAATCTCCAGTTATATTGATTAAAATATCATTTTCCTGAACAGTAACATTCTTCAGTTTGGCAGCTTGTCCCTCTGAAATATAAGCTAACCCATTCTGTTCGAAATGATGATTGTATATATTTTGGCTACGAATTAAACTAATTTCTCCACTGCTTAAATAAGATTTTTTACCACCTCTTGGCGTAGAACCACTACCAATTTTTAAAGTCATTTCTTTCAGCTTAGCTGTGTTCCGTTCACTACACTCCATACCCAATCCCCCTCAGCGCATGGCGGATCTCATCTTCCAGCTTTTTCGACTTAGCAAATTGTTCCCCTAATTCAGAAGTTATTCGTTCCATCTTATCTTCAAATGGTTCGCTATCTTCCTCTAGTGCTTCCAACCCTACATAACGACCTGGGGTTAAAATATATTCATGTTCACGAACTTCTTCTGTTTTCGCTGCTTTACAGAAACCGGCAACATCTTCATACGTATTATCATTCGTACCACGCCATGCATGATAGGAGTCCGCTACTTTCTTTATATCTTTTGCTGCTAATTCTTTATGTGTGCGGTCAGCCATAAATCCTTCTTTTCGTGCATCGATAAATAAAATTTCTCCGCTACGTTCGCGTTTTCCATTTTTAGCTTTACTTTTTGTTAAAAACCATAAACAAACAGGAATTTGTGTAGAATAAAACAACTGGCCTGGCAGAGTAACAATACATTCCACCATGTCATTCTCGATTAAATTTTTACGGATTTCCAATTCTGATGAAGTACTCGTAGACATGGATCCATTTGCCAAAACAAAGCCAGCTGTTCCTGATGGGGCAAGTTTTGATACCATGTGTTGAATCCATGCATAGTTCGCATTTCCAACTGGCGGTGTCCCAAATTGCCAGCGCACATCTTCACGGAGCTTGTCCCCACCCCAGTCGCTAACATTAAACGGTGGATTAGCTAATATATAGTCCGCTTTTAATCCTTTATGTAAGTCATTATGGAATGTATCAGCATTAAACTCACCAATATTTCCATCAATTCCGCGAATCGCTAAGTTCATCTTACAAAGCTTCCAAGTTGTGGCATTGAATTCCTGTCCATAAACAGCAATATCCCCAAGTCGTCCTTGATGCTCATCCACGAATTTTTCACTTTGAACAAACATACCACCAGAACCACAGCAAGGATCATACACTCTACCTTTATACGGTTCCAGCATTTCAACCAGTAATTTAACAACGGAATTCGGCGTGTAAAATTCCCCGCCATTTTTCCCTTCCGCACTTGCAAATTTACTTAGGAAATATTCATAAACGCGACCTAGAACATCCTGGGAACGACTCTCAGCATCGCCAACTTTAAACGAAAATAGATCAATGGTTTCTCCTAAACGAGTCTTATCCAGTGCCTGACGTGCATAGTCTTTCGGCAGAACGCCGCGTAACGATTCATTGTTTTTTTCAATTGCAATCATTGCATCATCAATGACTTGACCAATGTTAGGCTGCTTGGCATTTTCTTTAATATGTGCCCAACGTGCTTCCTTAGGCACCCAGAAAATATTTTCCGCCAAATACTCATCTTGATCTTCAGGATCTGCATATTCATCATTTTCAAGTTCCACATATTTTTCTTCAAACGCATCTGATACGTATTTTAAAAACAACAAACCCAGCACCACATGTTTGTACTCCGAAGAATCCATACTTCCACGCAGCTTGTCTGCCATTTGCCACAACTTCTCTTCATATCCAATATTTGCTGTTCCCATTTATGTCATCCTTGTCTTTTTTTATAGTTTATCAATAATGTTGTTCATTTTAATGTATAGGTTAACCTTCTAATATAGGTAGGTATACGTTTATATTATACTACTTAGACAACGGCTCTGTCATTCCCTACAATAAGTGGGAAATAAAAAAGATAGCTAGATGAACCTTTTTTAGTGTTCATTGTCTTTACAGCTATTTAATCGTCACAGTTACAAAAGTTAAGGATGATTTTTCACCTTCAACATAAGCGCCTGATTGTTTAATTTCATTTTTCTATTGCATAGTATCGTTGTACTACGCAGCAATGAAATCGGTTGTTTAAGCAATTCTTATTCTACTTTAGAGCATGTGCCTGACCTAAAGACAATTTTGTGAGATAAATCACAGTCCGTTAGCATGAATAATGCTATCATTATTCATGAGGTTAGTAATAATCACTAATAGTAGAGAATTTTATCATCAATATTTGTACTATTATATTCTTTTCATAAAGAGAGATTGCATAAAGGAGAGATATAAATGTCTGAAAATAAATTGGCTGAATTAATTAGTCCTGAAGCAGTCATTAATTTTGAAACTGGTGCAATTAAAGCAAGTACTTTGGATTCAATTATCAATCTTTTACCATTTGAAATGGGTTTTTGCGATGCTAACGATATTTTCCGCTGGTATTCAAATAATCCAAACCGCGTCCATGGTCGTCGTAAAGAAGCAATTGGTCGCCATGTACTTGAGCTTCACCCAAAAGTGGCTCATCACGTTGAAAAGTTGTTGAATGATTTCCGTTCAGGAGCACGAGACGAATGGGAGTTTTGGTTTCCAAAACGCTCTGGCGAAGAAGCTGGACAGATCTATCAAAAATTCATGGCAGTCCGTGATGAAAACGGAAAATATCTTGGATGTATGGATGTGACCGTTAATATCGACCTTTTCCAAGGAAAAGAAGGTAAACACACCCCTGAAACTATTGGTGAATTTTTAGCTGTTAAGCCTGAATAAAACATATCTTTTCAATTTGAGAGGCCTAAAAAACACACTGGATCACCCGATTCAATGTGTTTTTCTTTATATATAGAAGTTTTGGTTGTTACTTATTCTAAAACAACAAGTTAAAATATTACTTAGTCCCTACCTAGGTCTTTACGATATTTTGGTTCCACAGAACTAATAAATCCAATTGTAAATCATTAGAGAATTTTGGAACAAAGCTTAACGAAACCAATGCCATAGACAAATTTAAGAATAAAGTAACAAGGTATCCTATAAACGAGTTCTTAGAAAAAACCGCATCTATTTATGATACGGTTAGGTTGCGTTTATGTCTGGGTTCCCTCCACCGGCGATGAAGTACACACTTGGGATTTCTTGTTGATAGAAGGAGAAGTCCTCGCTTCCCATCATGGATCCCATTGGGGTTACTTTGTTTTTGTCGAAAAGTGATGCTGCTACTTTTTCCACTCTTTTTGTTTCTTCGGGATCATTCCACATGGATGGACAGTCTTTGACATATTCAACTTCTGCTCCTGCAGCTTCACAGGTGGATTTCGTAATTTGCTTCATTGCTTTCTCGATTAATGCTCGCGCCTCTTCATCAAAGGTCCTAACTGTTCGTTTAATGATAGCCGTATCTGGGATTACATTTGTTGCATCTCCACTGACAAATGAACCGATCGTCACGGCTGCTGCCTGTTGTGGATCCAGGCGACGACTGACGATTTGTTGCAGATTTACGACCAATTGACTGCCTGTTACCAATGGATCAACAGTAAGATGTGGCATCGATCCGTGTCCACCTTTTCCACGAATGACAATTTTGAAGTCATCCTGGCCTGAGGATGCATAGCCTTCTTTAACACCGACTGTTCCATAAGGTTCTGTTGACATAACATGTGCACCATAAATAACATCCCCACCATCCAGGCAGCCATCTTCAATCATAGTTTTTGCTCCACCTGGTGTTGCATCTTCTGTAAATTGATGCACAAAAACTACCGTACCCGGGATATCCTCTTTCACGCTACTTAACACCTTGGCAACACCGAGAAGTGTTGCCGTATGAAGATCGTGACCGCAAGCATGCATCACACCAGGGACTCGTGATTTATAGTCTACGTCTTTTTCATCCTGGATTGGCAGCGCATCAAAATCCGCGCGTAAGGCAACGGTTTTGCCAGGCTTTCCACCTTTTAACGTACCTATGTATGTTAGCCCTTATTTATTATTTTTCCAATTACTTCCTGCAAATCGTCTGGCTTATGAAATTCAATTGGCGAAAATCCTTTTTCAAAACTGATTGTATCCGCCTCAATGACAAGGACATATTTCCCATTGACCTTGGCTAAATGTAGTGTGTCACCAAAATCAGATAGTAAGCCCTTAATCGCCGTATGATCTAGCTTCATTTTTAATTCTACTTCAGGTGCATGCTCCACTATTTGAGAGGATGCTTCCACCACTTGTTCTGTCGTCAAACGCTCCTGAATTTCTCGTTTAGGAGTAGCAGCCCATTCTTCAACCGCTTCTTCAAATTGTGTTTTTTCTTCACTTTCTTCTGTGAAGGTTTCCTTAATATGCTCTTGGACCATTCCGACAACCTGTGTTTTCACAATCTCAGGCATCGATTTTTCATATTCGACATATTTAAGAAAATCCTCAAAATAACGTGCATGAGAGGCCTGATGAACCTTTACTTCGTTACTATCCATCATTCCATCTTCTGGCATGTATGGGTATTGAATCGACTTCATATTTTTCGTTGTGATCGCCATTTCGACATTATGAATTAATGTTGCTTCATCCGTTATACTAGCAACTTTCGGTTCGAAGTCACATTTCATAATAAAGATAAATGGATCGTCAAAAAACTTGGTCAGCTTAGCTGAGGCCACAATTAGTGCTCCACCACGGACCGCACTTGTATCGATATACATTTGGGCAACTTGATCTGCCGCCTTACGAAAATCCTCTGTTGATTCTGCGTAACGTACTTTATGGAATAAATTATAGTTAGGATTCGATGTAAGTTCATGACCTGGTTCGACAATGAATCGACCTATTTTTGTTGGAGCGCCTTCCGACTTTGCATGACGGTCGACCTTTCGTTTTACAATCTTTGCTAATTCGCCGTCGAGAAATGTTTTTATCGGATTTTGTTGATAACTTGTCTTATCCAAGGTTTGAAAATGTTTATATCGTTTATCGTCATCTTCTACCTGTATAAGGTAAAAAGATAAATGGTTTATATCAAAATCCATCGTATCACCTGTCTTTTCTTGATATATAACTTAATTTAATTTTTTTAGCACCAACACTTTCAAATAATTACCTTGTGGGAAGTTCCGGTTCACTTGAAAGTCTGCTGGCAGCGAAAATTCTTCTACAATCTTATAGGCTGTGTTCGTTTCCTTAAATGCCTTCTCCGCAAATTTTTTAAACTTCTTCATTCCAAACGTCGCATTATTTGTCGAGGCAATGATAACACCATTTTTCTCTGTGATTTCAAGACAATCCTTAATCAGTGCGGGATAGTCCTTGGCCGTAGAGAACGTGTGTTTTTTGGATCGAGCAAAGCTAGGTGGGTCGAGAATAACTAAATCAAACGTCAATTCTTTGCGCTTCGCATATTTAAAATAGTCAAAGACATCCATCACGATAATATCCTGCTGTTCATAATCAATTCCATTAACACTGAACTGCTCGATGGTCTTACTTTTACTGCGTTTCGCAAGATCCACACTTGTCGTTTTTTTCGACCCGCCAAGAGCTGCCGCTACTGAGAACGCACCTGTATATGAAAATGTGTTCAGCACATTTTTCCCTTCAGCATATGTATCCCGAATTACTTTTCTTACATCACGCTGATCCAGGAATATCCCAACCATTGCTCCATCATTTAAGTAAACAGCATAATTCATTCCATTTTCCTGTACGATAATTGGAAATTCACCACGCTCACCTTTTACGAAATCATCATCATCGATATATGTACCCTTCGTATCGAAACGTTTCTTTTCATAAATTCCTTTGTAATCTCCTAATTCATCCAGCACTCGAATAACTTTATCCTTAAATGTATAGATCCCTTCACTGTACCAGGTGATTAAATAAAACCCATCAAAATAATCAATCGTTAAACCACCAATACCATCACCTTCCCCGTTAAAAACGCGAAACGCATTGGTAGTTTCATCTTTGTAGAAAGCTTGTCTTTTATTTATAGCTGTTAGTATCTTGTCACGGAAAAAAGTAAAGTCAATTTTTACACCCTTTTTCTGCGTTAAGACCCACCCCAGCCCTTTATTTTGTTTCCCATAGTAACCTTTTGCAATAAATTGTCCATTCTGACTATGTAAGTGGACAATAGTCCCCTCATTTGTTAAATCATTAGCGTTTAGTATCGAATCTTTACTGATCAGTGGATAGCCATTTTCGTATTGATTTATATGGTCCATTTTCACTTTTAAATCAACTATAGTACTCATCATTTCATCCTAACTTGATTTTCCCCCATTATCGCATGGTTATCGATTTCGTGCACCTTATATAAAAAACGTCATAATTTAGTTCGATTAGACAAATACTACATTCAAAATGAAAAGGAGAGGAAGATTATACTATGGATCATGTTAAGGTACTCGTTCTAAAGTTTATCGTAATTTCCTTTACGGTTTTCGCTATATTTGGTATTTTTCATAATGCTAATTTGTATAACTTGTTTTGGATAAGTTTGTTAACTACCGGAGTTGCTTATCTTGTAGGTGATATGTTTATACTACGGAAATTCGGTAATGTAACAGCAACCGTCTCAGATTTTGCTTTATCATTCGTATCACTTTGGGTATTGGGAATCGTTTTTATAGAGGGAAATATCCCTATTGTAACCCTTTCTATTATATCTGCTTTCCTTATTACATGCAGCGAACCATTTATTCATGGTTATATTGCTAACAGGTTTAAAGAAACACCTGAAGATAGACATTCTATCAATGATTTACAGACGGAATTCGCAGAAGATAATGATACACAAACACTTAGCAAAAAGAAACTGGATGATCCCCATACTGATAAGTAATTGCTAAACGTATGAAGCTTGGATAAGTAATATATACTTACCAAGCTTCTTATTTTTTCCGATATTTACCGGCAATTTACATCCATATTTTGCTCTGCATTTAACCTGGAACTTTTTATTTTTTAACACTTCATTATCTCCATCAGCCCGGTCTGTGGAAAGAATTGTAATGAATTGCACCTCGTCTTCAGGTGTTACTTCGATTGGTTCAATTCAATCGAAGTAAGTTTTAGAAAATGGATTAGATAATTTAAATGCTAGTTTTCCTCTAAAACGATTTTTCCAAAGGAATAACAAGAAACATTTTACTTACTTGACAAAAGCCACTCTATCCTATTAGATAAAATGAAAGAAATTTATTTTTATTGGGAGAATAATTATGAAGATATACGTGGATGCGGATGCTTGTCCGGTAAAAGATATTGTTATAAAGGAGTCATCAAAGTTAGATTTACCAGTAGTTCTTGTGCAAAGCTTTTCCCATTTTACAAATGAAGAGCCAGCACCTGGTGTGGAGACAATATATGTGGATGCTGGAGCAGATGCTGCGGATTATCGCATTATGAAGTTAGCACAAAAGGGCGATCTTATTATTACACAGGATTATGGTCTAGCTTCATTAGGATTATCAAAGGGGTGCACAGTGCTTCATCATAAAGGCTTTGTGTATACCCAGGAAAACATCGATCTTCTGTTGGAAACGCGATATGCCAGCGCGATGGCAAGACGAAGTGGTAAACGCACGAAAGGTCCAAAGCCTTTTACTGCAGAAGATAAAATGAAGTTTAGGGAACTCTTCAGAAAAACTATTGAGGGAGTATGAGGAGAAAGTTTATACTCCTACAATACTACTCCTTCTCTCTAACATAACTACATCACGCCATACACCATGTAATTGTCCAACCCGTTTTCTAACACCCACTTCGGTAAAGTCAAAATTCTTATGTAACGTAATACTGGATTTATTCTCAGGGAAGATCCCTGATTGTAGAGTCCAAAACCCATTCGCTTCGCTTGTTTCTATTAATGCTTTTAATAACTTACTACCAATACCTCTACCAGTACTATCTCCGCTCAAGTATATACTTACTTCCGCTACACCATCGTACGCTTTTTTACTGGATACTGAGCTTAACGCAGCCCAACCAATTACGTTTTCACCGTCACGTGCAACTAACCTGCATGTCTCTCTATGAACGTTGTTCCATTTTTCCCAGCTTGGTGCTTCTGTGTCAAATGTGGCATTTCCCGTGTTAATGCCTTCTATATAAATATCACGTACTTGTCCCCAGTCTTTTGCTACCATTTCATCAATTACGATTTTTGCTTCCATTTCATCACCTGTTGTTATTATTATTTTTGATTTTTCTACTACTAATAATAACAAAAAATGACTAAAAAACCACCCTAATTATTATGGTGGTTTTTATACGATCTACTTTCGCTTATTATTTTATCTACTAATTTTGGTGTAGAGGTGGAACAACTAACCATCCTTTTTCTTTGTTGAGACGAAGAAATTTCGCACCGAGATTTGCTTTTTGTACATGCATTTGTCCAAACTTCATAGCAATATCTTCGCGAGTTGACTGTCCAATAATTTGACTACATACAACTAGACCTGCTGCAAGATCCTTAGAAACAGCTGCAGAAATTTCCGGATCCTGAAAACGTGCTCCCACTGGTATTTTTTCCTGTTGAGCATTAGGCCTTTCTGGAGGTGCTGGAGGTAACCCCACTCCATTTTCTTTTAGTAATGTTTCCACATCTTTAATTCCTTGCTGTCCTTCGTGGATAGCTTCTTCAATCAACCTATGTAAGTCACTATCTCCCGTGTGGTTAAGGAAGACTTGGTAGCCTCCAATCATTCCTTTTGCAGCCAATAAATATGACCAAGTTCCAAATACTTCTCCATAATGCATTGGTTCATTGGTTGGATTTCCACTTAAAATTCCCATTACAATCCTCCTTAAATTCATATATTGTGCCGTCACTTTCTCATGCACAACACTATACTTCCACGATTCACCCACATTATTCATAAGAATTTTTAACCTATTGAGATATCTATCTAATTAGACTATAATCTAATTAGATGATTTTAGGAGGGATATAATTATATGCAATTAAACCGCATCGTTAATTTTCATAAAACAGTTGGGGATAAAACGAGAATTCAAATTATTGCATTACTAAAAGATGGTCCATTACATGGGCAGGCAATTTCAGGGAAATTAGGATTAACACCTCCTACTATCTCATACCATATTACCAAATTAAGAGAAATTGATGTCATCTATCAACGTCGGGACAAAAACACCATCTATTTTCATTTAAACGAGAACAAGCTAGAACTGATGACTCAGGCGATTTTACGAATTGGGGGTAAGAAAGATCTGAATTCATTTGAGGTTACAGATGAAGAAAAGTACAAGGTCATTCATAATTTCTTTTTAGAAGATGGAAGTCTGAAATCACTCCCAGCACAACGGAAGAAAAAACTTATTATCTTGGAACACCTTGTAAAAGGATTACAAATAGGGCGAATCTATCAGGAAAGAGAAATTAATGAGTACATCAAGCAATTCCATGAAGATTTCGCAACAATTCGACGCGAGTTTATTATGTGTCAATTTATGAACCGACAAGCTGGTGAGTATGAAATGAACCCAAAGGAACTGTGGTTGATTTAGAGCTATGCACAATGCAACGTTGGCTTTATGAGTGAAGTCAACGTTTTCTTCCCCGAAACTAATTAGATGATTATTAAATTAGGTTGTTGTATAAGGTTGTGAACACATATGAATAATTGAAAGGTATGGAAACAAGAAAAAAGTTATCGAAAATTATTCTGGGCTGGTACTATAAGTGGAATTGGGAATAGATTCACTCAAGTTGCGATCCTTACCCTACTTTACCAAATTACCGGGTCTGCTCTCGCAATTGGAATACTTTTTGCCATTCGAATGGCGCCTTTTTTAATACTAGCACCCATTGGTGGTATACTGGCAGACCGGTTTTCAAAGCATAAATTACTTATAACAGTTGATCTTATTAGGGTTCCCTTTGCTCTCTCTCCAATGCTTGTACAAGGGCCAGAACAGGTATGGATTGTCTATATGAGCGCATTCTGCTTGGCAACCGGGGAAGCGTTATATGCACCCGCAAGAATGTCTTCTATTCCTGCTTTAGTGAAGCAGGATCGGATACTTTACGTAAATGCCATAGAGCAAATAATGGTTGGGGTGGTTCTTGTTGTCGGTTCAAGTACTGGAGGGATTATTTCCTATACATTTGGTTTACATGTTCCGTTTGTGTTAGATAGTTTGTCATTTGTATTTTCCGCCTTATTTTTATCAAGGATGACGATTCCTACAGCAAATTCAAATGCGATTAATCCCATTAAACCCACACAACATGCCTCATCAACTCGAAGTCTGATTATGGGATCTTCTGCTTTAATCGCTTTTATCATAATTGAGTTTACGATGCCGCTTGCTAACGGGATAGATAATGTATTGATGAGTGTTTATGCGCTTGATGTTTTTCATATGGGAGAAATAGGTGTTGGATTTATTTATGCTTTCCTTGGATTAGGATTTATTCTAAGCTCTTTCTTTTCTAATTTGCTTAAACGAAAACTGCTAACTCTGATTGTTTTATTTATAGCACTAGAAGGTATTGGACACGTTCTGTTAAGTATAGTCCCCACCTTTTCACTCGCTCTTCTAACTGTTTTATTTATCACGTTCGTTGGAGGGATTAGCAATATTTGTTTGAGCACGATCATTATGAAAGTCGTCCCAAAATCAAAACAGGGAGCATTTTTCGGCTTGACTGCCATGATTTCCAACACCACATTAGGGATCTCCATGGGGGTAGGAGGATTTCTTTTAGAAGTGTTTGAACCAAGAATGTTAAGTTTTATCGTTGGAGTCACCTATATTTTATTTACCGTAGTCTATACAATTCTTTTTGCACAGGTAGATCTTATACGTGAGAAGAGATCATTATTACGAAAAAGGTAGCCAACCGAAACAGATGTGGTCTGTTCTAGCTGGCTTCTTTTAAAAATAACTAACATCTGGATCTGCTGTGTTAGATAACTGCAGGCGAAAAAGAATTTCTCAACATATGAAGAGGATTTATTTTTTTGAAAAATTGGCTAATAGCGGAAGCCTTAGTTGCACTTATGCAGATAAGAAAGTTTTACACTTTCTTATCTGCTAAATAAAAAATTCTCTGCTGTTTCAGCAAACCTAGCTCTAACTCCCTTAACGGTTTGTTTGCCAATCCCTATTCATGAAATAAGTTGATGCCAACATATTCATTTCCTCCGTATTCTAAGACTGAGGTCAATTCTCCTTTTGTGCAATCAATAGAACAACTACCATTAAAATGCGCTATCGATTTTTATTGGAACCTTCATGAATATCCTTTTTTTAGAAAACTTGGCTTATCGCCAAGCCTTAGTTGCACTTATGTAGATAAGAAAGTTTTATACTTTCCTATCTACTAAAAATTAAAAAACACCTTTGACACGAAACAATATCCGTTCAAAGGTGGGAAATAGTCCATATTTTAAAATTGTCTAACGGTAAAATTATTTTGCAGTACTGGCCAATTTTGGGGAAATGGAATGCCCAAAACCCAGTAGCTTGCCCCTCTCAATCTATACTCTATTACAGTGTCATATTTAGCCCGCATGCTCCTTGCATCTTCAAACCAAACTTCATGTTCTTGAGAAGTTTCGTCAACATAGCGAAAGAACGGTGATTGATACGTGTCATCATATTCAATTGCCACCCCATAGCTTGTCGCTAGCTGTACTGCTTCCTGTGGGCTGACAGTTCTTGCTCTAGTTCCTTCTTCCCAAGGTATTCTCCAATCTCTTCCGTACAATGGTATTCCCATCAATATTTTATTTCTAGGAATAACAGTTACAGCATAATCTAGTACTTTACGAACCTCGCTAATTGGTGCAATTGCCCAAGGCCTTCCCCCAGCCCAACCCCATTCATATGTCATGAGTACAACAAAGTCCACAATTTCCCCATGGGCCGGATAATCATGGGCTTCATAAAGCAGTCCTGGTTGATCACCCCTAATCTTAGGTGCTAGTGCTGTAGAAACAGTGAACCCTTCTGGACGTAAACGGGCGACCACTCGACGTAAAAAAGAATTATAATTCTCACGGTCTGCAGGGTACACATATTCAAAATCAATGTTTAAACCTGTATAACCTTTAGATCTCATTTTTTCTAGCAGATTCGTTATCACTATTTCTTGTAAATTCGCATCTCGAAGAATAATAGCTGCTATATCAGAGTCAAATCCCCCTTCCACAAAGTTAGTTAACACAAGCAGTGGTGCAGTATTAGTAGCCTGAGTCGCTTCTAACACAGGGGCTTCCCGCATTTCTGTAATCGTTCCATCAGCATTAATACTGTACGTGAATGGCGAAAGATACGTAAAGTTTCTTCCTAATGCCAACACTTCTTGCCTTCCTTCTTCTCGAACGCGTGTGGTATATGCATTTATTTCTATGACAGGTCTATCCGGGGTAGGTATTCTTATTGTCTGACCTTGATTTATTAGAGAAGGATTTGCGATATTATTAACTTGAACAATTTGATTAATGGTTACGCCATAACGCTGAGCTATCAACCATAAGGTTTCTCCAGGTTGAATTGTGTGCGGAAAATAAGGGATTATTAGCATTTCACCAACGTAAATCAGGGATGGATTATTTATGTTATTAGCGTCTGCAAGCTCTTGAACTGTTACACCAAAACGCTGGGCAACAGACCATAAATTATCACCTGCTTGAATAACATATTCACGATTAGGTTCAGGAATAACTAGTGTTTGACCAATCACTAAAAGATTAGCATTAGCTAGCTGATTAACTAATACAATTTGGTTTATATCCGTACCATAACGTTGGGCAATACGCCACAAAGATTCACCACGTGCTACAACATGAATTTGCATTTCTTCTCTCCCCCAGCTGTTAGTTTCTACTTATTATGGTATTCATAAGGGGGGTTGTCTTATTATAAATTAGAGATTGAAAAAAGACTCTAATGCTTTCACACTTCAAAGTCGGGACTTCACATGTACACGCCATTTATCGATAAGTGTTATGTGTTGGTCGAAATAATTTCTCTTTCCCCATGGAAAAATGCTCTACATTATAATGACCATGTAGTACCGCATTATGGTGTGTTATAATTTGTTCAACTTTTAAAATAGAGTTGTCTGCAGTTGAATGTCCATACCTACTAATGTAACGCCAAATCCATTAATAGTAGCAGTTCGAACAGCTGTGTCAATGCAATGTTCTGTCTGACACCCCATAATTACAAGATGCTCAATCTGGTTTTCAATTAGGTGATTTTTAATCCTGTACCATGAAAAGAATTTGTTGCTTCTTTATCAAAAACCTTAGCATTAGACAGGACGTGAATGTCTTGGTGAATCTGAAATCCTTTGCCCCTCCATCACTAACATCCAGATCTCTCACAAAACAATTAATACTTTATCCTGCAGCTCTTTTTTTATGACTGAGTTTATGTTTTCTACTAGCTTCAGCTTATTGAACACACCCTTTTCTTCTTGATTACCATCTATTAATTCCTGTTGTGAATCAATGACTAGTAATGCTTGCTTTAATCATAAGACACTCCTTTTAATTTCGAAATATATATAATATTTTTCATAGAACAAAAGCGTAAGCGCCCGTTTAGCGACGTATGGGCTGCGCCCGCGCACGCGGGTGGGTCGACGTTGCCGCCGAAAGCGGCGAAGTTAGTCGATCTTCCAAATCCGCATGAGATTCACTCCAGAGTATATGATTCACTCTGACTTTCGCCATTATTGGCGAAAAGTCAAGTTCATCTAAAAGAAAACATGCCCCTTCATAGGGGTATGCCGACGTTGGGCCGGGAGCCCGCTTTTAGTCGGCCTTCCTTTGCTAAGCGATTCGATGTTGACTTATCGTAAGGAGGATAAGGAAGCCCACTAGCAGTACGGGCGCTGGCCGATGAAAACGCCTCGTCCTTGAAAAAGAAAAGCGCTTTTTCTGCGTGCGATGCTTTTCAGGGGAGCTTTACTTATCCTGTGGCGTCATCGGCACTAGTACGTCCTTGAAAAAGAAGTTCGCTTTTTCTTCGTGCGATGTTTCACTGTGAAGCTTTCCTTGTCCTGTACGTCGGAGCTGGACGTGGCTTAAGCAGTTAATAAATTATCCACAGGCTCCTAATTTTATAATTTCCTAAGCTTAGAAAACTTGGCTTATCGCCAAGCCTTAATGGCGAAAGCCTTAGTTGCACTTATGTAGATAAGAAAATTTTATACTTTCCTATCTACTAAGAAAAAAGCGCTCTAATGAACGCTTCATGTTACTTTGAAATTTTCTATTTCCGTCTAACTCCACTAATCACAACCCTACTCTTGGGTATTGACGGCATTCTCATCATACTGAAGTTTAGGTCTTGTGGTGGGACTTCATAATCAATCTTTCTTGTCATAAATTCTAAACTTGCCTTCATGACTTCTATTGTTACCCACTCACCAGCACAACGGTGACCAATATGATAATCCCCACCACCTTGTGGGATGAAGTTAAAGGGACTCCCATCCCATTCTTGAAAACGCTCAGGTTTGAATGCATTAGGATCTTCCCATAAATTCGGATCAAGATTGGTTCCATACAGATCGAGTAATACTAATGTCCCTTTTTTAAAGTTATGCCCGCTCCAGGTGAAGTCACTCTTAACCCGTGCACCAGTAAATGGACCAAATGGATAAAAACGACGTACTTCTTGGACAAACATTTGGCTATAATTAGCTTCACCCATTTGCAGCTTCTTTTTCGTCTCTGGATAGTCATGTAACGCAACGGCTCCAAAGGTAATAAATCTTCCAATAGCTACAATTGGCCTCAATATATTCATAACTTCCACCGCTGCAATGTGGGTATTCAAAAGTTCCCCACCAACATCACGGTGCCACGAAAAAGCGTGTAGTGCTGTTCCTTCCTCTGCAGTAAATTCACCAGAACGAACTTGGTCGATAACGCCCCTTATCCATTTCTCGGAGCTATTACGAGCCAATCTTCCGCGCCAATGTCTTGGTCCGACTGCTCCAAATGCATCGATCATTGCACTGAATTCATTGGTGCGTTGCTTTAGTTCCTTTGCCCATAACGGTACACCTGCCCAAAGGCAAGCTATCCGGCACATGATTTCTTCTGATTCATGGAAAAGAACGATCTCATCGGATTGCTCCCATTTGTTGATAGCGATTTGCCATTGATTATTAGTTATCTGAACAAGTTGACTTAACCGTTCAGTCGTCATAAGTGACATAAACAATTGTTTCCGAAGTTTATGTGCACTACCATCTAGCGTTTGAACACCGCTCCCTCCAAACAGCGACTTTTGAATTCTTTTTGGTGCGGCTCCTTGGCGTTGAAATTTATCATTATCATAAAATATTTCCGCAGCCTCTTCACCACCCATACAAATCACTTTTTGACCACCCATTAAATGCGTTTGGAAAATATCTGATTGGAAGTGTCGGCGTCTGTTTGGGATGTATAGATATCCTTCAGTCATTAAGGCAAGACTATTATCAAAACCCTTTTCTTGTGGTATGGAGGAGTTCATTACCATAACTAGTTACCCCTTTAAAATGTATTGTTTATCTTATCATTTTTTTCCCTAAAAAAAGATTTTTATTCTTTTTATAGAGATTATAGGTGTGCTAGTTGTCTTCTCTGTAATTCATGAATAGCTTCTTCCAATAATTCCTGATTAAAATCAGGAAAATAAACATCACTAAAATATAATTCTGCTTTGGAGGATTGCCATAACAGAAAATTACTTACCCTCTTTTCACCACCAGTACGTATTACTAAATCTGGATCTGGTAGGTCTTTAGTATATAAAAACTGTGCAAACATTTTTTCGTCCACTTGTTCAAATTCAACCCTGTTATGTTGAACTTCATTAACCACCTTACGAATTGCCTGTAAGATGTCATCCCTGCCACCATAATTAAACGCAAAATTAACGATAATCCCATCATTAGCTTTCGTCTTTTCTTCTGCCTTCATCAGTGCCATTTTGGTAGGTTCTGGAAGCACCATAATATTTCCCGATATCCGTATTTTTATATTCCTTTTCATAAATTCAGGCAGCTTTTGTTTGAAAAATTTAACAGGTAACTGCATGAGATAATTAACTTCATCCTTTGGTCTCGACCAATTTTCGGATGAAAACGCATAGAGGGTTAACACGTTGACACCTAATTCAATACAGGCATCTATGATCTTTTGCATTGTCTTTGCACCTGCATAATGACCTTCGCTTCGTGTCAGCCCCCTTGTTTTTCCCCAGCGCCCATTTCCGTCCATCATGATCGCTACGTGTTTAGGAATGCTTGAGTTCACGTCTAACCACACCTTCCTAGAGTTAAGTGCCTCTCTTTTTATAGGTCAAGCTCCCTTAGCTTTTTGGTTACCTTTTGTTTTATGAAATTAAACGATTGCCACGTGCTAGGTGATTGTTCAGCTATCTGTTTTTCGTTTTGTAAAATACCCTGCAGCCTTGGATGGTCCGGGTCTTCCTGATACAACTTGATTAAACCATTCACACCTGTATACGATAGGGAATTCAAGTAATGAATATCTATCTTACCAGTACGTTCATACCGGTCTAAATTTTCATCCACGATGATTTGTTCGATATGGATTACATGTAAACCTGTATAAAAAATCAACCCAGCAATCAGGTAAAAATGTAGTAAGGATAACCGCTCCATCCATACTCGAATTAATGTATAAGCAAAAACGACCATCAAGAAAATCATAAATGCATGAGCCAAAATACGATCTAACGTAAAACCATAGGCAGCTTCATACATACTCAAACGTTGAAAAGCCGATGTCAGCATAACGCCACTAACAACTATTAATAGAGAATACATTATTTTCATCATTAGATTCATTCGTTTACCAGGGTTCTTGACCAGATTCAAAAAGGTCGTTAGAACCGTCCAGTTAATTAGCGTGACGATAACTAATTCAAAAAAACCTCGTCTTGCGTATTCTGCATACGTAAACCCATTCTGTAAGCTATCACTAAAAAAATAACGAAATTGAATAACTGTAAACACTACATAAACGCCATTCAGTAAAACAAGAACAGTTGCAGTAGTTATACCATCCCAACTCACTCGCGATTTTTCCTTGTTGGTATACGATTCCTTTTGTTTTGACTTAACATGCAATACTTGGAAGATACCAAAAAACAATAAAGTAAACATAATTATAAGTACAAATCGAAACAATCCCTCTTGAAAATTAAACTGAAAGATAAATTGTGGTAATCGTAAGACAATATCCTGAAAAACCGCATCAGCTGACATTAATAGTCCGGTGATCACTAACAACAACGGAATACCAATTACCAATCCTAGAAAAATACGCTTTACAATTTGCGCTGTTTGTTCGTTCATGTTTTTAAAAATTCGTTTAAACCCTGCATTACAAAATGCGGAGCTATATTTCAGACCTTCATTGAATTTAGTTATGAGTAACGTAAGAAATTCAGGTGCTGCCCAACTCCAATTATTAGGGCTGGTAATTAGCACCATATGAATAAAAACAAGAACAGGTATGATCAATAGATTCAAGTTGTGAAGCAGGATACTGTCGTAAAAAAGATAACTTCCTGCCAACAGCCAAATAACCACCATTATAAGTAACCCAATTCTCCGATGGGTAAACGAGAGACGATAACGAAGAAAAAGCACCATGTAAAACCCTGCTATAAATACAGGATATGATAGCCCAATACTTCCATGAAAAAAGCTAATTTCCGCTAATATTCCAAGTCCAAAACAAACAAGTAGAAATAGCCAATCCTTTTGTTTAACATACAAATCCATTTTTTATCCCGCCCTATACAATGTTATTCTATATACATAGAAATTCTATGTATATAGCCAAAAAAATAGTTTCTAGGGGCAGGCAAGGGGCCCCTTATACAGAAATTTTTCTTCCCCAACGATAACCCAGCCAACTTATTGGATACAGGAATGCTGTAAATACAATACACACGATAATAAATGGTACATTCAATAATGGTTGGAACCAATTATGTGGGATGAGTCCGAATATAACTAAGTACATTAAAACTAAATTAGGAACAATTGAAAATAGAAACGTTTTACGTAACAGCTTTAGACCGCTATGGCCAAACTCTTTACCAATTTCATAGCCTAAAAGGCCCCAGAACAAAATATATATAAAAATAATGACAGAAGGCACTCCCGTTAATCCCACCCAAAGTAGATCTATCCAATTCCAATGGAAAACATTGTAGCTAATAGTTAATAACCCTCCACCAATAAAAATACCTATGTTAAAGAGCACAAACAACCATTGCATTTTCCTTGGGGTAATATCTATTTCCTGTTGCCATAGTCGAGCAATCTCATGAGGTGCGCCTAATCTATTAACCAATTCATTGTACATGTTCTGTTCATCCATGGATTCTTCCTGAGAAAGTTCATACACATGCAACTCATAATCCGCGAGAATTTTTTCTATTTCTGGGTGATCAGCGAGCTCGTTTTTTAATTCCTGAAAAAATTGGTCTTCCCCAACGATCATGATTCATTTCTCCGAATTAAGTTGTTCATGACTTGAACATAACGATGCCATTCACTTGTTTTTTCGTCGAGGATCTTTTCACCCTCTGCTGTTATACGGTAATATTTACGTGAAGGACCTTTTACTTGGTTCTCCCAGTAACATTCAATGTATTCCTGCTTTTCCAGTTTATGGAGTGCCGGATACAGTGTACCTTCTTTGATTTGGAGATTATGCTCACTACGTTGATCCATTTCTTTAACCAGTTCGTAACCATACATGTCCCGGTCATTTAACAGTTGTAGAATTAAAAGTGATGTGCTCCCTTTTACAAGCTCTCGGTTAAACATGTTTTTCACCTACCTAGAATTATTAGGTATCTACACTATATAAAATTCACAGCTATTTGTAAAGTGGATAGGAAATTTTTTCTTCGTAGTTATGTGACAGGATTTTTCCCGCGTTTAATCAATGTTTTTCCGCGGTTATTTAGTTATTTCCGCGTTTTTTAGTGATATATCCGCATTTTTTTGGTTATTTCCGCGAATTTAGCCGTTTTTTCCGCATTTTGATAAAATACTACAAACTAAAAAAGAGAGAAGCTCTCTCTTTTTTAGTTTGTAGGTTTCTTTACTGCCTGTAGAATATTATATTATTCAATTAAACCAGCTTCTTGCAAGAAATTTCTTGCTACTAAATCAACCATCATGTTCTCGTTATCTACTTTCGCATTCATGGCTTGCATTGTCTGTTCATCAATTTTACCTTCAAGCTGCTGTAATATTTCTTCTAATTCAGGATATTTTTCAAGCGTTTCTTCCAACACTAGAGGAAGCGCATGATAAGGCGGAAAATAAGACTTATCATCTTCGAGCACTCTCAAATCATATATTTGTAATTGACCATCTGTTGTGTAGGAATTAATTACATCCACTTCATCTCCATTAATGGCGCGGTACATCATTCCATGGTCCATACCTCTCACATCTTTAAACTCTAGATCATATTCCTCTTTAAACCCCGGCAATCCGTCCGGACGATCAATAAATTCGAAAACAGCCCCAAGTGTATATTGATCGGAAACTTCCGCAAAGTCACTGAACGTTTCTATATCAAGTCTCTCTGCTTCTGCTTCATCAAATGCTAACGTGTAGGTGTTATTGAATCCAAAAGTATTAAAGGCTCTAATACCGTCCTTTGCCACAAGTTCCTTCGTTTTCGCCAGTGTTTCTTCAGCTGTTCCAGGAGATTCACCATAATACGTAATCACAATTGTACCTGTATAATCTGGTATTACCTGAATACTGCCATTCATCATTGCATTCCAAACAACATTAGAACCACCGAGATTTTCTCTATAGATTACACTCACATCTGTTTTTTCTTCAATTAATTGTCCCATGATATTTGATAAGATGATACTTTCCGTGTTATTTCTTGACCCCACAGTAATTGATTCATCCGTATTTAATATACATCCTGCTAGGGGTATAACAGTAATGAAAGTTATAAAAAGTAAAATTAGTTTTTTTCTATTCATTCTATTTCAACCCTTCTGGTGTAGACCAACGTTCAAGCTTGTTGAAGACAAACTCAAGTATAATAGCTAACATAGCAGCAGGAATGGCTCCTAAGAAAATTAAACCATCTATTCCTCTGGTAATGCCTAAGAAGATAAAATCTCCAAGTCCACCGGCACCTATAAAGGCTGCCAATGTAGCATTACCAACGTTAATAACAGCAGCTGTACGAACACCAGCCATCATAATTGGAACAGATAAAGGAAGCTCAACCTTAAATAATATTTGCTTGCTCGTCATACCCATTCCTTTAGCGGCTTCTATTGTTGCACTATCAACATCTTTGATACCTGCGTATGTGTTTCTAACAATCGGTAAGAGTGAATATAAGAATAATGCCGCAATCCCTGTTTTAACACCAATTCCAAAAACGGGTATTAGAAACCCAAGTACTGCAAGACTGGGAATAGTTTGCATAATACCCGTCCCACCTAATACAAGTGGAACCAGCGATGGAACCCGTGTAATGAGAATACCTAATAAAACTCCTAGTATAACTGCCATCAGCATAGAAAAAAACACGAGTTGTATATGAATAAACGTCGCCTCAAGTACCTCTGCCCAGCGCATTTGTGTCTGTTGAATAATTTGTTCCATTAAATTTGCTTTATTCATTATTCTGCCTCCATTTCTGTCCACTGACTAGACAGTGCGGAAAGCAATGTTCCACGAGTCACTAGTCCTACTACCCTATTCATTTCATCAAGAACCGGAATTATACCGAGTGACGCTGTTGACATCATTACAATGGCATCTTTAGCACTTTGTGAACTCTTGAGATAAGGTTCAGACGATCGCATGATTTCTTCAATTGATTTAATTTCATTCATCTTCTTCATTAAATCATAAGCAGACACAATCCCCATCATTTTGTCATTCTCGTCAACAACAACTATCATCATTTTTTTATCCTTACGCATCATTGACAAGGATTTTTCAGGAGACCGATTCGGCAAAGATCTTAAGACAGTTTCATTCATTACATCTCTAACTGACATAAGTTCAGGATTCTGAATGATTCGATGTTTTCCAATGAACTCTTCCACAAAACCATAGGCTGGTTCGTGCAATAATTTCTCCGGGGTATCTATCTGAAGTAATTTTCCTTCTTTCATAATAGCAATTCGATCACCAAGTTTTAAAGCTTCATCCATATCATGGGTTACAAAGACAATTGTCTTTTTAAGTTTTTGCTGCAAGGAAATCAACTCATCCTGTAATTGTTCCCTTGTAATTGGGTCCAGAGCACCAAATGGCTCATCCATTAAGATAATATTGGGCTTGGATGCTAGCGCCCGTGCAACACCAACACGCTGTTGTTGTCCACCAGATAATTCTTTGGGATATCGGTTACGGTATACATGTGGATCCAGACCAACCATCTCCAGAAGCTCTTCCACCCTTTTATTGATGTCTTGTACATCCCACCCTTTTAACTGGGGAACAATTGATATATTCTTTTCTATAGTGTAATGAGGAAATAGACCAATTTGCTGAATAACATACCCAATATTACGTCGCAGTTCTGCAGCATTTAACTTCGTAACATCCTCCCCATCAATAGAGATTGTTCCAGTTGTATGTGGAATCATTCTATTAATCATTTTCATTGTGGTTGATTTCCCAGATCCACTGGGCCCGATGAGAACAACGAGTTCACCCTCAGAAATTTCAAAATTAACATTATCTACTGCTTTAAATCCGTCGTTATAAAGTTTACTTACATTCTCAAATTTTAACATGGTTACCCCCTATGAAATTTCCACAAAAAAAAGCTCCCATGCGCTAGTATGCGCAGGGACCCCTTTGCTATACAAAGGTTTATGTGAAAAATAACTCTATAAGAAGTATACATCCATGAACACTTTGTTACAAAGTACACAAACTTACTAATTTGTCTATATTATCTAGGATCTATACAAATACAGTATCAGAACATACATTAAGTTATATTTACTATCTATTCCTTCTACTTCCTAATTATATCTACAAATTTGGTAGAAAATGAGCGATTTTCTGCAAAATTTGTCGAATAAAAAGACTTGAACATATAAAAACGTTCTGAAATGGATAGTTCCTTATATCTTTGTTAACATCAGTAGTATAAATGTCTAAGGGGGAAAAATAAGTGAAAATTGTATCTATAGAACCAACACCCAGTCCATATTCTATGAAGATAAACGTGGATGAGCAATTGGCTGACGGGCAAACTATAAATTATAAGCTAGGTGATGACCTTAGTAATGCCCCTGATTACATCAAAGCGCTATTCGAAATTAATGGCGTTAAAGGTCTTTATCGTGTAATAGATTTTATCGCTCTTGAACGTAATCCTCGTGTTGCATGGGAAGAAATCTTACCGGAAGTTCGCAATGTCTTAGGTTCTTCGGAAGAAACCACAGACGACCTCACTAACGAAAAGGCTACACCAGAAGATCCTTTTGGTGAAGTTAAGGTTTTCATTCAAATGTTCCGTAACATTCCCATGCAAGTAAAATTGCAGGAGGGGGAAAATGAACAACGTTTCGGACTTCCAGTGAAATTCACGAACGCTACAATGGAGGCTTCCGTTGCCTCAGATAATATGTTAATGGAAAGAAAATGGGTGGAACAAAGCCCTCGGTATGGTGATGTAGAAGAAATTGGTCAGGATGTTTCGGAAGAATTAGCAGCAAGCTATGACGCAGAAAGACTAGCTGAGTTAACCAAACTCGCTTTAACAAATGAGCCTTCTGAAGACAAAAATTCAAAAACACAGAAGAAAGTCACACTTGATATGCTGGATAATCCTAGCTGGAAGGAACGTTATGCTGCATTAGACCGTATGGACCCAACTCCAGAGGATCTTCCGGTATTGGACAAAGCACTAGATGATAAAAAGGCATCGGTTCGACGGCTTGCCACTGCATATCTAGGAATGATAGAAGAACCTGAAGTACTTCCATTCTTATATAAGGCCCTAAAAGATAAAGCTATAAACGTTCGACGCACCGCTGGTGATTGTCTTTCAGATCTTGGTTATAAGGAAGCAACACCTGAAATGATAAACACGTTAACAGACTCTAGCCGTATTGTTCGCTGGCGTTCTGCCATGTTTTTATACGAAATAGGTGATGAGACAGCTATCCCGGCTCTAGAACAGGCGATGAACGATCCCGAATTTGAAGTACGAATGCAATTAAAAATGGCACTGGCTCGCATCAAAGGCGGAGAAAAAGCAGAAGGTTCCATCTGGCATCAGATGACAGAGGCTACTAAAAAGAAATAGAACTATAACCCCATTTGCTTCCTCTATCAAACAAATGGGGTCTTTTGAATTCACCCGATTAAACTAACTAATTAGATTTTCTAACTGTTTGTTTCTATCTTCTTGCTCCGTTTTAGAAGCCAAATCATATTTTTTAAAAAGATGAAATAATTCATTTAGCGTCTTCTGGGAATGTTCTTCCCTCAAAAAGGTTTCTAGTTGTTTGGTTAAATTTACCGGTAAGAATTTTTCCTGACTTTCCAGCTTTTTTACAACATCTTCATGAGAATGATCGATATTACATGTTCCCATTTAAATCACCCTTTCCTAATACTTAAAGTGTACATCATAAGAGGTGATGGTTACCAATATTTGAAGACAATTTGAAAGGATGACTCATAAATGATTATAAGAGAGGGCTCTAACGGTTTCGTCATGATTGAACAGGACTACCATGCCCATATATCAGGGGAGATTATCACTAACTGGAAAGACTCATTATTTCATGAACCAAACCTCAGAGGATCCGTTGAATATGCAATTTTTAATCATGATTACGGATGGAAGCTGATTGATAAACAGCCTTTTTGGAATGACCAAAAGCAAGCACCATATTCATTTATAGATTTTCCCACTCCCCCTAAGACCGTTTTTTATAAACATGGAATAGATGAAATAGAGAAAGTTGATCCTTATGCTGGCTTGTTATGTAGCAGACATTATACACGCTTTCTAATCGACGATACCTCCCCAGAAGCTGAAGCATTTGTTCAAAAGGAAGAAAAGCGTCAACGTAATTTAAAGCATTCGTTACCGGCTTTTGATAAAGCTTTATTTGACTTCCATTACGGCCTTCTTCAATTTTGTGATAACTTATCCTTATATATTTGTTTAAATGAACCTGGTACTTCTAACAAAGAGGAACATCCATTTTTCAAGGATGGTTTACCTGTTCCCGCATCATTAGATATTTGTAACCAAGACAAATTACATCTTCGTTGGAAAGATAAAAATACCATTCAAATGAGTGATTTCCCTTTTGACGGACCGGTATATACCTCATTGAAACAAAAAGTCGTTTCCAAGGGTGCCATTTCTGCAAATGGCGTAATTGAAAGCTATCAGGAGATGCCATTTGTTGAGATAGATATCAGTTTAGAACCTGAATAGTGGCAAGATTCAAACTAATAAAGTCCACCCTACTGGTTTTTGCGCCATTGTTCGACTCATTGTAAAACTCTTCTTCAGTCACTCGCCTATGCAATTCGGGTCTTGTCATACGCATACATCAGAGTTTTTAACTAGTATTTTATATCAACCACCACTAACAGGCGGAATGAATGCAACGATGTCACCTTGTTTTACTGTATCATCATTCATTGCATATTCTTCATTTATAGCTGACATAATCTGGTCCATTTGTGTTAAATTATACTTTTCTTGTAAATTGTTTTTAAGATCTGCAATAGATATGTCGTCTATTTCCATTTCAATACGATCTTTCCCTGCTTCTTCTTGTAAATGGGCGAACAATAATACAGTTATCACCATTAGTCACTCCTTTATATTAGGTTTTCCTTCTGGATATGGTACCTTTTCCAGTTGATCGCCTATCCATGTTTCTCCATCTTCCCAGTTTTCCTTTTTCCAAATAGGTACGATTTGCTTAATTCGCTCAATCGCGTATTCATTGGCTTCATAGGCTGCTTTTCGATGGGGGGATGATACAGCAATAATTACTGCTATGTCTGATATTTCTAACCTGCCAACTCGGTGCGTAATCGCGACTTTGGTATTTGGCCACTTTGCTTGAATTTCATCACCGATTGTTTTCAACATTTTTACAGCCATTGGTTTATATGCTTGATATTCCAAGTATACCGTTCTTTTCCCTTTCGTCCATTCACGTACGGTTCCAATAAATGTTGTTACCGCACCTGCCTCTCTTCTTTCAACTTTATCAACTAATTCCTGAAGTTGAATTGGTGTATCTATTATATCGAAAAGTTCCTCACTCACCGTAAAGCACTCCTTCTATTAAATCTGACTGCTGTTATCCAATCAGCTGATAATACATCCGTTTAGCCTTATCTATTGAGTCTGTTCCGTGGATTAGCGTCCGGCCGTCACGGAAAATCACGAATCGATAGGTTTGATATTCAAGGGACAGCAGGAACGGATTAGTCTTAATTTCTCCGACTTTTGTCAGGCGTGCAGCTAAATCTTCTAAATTAAAATCTCGGCCTGCTCGTATTTGTACAGTATCTCTTCCGCATAACACTTCAGATTTTGTCTGGGTTTCATAATCAAGATAGCTAAAACTAGGATCAACCCCGCAAGTTGGACAGTGTTCTTTTTTTGCCCGTTCTACATTTATAGTTTGGTAATGGTTATTCCAAAGATCAAAGGTCACAAGACGAGAACGCAGTGCGTCATAATCTTCTACTAATAACTTAAATGCCTCTGTCGTTTGATGCGCTACCACCATTTGAACAGCAGGAGAAATGATACCAACGGAATCACAAGTTGCACCTGATACTGGCATTGCATTTAACAAACATTGAAGACAAGGCGTTTGATCTGGTAAAATCGTGTAGCTCATACCGGTACTACCAACGCAAGATCCGTATATCCAAGGAATATGATGTTTTTGAAATAAATCATTCATAATAAAACGAATATCAAAATTATCTGTTGCATCAATGGCCAAATCTACGTCATTCAATAGTGGAGTGAGCGTATTACCTGTAGCATCCATAATATGAACATCGATTTCAACATTTGAATTAATTTGACATAACCTATTTTTTGCCGCTATTACTTTAGGCATCTGATCGATTGCGTCCTTCTCAGAAAACAATTGTTGTCGTTGAAGATTGCTGGATTCCACGTAATCCCGGTCTATGATTGTGAGTTTTCCGATACCTGCACGAACCAAAGCTTCAGCACTTGCCGTACCCAGTGCGCCAGAACCCAATATCAATACATGTTTTTGTTGTATTTTACGTTGACCTGCTTCCCCTATTGGTCGAAATAAAATTTGGCGGGAGTATCGATCATCCATCTTACGACTTCCTTTCTATTATGGAGATTAACCTCCAATATATGACATTTCTATCTTTGGTTTATTCTTTGCTGTTTCAGCTGTTCGTTCATCTGAATACCTGTCACCTCTATTTTCCCATGTTGGTGAAAATTCAGTGATAATATCATCGTCGGTTGCCCCCGAACGAACTAGTTCCCTGAGGTCAAACCCGCTTTCTGCGAATAAACACGTATAAAACTTCCCATCCGCAGAGATTCTTCCTCGTGTACAAGTAGAGCAGAAAGACTCAGAAACAGATGTGATAAACCCGACTTCTGTATTGCTACCGACGTACCGATATCGCTTCGCTACTTCGCCAATATATGATGGATCAATAGGTTCTAGCTGAAAATGCTGTAATAGCTGTTCATATATTTCTTTTTTCGTAACAACATGTTTAAAATCCCAACCATTTGACTGACCAACATCCATAAATTCAATATACCGTAAAGATACTCCTTGTTTCTTAAAGTACTTGGCCATTGGCACTACATCCTGATCGTTCAATCCTTTTTTGACAACCATATTCATTTTTACTTCTAGCCCAACTTCCTGAGCTTTTTTTATTCCTCGTAAAATGCGTTCTGGGCTTACACCAACATCATTTATTGATTTGAATCTTTCTTCATCTAAAGAATCAAGACTAACATTTACACGAATTAAGCCTGCTTCTTTTAATGGAAGTGCTTGCTTTTCCAACAGGGCTCCATTGGTCGTCAATCCTATATCTTCAATACCATCGATGGCTACTAATTTCTCAATTAACTGGGGTAGATTTCTTCTCAATAATGGTTCCCCGCCAGTCAAACGAATTTTCTTCACTCCAAATTGAACAAATATCTTTGCTAAGCGTTCTATTTCTTCAAAACTCAAAAGTTGTTCTTTTGGCATAAACTTGAAATCTTTCCCGAAGATCTCTTTTGGCATACAGTACGAGCACCTGAAATTACAACGGTCTGTAACTGAGATACGTAAATCCTGTAGTGATCGACCAAATTTATCTACTAATAGGGATTTTTTCATGGGATTATCTCTCCTACTTACTCTATTTATCTTTCAAATTTTCAAGTCAGTTACGAGGGATCTCTAAAATTACGATACTGCCTTCTCCAGGACTAGACTTTATTTGAAGGTCTCCAGATACTGATCGTGCCCTCTCTTCCATACTGATCAATCCAACACCAGAAGACAGTTGGTCAAGTTCAAATCCTTTTCCTTTATCTTCAATGGTCACACGCACAATATTATCAAACTCCCTAATGGCAACAGTTGCCTGATCGATATTAGCATACTTCCTGACATTAGTTAGTGCTTCTTGAATAATGCGATAAATGGTTATTTCAATATTATTATCAAGTCTGGCTGTAAGGGAGCAGTCGAAATAGACATCAATATGGTAGCTTTCGGAAAAGCGATTAAGAAACGAACGGATGGCAGGTATAAGTCCCAGGTCATCAAGTACTGACGGTCTTAATTCCCATGAGAAATCTCTCACTTCTTGGATGAGTTCGGCGGCTTCTTCAAGCATTTGATCAACTAATGGGTGTTCCATCTGAGAACTTAGCCGGTTAATCGTAATTAAATGACTGTATAAGTTTTGTCCGATACCGTCATGAATTTCTCTTGATAACCTTCTTCTCTCTTCCTCTTGCACATTAATAATCCGTGTTAGTGTATATTGTAATTCTTCCTCGACTCGCTTGCGTTTGGTTATTTCGGATCGAATGGCTAGATATTGATAAGGCTTACCAGCTTCATCTATGAAAGGTACAATCGTTGTATCTACCCAATAATATGTGCCGTCTTTTGCTTTATTCTTAATCTCACCTTTCCAAACCTTTCCGTTACCAATTGTCTTCCACAAATTCTTGAAAAAAGTGCTTGGATGGTAGCCTGAATTTATAATAGAATGAGTTCTACCTAATAGTTCACCACGTGAATATTTAGAGATTTGGACGAACTGGTCGTTTACATACGTTATTTTCCCTTGTTTATCGGTAATAGCTACGATAGTAGATTCGTCTAAAGCAAATTTCAAATCGACAAGTTCTTGCATGGATTTTTTTAGTTCATTTACAACACGCTTATGTTCCGTAATCTCATTTCGTATAGCAAGATATTGATAAGGTTTTCCTTTATTATTTAAAAAAGGAACGATGGTTGTGTCTACCCAATAATAGGTATCGTCTTTTGCCCTGTTTTTAATTTCCCCATGCCAAACCTCTCCGTTTGCTATTGTTCTCCATAAATTACGAATAAAATCCTTAGTATGGTAACCTGAGTTTATGATTCGGTGGTCTTGACCAATCAATTCATCCCTTGTGTACTTGGAGATCTCACAAAATTTTTCATTAACATATTTTATTTTTCCCGTTTGGTCTGTAATTGCTACAATTGTAGACTCATCCAGCGCAAACTTTATATCTAAAAGTTCATCTAATACCTTTTGCGGTTCCATTCCAGACATGGAGTGATTATTACTGTTATGGAGAATAAGAAGGTAGTACTCTAATCCGTTTAAGGTGAATGTGTTTATACGTAGAAATAAAGGAAAACGCTCTCCTTCATTATTATGACCGTAGTGCTGGATAATGGTTCCTTGTTCCATTAAAGTGATGTTTAAATCAGGTATTAAGGTTTGTAGATTTTCACCAGTGTAATCTTTTTCTAGATGGAGTAATTGGAGAGCCTTGTTACTTATAGATTGTATAACTTGTGATGAATCCACCACAATAGCTGCATCTTCTTTATCAGTAGAATGATTATGATTTCGATTTGTGTTTTTAATCATCTATGGCTTTCCTCCTTCTATTCAAGAAAATATAAAGGTAACAAAGCCTCTATTTCATTTGCTGTTTGTTTTACCTTATTGTAGTCATCTTCTTTAAATTGAATTGCTTTTCGATATCCAATTAACAGAGAACCCTTTGGTATCCCCTTCAACTGTAATGGCACTGCAAATGCTGCTACCATTTTTTCAGCTAACATTATTGGATAATCGGTAGATTTGCCGTTAATATGACTTGGAAAATCATCTATTTGCATGCTCCTGTTAGTTCCTATTACTTTACCGGCTATTCCTTTGCCATAACGAACCGTAATATATTTAAACTTTTCATTCCTATTGCCGCTCACAAATGGCCATGTTATATCAAGACCAGATTGTTTTTGTAATGCCAGCCCTGTAAAGTCACAACCCACATTTTCTCTTAATTTATTACAAGCAAAAAGAATATCATGCTCTATCTTTTCAAGGCTACATACCATAACCAAGCAGCCCCTTTTTCAAGGCATATGAAACCAGCTCTGGTCTAGTTTTCATTTGAAGTTTACCCATTAGATTACTTTTATGAGCTTCTACAGTCTTTACACTGACAATTAATTTTTCTCCAATCTCTTTGTTGGAGTAACCTTTTGCAATTAAGGTTAATACTTCCTTCTCACGGTCCGATAAAAGTTGATACATATCAGAACCACCTTGCTTAAGATTCCCTAGATACTCATCCATTAATCTTTTGGTTGCAGCAGGATGGAGATAAGCATTTCCAGTGCAGACTGACTTAATGGCTTCTATTAATTCCTGGTGGGGTGCACTTTTCAACACACATCCTGAAGCACCAGCTTGAATTGCACGGAACAAGTATTCCTCATCGTCATGCATCGTTAATATTAGAATAGTTGTGTCAGGTGATTGTTTTTTTAATTCAGAAGTTGCAGAAAGTCCATCTTTTCCATGGGGCATACTTAAATCCATTAAGACAACATCAGGCTTTTTTTCCAATGCCAGTTGAATTCCCTCATCCCCTTCGGAAGCTTCTCCAACCACTTCCATATCAGGTACATCATTTAACAGCACCTTTAACCCCATTCTAACCACAGCATGATCATCAACCAACAAAATTTTTATCATGTTGATTTCCCCCTATTCCTTAATTGGCAGTATAAGCGACACCTTTGTTCCTTTATTTTTTTCAGAGGAAATTACACATCTACCACCCGCAATATTCATTCTTTGTTTAATCGCAGCAATTCCCTTAAATTGGTTATTTTTCATTTCCTCATGTATATTAAATCCTTTACCACTATCCATTATCTCTATTGTCAACGATTTCTTTTCCCATGTAAACTGAAAAGTTGCTTCAGCAACATCTGCATGCTTGGCAATATTAATTAATGCTTCCTGACAGGACCTAAATATAGCCAAGCTTGTTGATTCCGATAACTCTATTTCTTCACCTGTTGATTTTACCTGGATTACGATTCCAAAGGTTGATGTGAACAATTTAATATAGCTTTTTAACGCTGAACTTAAACCCAGCATTGCAAGTGTATTCGGATAAAGTTCAACTGATAACAATCTAACTTCTTGAATAGTACGATTCATTAATTCAGATAAATCCTTTGCATAGTCTTTCATAGTTGGATCACTAATTCCAGATTGTAAAAATTCCAACCCAGTATATAAGCTATAAAGGTTCTGGCTGACACCCTCATGAAGTTCAACTGCTATACGCTTTATTTCTTCTTCCTGTGAATGAATAATATAAGCACTTGCCTGATTAGCTATACGGTTCATCGCTATCCCCCCTTTAGTGTCAGACACTTGATGATTTATTATTTTGTGTTATATCACTAAAAACACCAGCATATTGTATCGTTTCTCCTGCATCATCTTTAATAGCGTTAATGGTCAGCCATCCTAGATAATGCTCTCCATTTTTCCGCTTATTCCATATTTCGCCTTGCCAAAAACCATCAGTTGCTAAGCGTTTCCACATATGTGTATAAAATTCATCCGAATGTTTATTCGAACTTAACATATTAGGATTATTTCCTACAGATTCTTTTTTGTCATAACCTGTTAGCTTTGAAAAAGCAGGGTTCACTGTAATAATTTTGCCCTGTTGATCCGTTACCATCATTCCGAGTGGCGTGTTTTTTAATACCTGATCCGATAATGCTAGTTTATCGTGGTAGTACATCCAGATTACGATTACTAAGCTTGCAAGAGCAATCTGAGAAAGAGCCATAAATCCAATAGCATAATGACCGGTTAGATTATATAGCGATGTTAGGATAAGTGGCGGGAAGAATCCACCAAGCCCCCCCATTGCTGCTACAATACCATTTGCGATACCTGCTTGTTTGTGAAAATACATCGGAACAAGTTTAAAGATAACACCGTTTCCAATACCGCCTGCTACTGCAATTGTTAAACAACCTATCGTGTACAAACCTATAGACGGAGCAAAAGATAGTAACATTGCTGCCACAGTGAATCCTGCAAATACGTACATCAGAATAATAAGAGAATGGAAACGATCAGCAAGCCATCCACCAAATGGGCGGATGAATGTAGTCAATGCAATAAAACCCGCTGTTCTTAAACCTGCATCAACTTGATTCAATTCAAAATTATTAACAAGGAAGTTTGGCAAATACACGGTAAAAGCAACGAAAGAGCCAAACGTTATAAAATAAAACATGGAAAATAACCATAGTTTTTCATTCCGGTATACACCCTTAATCTGTTCCATTAACGGTGTCGTTACTTTGGTTTCATGTTTGTCGCCTAAAAAAAAGTTAACTACTACAAATAGTCCTAGTAAAACCATGTAGAGCTGAATGGTGAGAGACCAGCCAATTGCACCAGCAATTACTGGTGCAGCAAATGCAGTTATCGCCGTACCAATATTACCCGCTCCATAAATACCATTCACAAAACCGTGACGATCCCTTGCATAATATTTAGGTAAGGATGTAACACCAACAGAGAAAATAGCTCCACCTATCCCGAGAAATAATCCACCAATTATTAGATCCATAAAAGTGCTTGCGATACTGACATAATAAACAGGAAATAATAACAACAAAAAGCTGATCATAAATAACTTTCGTGCTCCAAAAAGATTTGTTAAAAACCCCATCGGAACTCGTAATAAAGAGCCAAGTATAACCGGCACAGCGGTTACCCACGCTGCCTGCTGGGCTGTGATTTGAATATCTTCTATAATAAATGATAATAAGGAAGAAAGAATTACCCAAACCATAAAACCAACTACGAGATTCATGGTTTGTATTGGTAATTGCGCTTTTTTAAACATTTACTTTTACCTCGCTTCTAATGACATAATAAAGTTTTGCTTTCTCGTCATATGCTGTCCATTCATTCTCTTTCTTTTCAACTGAGCTAGTTAGAGGAACTGCAATAAAGAAATGCTTGTCGAAATAGATGCGTAGATGTGTTTGATCCGGACAAAGTTCTACCTTATTAAGTTTTCTTTTTATCCAAGGAGCCTTATCCTCGTCTTCTCTTCCATGGATACAAACTTCAACAGAAGAAGAAATTAACCCGTTTAGATCTTCCGCTTTAACTGTCTCCACTTTTACAACACCCTTTCTTAACAGGCAGAACTTGAAATTGATAGCCCTGTAATGCATTCCAAAAGTCTTCCTCAGCAGTTTCTTCCAGGTATTCGATTACCTCTTCTTCTGATCCCCACCTGCTTATACCTTTCACTTCTGCAACAACAATCTCAGCTCCGTTTTCCTCCTTTTCGTCAAGATACCAATGGAGGCGACGTTCACGTTTAAAAATCTTTTCAAAGCTGGAGTAAACTTTTGCACCTAAAGTGCCTGCTTTTTTCTGAACAAAGCAAAAATCCAAGTATGTTTCACTTGCCATTGGTCTGACCCCCTCTATGTTTCTCTTTCTTATAAATGAAAATTGCGATAGGGAAAAGTAAAATGTTTATCCCCATGTATATAAGAACACCATCATAATTTTCATAAAAAAACTGATGCACCAGCAACTGCATGAATATAATATTTAATGCTAAAATGACACAAAGACTTATAACACCAACATAACTACGCTTCATAACGTTTCACCCTTACTGCATAGATTGCGCCGTCATTCACTTCAACCACAATCTCAGGAAGTGGACGCCTTGGTGGACCTGCGGTTGGTGCTCCATTATTCACATCAAACACCCCGTGGTGACATGGACAAACCATTTCTTGTTCTTCCTTAACCCAATAAACAGGACATCTCAAATGAGTACACGCATTTTGATATGCTACATATTTGTCTTTCTCTAGACGAATTAGTACTGCACTGTCATGTTCACTTGGAAAGTGAAATTCAACTGAATCACCAACAGCAACATTCCCAACATCAGCAATCTTGTGATGTGGATACTCTTTATCCGAAAGTCCCATTAATTCTTTAGCAGCTATTGCTCCCCATGGCAGAGAAGCAACTGCGAAAACACCCGCAGAACCAGCTAAAGTTTTCATGAATCCTCTTCTGTCCAATGTTCTTTCGTTATTTTTATTTATATTATGTGTATAGTTATCGTCTTTTTTAGATACATCATTGTTTCGGCCTGTCATTTTATGTCCTCCTAAAACAGTTTCGTTGTCCCTTGTAATATACCGGGAAGATTGACTTTAACGTTCGTTTCCCCTTCAAGAAATGGCATGCTTGTAACCCATTTATCATTACCGAGATCATGTTGTTTTTGTTTTTGTTCAATCTCTTCCTCCGAAAGCCATTGTAATGTATTAGAAGGACAAACACTTGCACACATAGGTGGAATATCGTCTTTAGTACGGTCAATACAAAGATCACATTTGTACATCAGATTCTCTTCTTCATCAAATTTTGGAATTCCATATGGGCAAGCAATCGTACAGTTTTGACATCCAATACACTTTTCTGTTAGCGCGGATAGTACCGCTCCAGATTCATGAATTTGAATTGCTTGTGCCGGACAGCTTCTTGCACATGCTGGGTCTACACAGTGTAAACACATTAGCGGCATCGTTTGACGGTTCACTAATGGGTTTACATCATATACATAGTTTCTATTTTTTTCCTCATGTCCACCGCACTGCGTACAAGCCGCTAGACATGAACGACAACCGATACAATTTTCTAACTCAATATATAATCTCTTTTTTGACATTTAAAGCACCTTCCCAGACTCGAGTTTCTCTATTTGAGCAGCACAAGCTTTGTATTCAGGCATTTTTGATATAGGATCTAATGCTGCGATGGTTAGTAGGTTAATTGATTCGTCGTGACCAAAATGATAAGGAACGAATACAGTATCCTCGCGAATGGCTTCTGTGATCTTCACTTTATAACTCGCTTTTCCTCTTCGTGTAAATAGCTGCACGATCTCATCATGCTCAATGTTATATGTTCCCGCCGTAGTAGGATGGACCTCCACATATGGGTCTGGACACATATCTTTCAAAAATTTAATTCTTCTCGTTTGATTACCAGACAAGTAATGATAGACCACGCGGCCAGTTGTTAAACGAAGTGGATACTTCACGTTTGGTTCCTCAGCTGGCGCCCGATATGGAAGTGCGCAAATTTTCGCTTTTCCATCTGGATGATAGAATTTTTTATCTAGAAACATATGAGGTGTTCCTTTATCCTCTTTATCCTTACATGGCCAAAACACACCATCTTGTTCGTCAATTTTGTCCCACGTTGCTCCATAGTAGTCTGCATTTCCACCTTTAGATGCTAATCGAAATTCTTCTGCTACGTCTTTTGCCGTTTTTAAATGAGAGAAATGTTTTCCTTTTCCAAGACGCTCTGCTAGCTCCACTTGAATTTGCCAGTCTGGTTTAGATTCTCCAATTGGTTCCTGAGCTTTATTTATTTTAATAATTCGTCCTTCCAAGTTCGTTGTTGTCCCCTCATCCTCTGACCATGTAACAGACGGGAGAATAACATCGGCATATTCAGCAGATTCTGAAAGGAAAAAGTCAGAACAAACCATGAAATCAAGGTTCTTTAGTGCTTTCCTTACAACATTTAAGTTTGGAGCAGAGACCGCTGGATTGGAACAAAGTAGGTATAAACCACGAATAGTTTTTTCATTCATTTGTTCAAACATTTCATAAGCTGAAATACCAGGTTTCGGCATTTCTTCAGGTTCGATTCCCCATACCTTACTAACGTACTTAACCGCTTCAGGATCAGTTATTTTTCTGTAACCAGGTAATAAATCAGATTTTTGTCCGTGCTCTCGGCCTCCTTGGCCATTTCCTTGACCGGTAAAAGTAGCTACTCCTGCTTTTGGTCTACCAATTTTTCCAGTTACAAGCGCCATATTTGTATATGCAGAAACATTATCCACACCTTTGTGCTGTTGTTCAATTCCTCTAGCAAACATCACAATAGCATTTGGAGCTTTTCCGTAAATTTCAGCGGCTCTCTCAATCTTTTCAACTGCAACACCTGTTATAGCGCTCGTATTCTCAGGAGTGAAATCTTTCACTAATTCCTTTGTTTCTTCTATTCCATTTGTATGTTTTTCAATGAATTCTTCGTCGGTATAACCGTTTTTAATTAATAAATGTAAAATACCATTAGCCAATGCCAAATCAGTCCCAGGACGTAAATCCAGGTGAACATCCGCTCTTCTTGCTACTGGTGTTTCACGAGGATCTGCAACAATAAGATACCCTCCTCGCTCTTGTACAGCCCATACACGGAACATTGATGTAGGATGACATTCAGCTGTGTTACTTCCAGCTATAAACAGGCAATCCGTTTCATGAACATCCGTCCAAGGCAGGGTTGAACCACGGTCAACACCAAATGTCCGCAAAAAACCACCAGCGGCACTGGACATACAGAAACGACCATTATAGTCTATATATCTAGTTCCCATTGCAACTCTGGCAAACTTACCAGTTAGATAACATTTTTCATTAGTCATAGATACGCCACTAAACACAGAAAGGCTGTCTTTTCCATAATCCGCTTGTAATTCACCAAACTTCTTGGCGATTAGGTCATATGCTTCATCCCAGCTAGCTTCTCTGAATCCTTCTTGTGTACCTTTTAACGAAGCATCATCTCGAATAAGCGGTTTAAGAATACGGTCATCATGATTAGTCTGCTGATAAGCAGTAACGCCTTTTGGACACATTTTTCCAAGCGTTACTGGCCAATCATATCTAGGTTCAACGCCAATAATCTTGTTTGTAGATTTATCTACACGTAAATTCATTCCACATTGCATCCCACAATAGCTGCAATGTGTCTTTACTAATGTTTCGTTAGGGTGTCTAACATTTTCTATATCACGATAAAATTTATCCTTTTGCATTCTGATTTGCCTCCTTGATTGGTACTTCATGTGTTGCGAATCCTGAAAATCTAGCGATACGATATTTTCTCCTACAAGGAAGACACAATTCAGCCAGATTAAAACCGTCTTTCATATTAAATTCCAAATCATTTTGGCCAAGTACATCTATGACATCACTTGATTGCTCTGTTGAAACAAATTCCGAACCACATACTTTACATTCTTTCATCGACTTCTCGCCATAATGTTCACGGTAATTTCTAGCAAAAACACTAAGTGGACGGAACGGAATATGAGCAAGCTTTCCAAAAGGTAGATATATTAACGTAATAATAACCGAATATTGATGGATTAATGACATAACGTAATGTCCTGCTCCATGTAAAAACACATTCATGAACGTTAAAATAAGACCAGTAATACTTATAAATAGCAAGAGATAAAGTGGCATAAAGTCATATAAGAAATTCTGATCAGCTCTTGCTTGCATATTCTTCAAGCGACGATACAAAGCCATACAAACACCAATAATTACTGCTATGGCACTAAAATTTAATGCGTTATATGAGAAAAAAGCAATTATTCCATCCGCTGGGACAGTCATAAGATTCATGCCCATTGCGACGATCGTATAGTACCCGCCCTCTTCCATCGTGAAATACATCCAACCAAACACAAGTGGAAAGGTAACCATACATGAAACAATAACTCCCCATCCGATAAACAAGTGCTGAGTCCATCGGTAAATACCCCTATTCCAGATAAACCTATATGTAGCCAAATGCTCTACTGATGTTTTTGGAGTGGACTTGCGAAATAAGAGCTTTATTCCTTTTTTTATAATAATTTTCGTCGGTGGTCGTTCTCCCCAAGCTATGAAACGGTAAAAGAATCCGCCCAAGAATACGAGGGTTCCAACCATATATCCGTATAGATTCCAGTCAACGTGTGTAAACATTCTTGTACCTATAAAGGTAAGTACGATTAGACCTAATACAGCAAGAAACAAAGATTTAGCATAATGTGAAGCAAAAGCGTTATTTACTGAATTTGTTTTTTCCTCTGATTTATTTCCAGGTTTATTTACCGATTCATTTAATCTAGTAGCTTCCATCTGAACTCTCCTTAACAAGGCTTTGTGCCTCTTTTATCTTCTATCTAATTATAGGCAACACAAAGCAATTCCGTAATTGGGGAACTTCCTAATCTTTCACGGTGAATTCCCCTATATTTGTATTTTTTATTAGAAAACTTGGCATTCGTTAAAGGGGTTCTTGGTAAGCGTACTTTGCTTTCTTAGAAGCCCTTATGCTTTGGAGTGCAAGCCTTTATGGCGAATGACCTAGTTGCACTTATGCAGATAAGAAAGTTTTTATACTTTCCTATCTGCTAAGAAAAAAAGCGAGATAGCGCACATTATGTACGTATCTCGCTTTTAACATTTTCTTTTTACATACTTATTTATCCATGAATATCCCGCTTATTATATGCGATGAAACCGAATATCATGATTAAAGCCGTGATAATTACCATTATAGATAGTTGCATAAAGTCCATGTCTGCAATGGGGAGTTGCGGAATATAACCGAATGGCGACAGCTTTCCAACCCATTCTGGGAATTGGAATAAACTTCCCATATAAAGAACAATGAAGGAATAAAATACGTATAACCAAATAAAGCTAGTTAACTTAGGGATAAAGCCAATAAGAAAAACAGTAATACTGATCATAACGAGCATTGCAGGGTAATAGACTAAAGCGGCACCATAGATCATTCCAAACTCAAATCCTTCTTCCATAACAATATTACCTGCAGACCATAGGCCAATCGCAGCAAGAGACAGCATAACAAATCCATTAACCAATGATATAGTCAGGTAACTGGCCATAAGTCGTGTCCGTGATACAGATCTACCTAGTATATGTTCAATACGACCTTTTTTCTCTTCCCCATAAAGTTTATTCATAGCCATCAAAGGAGGGATTGTTGAGAGTAATGACATCACAATCATTAACATAGGGATAAACTGTTCCGTTAATGTGTAATCCTCAGATGATCCTAGCATCTGCTCCATTATTTCATTTCCTTCAAAAAAGGATTCCAAATCGCCTAAAATAGATCCATAAGATGCACCCATCACAAAAATCCCAATAGCCCAAGCAATTATTCCAGTACGCTGAAGTTTTAAAGCAAGACCTATAGGGTTTTGTAAAAAGACATGTGCATACTTTCTTCCAGGTTTGGAAGGTAAAAACCCAGCTTCCAAATCTCGAATAACATTCAAATAATTAGCAAGAATAAATAGAATAATAGATACACCTATCATTAGTAGAATTGGCCACCAATTATTAGTTGAATAAGCCTCTGCTTTAGTCACCCACCCTAAAGGCGAGATCCATGATAATGCTTCATTACTCACATCGCCAATAGCGCGAACAAGATAAGCAACGATTAGTACTGCTATAGAGTAACCAATTGTACCTCGAGAGCTCTCTGAGAGCTGTGCGAACAAGGCTGTCACACCTGCAAAGAAAATACCCGTTACACCTAATGCAGCACCATATAGTAATGACCCCTCTAGATCCATACTTTCTATTCCTAATCCATATAGCCCAAAACCGGTTATTAGTGCTACTATTATATTCGTTACACCTAAAACGAATAAAGTTGCATTTAGGTTAGATAGACGCCCTACTGGTAAGGAGCGAATCATTTCGATACGTCCATCTTCTTCATCTTCTCGTGTGTGGCGGGTAACGAACAAGATACTCATAAGTCCAACCACTAAGGCTGTCATTAGCAGCATCTGGTGTGTAGTCATAGCACCTATTGTATAATTTTCTAAGTCTCCTGGCCCTACCATAGCTGTCATAGCAGGATTCTCCATTGTTACAGCCATTACATCCCTATCCTGTTGGGAACCATATAAATCAGTAAAGGCAATCGGTACCATTAGTGTAAAGAAAGAGATTCCAATCAACCATAACGGAATTCGAATACGATCTCGTCTGACAATTAACCGAGAAAGTCTTCCCGTTTTTTTAAATTGGTTATCAGCCATTAGGACACACCCCCTGCTCCTGTCTCTACAGTTTTATCTTCATCCTCATAATGGCGCATAAATAAGTCTTCTAATTTTGGAGGTGCGCTTTCAAGTTTAACAATTCCATATTGAGTAATGTATTTCATTACATTGTCCATTTCTTCTGAATCTACTTGGAATGACATGCCTTTATCTTTTTCTTCTATATGATGAACACCCTTCCATTCAGTCAAGGAACTAATCTGTTCTTTTGTCTCTACAAACAAATTCGTACGTGTTAGATGACGCAACTCACTCAAAGTGCCTGTTTCAATTAATTTGCCCTGGCGAATAATGCCCACACGATCACATAATTTTTCCACCTCCGATAAAATGTGACTGGAAAGCAGGACACTTTTCCCTTCCTTTTTAATATTCATTACACATTTCTGGAACACTTGCTCCATCAAAGGATCAAGCCCAGATGTAGGTTCATCCAGAATATAAAGTTCTGCATCCGATGCAAAAGCCGCTACCAACGCAACCTTTTGCCTGTTCCCTTTTGAGTATGTTCTACATTTCTTTGATGGATCTAAATCAAATTTTTTGATCAGTTCTTCGCGTTTACTTTTATTGTTACCTCCACGAAGTTTCACAAAAAGATCAATAACTTCTCCGCCTGTTAAATTTGGCCATAAGTTTACATCTCCAGGCACATAAGCAATGTTCTTATGAATCTCAACTGCATCTCTCCATGGATCTTTTCCGAAAATCTTCGTCTCTCCCTCAGTGGCTTTTAAAATTCCAAGTAATACACGAATTGTTGTTGACTTTCCAGCACCATTAGGTCCAATAAATCCAAAAATTTCTCCTTCGTTTACTTCTAGATTTACCCCGTCTAAAGCAGTGAATTTACCAAACCGTTTCGTTAAGTTGGTTGTACTTAGTACTGTCATTACACTTCCCCCTCTTTTTTATAAAAACTCGTTTTTAAAACATCCAGATATTCATAAAATTCATCCCAGTAAGGATTCATGTCAATAAATGAAAGTTTCTTACCATGAAGTCGCTTTTTCAGTTCCTCCTGGTACCCCTCTATAGACCAACGAATAAGCTGAAACGCTTTAGACACATCGATGTCATCTCTGAACAGAGAATAGTCTATATTGTCATAAATGATGGTATATCCCAGCTCATTAAGTCTGTTATATTCCTCCATTATTTTATCGGGTAATTGTACAGTCTCTGCTAGGAAAAATGTTCCTATAAAGTTGAACACATTTGGATTTTCAGCAAAAGCTTTCATTTTAACTTTGGTAGCGAGTTTATACCGTTCTATAAAATCAGTTTCATTTGTATCAATAAGGTTCAAATACTTTTCTATAATAATGTCTAAACTATAGGTGATGAGATAATGATAAAGCTCTTTTTTATTCTTAAAATAGTAAAAAAGCATTCCCTTTCCTATTTCAGCTTCCTTTACAATTTGATTTGTTGAGGCTTGGTCATAGTCGTTACCTGCAAATTCTTTTAGTGCAGCATTTAAAATCCGCTGTTGTTTATCGAAACCGAGGTTTTCAAACTTATTCGTAATGTCCAACCCCTCCTTTAGTATTCGTCCTTGTACATTAACTAAATGGACCAATATGGTCGATCAGAGCATAACACCAATAGACCAAATTGGTCAATACAATATTTTGTCGTATTATATTTAACATTTATAGATACAAAAATACGGACTTCCCGAGAAATGGAGGTCCGTAAATACTACTATAATCACATTACTTCAAAAGACTCATTAATATAGTTTTTAACACGCTTTTATTTTTTATAGAATAGAAGTTTTCTTTATTACGAATTTGTGCATTTAAAAAAGTTTCTTTTTGCAATTTATCTATCCGTGCCTTTGCTTCACTTCTATAAACATATTCATTAAATTCCATCGTCTAACTCCTCCTCACTTAACTTACATACTAATCATACTGCGGGATGTAAGTTTAGTCGTCGGCTTCCTGAATGAAATATAAGCACAAAAAACCCTACTTTTACTGTAGAGTAATCTAAGACTTTGGAATGAGTCGACTTATTTATGTTACGATGAAGAAATAGTTTTTACTTTTAGGAGGAAGAACAAATGGGGGTTATGTTTGAAGTAGTTATACCAATTTTTGCAATTATTTTATGTGGTTTTTTAGCTGAAAGACTTTCATTATTACCTGCTGGAGGTACCTCATCCTTAAACTACTTTGTATATTACTTTGCACTTCCGGCATTATTGTTTTTTTCATTATCGACAGCACCTGTCAGTCAAATTGCCAACTTCAATTTTATTATGATAAACCTCATAATTGCCTTAAGTGGGTTTATTCTAACAGTACTAATCTTCTTACTGGTATTTAAAAAGAAGTTTCCGGACTTGTCCATGTATGGCATGATTACTTCATATGGAAATACTGGTTTTCTTGGTATTCCATTATTAATAGCAGCATTTGGGCAGGAAGCTGCGATACCTGCTGCATTAGCAACTTTTATATATGATATCGTGATCATTACTATTGTAATTGCTTCTTTTGAAGTTGCGAAAAGCTTGATGAATAAACAAGGTGAAAAAGTAAACGTTGTACCCATGTTTGCTTCGATTGCAAAATCTGTTCTACTTAATCCAATTAACGCTTCCTTACTATTAGGAATAATGGTTGCTGTATTACAGATCCCAATCCCTGAATCTGTATATGTATTTACAGAAGTTCTTGGTCCAGCAGCAGGTCCTACAGCCTTGTTTGCACTAGGATTAGGTTTAGCAAGTGAACGAAGTGTCTTTAAAAACAAAGAGTATCACGTATCAGAACTTATCACTCTATTATTCTTAAAACTTATATTCCTGCCTATACTAGCGATTTGTCTCGTGTATTTCGCATTTCCGCTCGACGACGAATTATGGGCAACATCGATTATAATCTTATCTGCACTACCTACAGGAGCACTTGTATACGTCTTTGCAGATAAGTATAATTCATTGGTTAAACAAGTTCCTTTATATGTACTTATTTCAACCTTAGTATCGATTATTACTATTTCCATATTTCTGATTGTACTAGTGTGAAATTAATAGAACATAAAAGTACTGCAGTATTTAGGTGTAAATACTGCAGCACTTTTATATGGTTATTTATTCAGAACGCTGAAGTGCATTATTAATAGCGTCAACTGTTATTTTTGAATGAGAGCTATGCCAAAGAACTTCTTTATTTCGTAGTAAGAAAATCTGGGGTGATTCATGCTTTATATTCGTTTTCGCCGCTATCTGGTTTGAAACATCTCTACTCTCAATCACTTTCACCATGTAACTAGCCACACGATCATCCGCTGATTCTATGAAAGATTGATATCTCTTAAATGCGGCCGCACTTATCGGACATGTCGTGCTATGTTTAAACAATAATGTCGGTTTTTCTGTGGTACTATCCCATACATTTTCCAGTTCTTCATTTGATTGCAGTTCTCTTAACTCGCTCATTACAATATCCCTCCATTTTATAAGGTTCCTAACCTTCCTTAATTTTCACGTGTACTGTTCTTGTTCTTGGGCCATCAAATTCACAAAAATACACACTTTGCCATGTACCCATAATCAACTGCCCATCTGAAATGATCAATGTTTCACTGGCTCCAACGACCGTTGACTTCATGTGACCATCCGAATTGCCCTCCATATGGACATAATCCGCCTTATTCGGAAATGTTTCATCAAGACCACGCTTTAAATCCGTTTTCACATCTGGATCAGCGTTTTCATTGATGGTTATGGCTGCAGTAGTATGCGGGCAGTAGACAACCATAATCCCTTCCCTGACACCACTATCAATAAGAGCTTTGTCCAGGTATTGATCCAAGTTCGTAAATGATTGTTTTTCATTTGTTGAGATAGTGAATTTCAATACTATCTCCCCCCTTTATAAATATATTCTATTTGATTTTAATAATCCTTCGGTTGCGCTGTTAAATACCTCAATCGATAGGCATTCATCGCCGTTTCCCCTAACGTATCTAGAAGATTATGATTTGCATATGCTCCAACAATCGCTCCAAATCCTGGTACTAATTGAAGCATTTTAACTAAATCAATGTAGTCACGATATTCCTGTTGGAAGACACGCCAATCCATATCTAGGAGTGTATTCTTTTTTTCTTCCCAATTCTCTAATGTATGAAACGTTTCTTTACGTCTTTCGTCACTTGAAAAAGCAAGCTGGAACACATGGAGAATGAATAGACGTTCCGCGTATTCATTTGTATCATAGCCATAAATCGCTGCAGCTTCAAATAAAAACTTCATTTTGATCGATAATAGTAACGGAAAATCCGCAAGCCCCAGGAAAATACCTCCAGCCCCTGTTCCTGCTCCTTCAATGACGGCCGTTTTACGGTAAGTGGTAAGCTTTTCCTTCAGGGTCTCATCCCTTTCGTAAAGACTTACTCCGACTGGTTGCTGTTTTTTAGTAGTAATATTCGAACCAACTAAGGTTGCTTTCACCATATTCTTAATACTCTCTGTAATAATGTTGTGGGCTTTCTCCGGGATAAAGCTATTAACTTTCGTTTGTGCTTTCTTTGATAGTTGATTTATGAAACCTGATCGTTTCAGAACTTTTCTCCGCCAAGCTTGCAGTTCTTCATATACCTTTAGTTCATAATCTGTCATTTTAAACATCCTCTTTATATCTATCACTAAAGTTTACGTTTTTTAGGTGCAAAAGATTCAGGTGTAGATCCTTATTCATTTTTTTCCAGATTAACTACCATGTAACACCGAATTTATCTCCAACCCATCCAATTTTTCACTAAAGAGATAAGCATCCAGTGGCTATAAATGTTTCTCTCTTGATTAGTTTTGACCTTTTATGGTAAAACAGCTTTAGCATCCACGCCTTCCTATATGTCTGAACCCTCAAGCTTAGTTCATTTCGTATGTGTCCTTTGGTGCCTCTTCTATAAAGGTACATGGCTCTTTTCCACTTACCATTACCAACTCATGCATAGCTCTTGTACAGGCTGTATAGAAAAGTGTTCTGTCTGATTCCATAAAGTATGCTTGTTTAGATGCATCTGGAATAATTACAGCATCAAACTCAATACCTTTAGCCAGATATATTGGAAGTACTAACAACCCTTGTTGATAGGAATAGGTCTCCTCATTTATAAGATCTATAGTTACCTCATCCTGCAAGAGATTATAAATCGTTTCACTTTCTTGTAATGTCTTACAAATGATGGCAATGGTTTGAAGTCCTTTTTCCCTTATTGATTGAATACTGTCAATCAATTCTGCAGCTAGATCTTCTTTATTGTTCCGTCTTATTCGTGGTTTGCTTCCTTCCCGGTTAAAGGGTTCAATTACCTCTTCACCCGGAGCGAAGTATTTGGTGAACTCAACAATTTGCTTCGTGGAACGGTAGCTTTTTGATAACGTAATTCTTTCATGATTTCCTAGAAACGTTTCTGGAATTAGTGGGTTTTCTTCAGTCGCATATGTGTATATTGCCTGGTTCACATCCCCTAACAACGTCATCCGGGTATACGGGAATAAATGTTGTATATAAGCAAATTGAAATGCTGAATAATCTTGTGCTTCGTCAATTATCAAATGACGTACAGATCGATCAGCACGATCATCTCCTAATAACGTGCCTTTAAAATATAAATAAGGTGTGGCATCTTCCCACGTTAAATACTTACGTGATAAATCGGATGCTGTTTGATCACATATTTCTTTCCAATATTCAGGTGTAGTTTGTGGATTCCAGTCTGTAAAAAACCTGCGATACGTAGCTAATACATGAACAAACTCAAACCGCTTCACCCGTTTTTTAATGGATGAAAAATACTTTTTTACAACCTGACTTCGTAGATACTCTTCTTCCACACTAGCGTCGTCAAATCCAGTTTTTTCATCTTGTCTTTGTAATTCATATTGTGCTTTTAAATATGCCTCTTTATCTAACAACTCGACTTGGTCCATTACCCAATCCTTATTCTTCTCTTCCTTCTGAATGGTTCGTATTTCTTTAAGAATCCATTTTAATACAAGCTCCATTTTATTAGGTGTAGCTATTTCTTTTTCCAAGGAATAAAAATAGTCACTTATTTGTTCTTTGGATATAAGTATGTTTTTGCGGAAAGTGATATTTCTGAATTGAATTCCATCATTTATTAATTGTGTACTGAACTCGTCTATCATATCTTTGAAATCCAAGCTTGATTTATAATGCATACCTTTCATTCTTATGGCATACGTATCACTTCCATTTTCAGTTAGCACATATTCCATCTGTTTAAATGGAGACTCAACAGAAAGGTTATCTCCTACGCTTTTTTCCAAATAATCCAGAAACGTTTCCTGTCTAATATTTGTCTCCCCAAGTTCTGGGAGTACATTAGAAATATAACTTGTAAACAAAGGGTTTGGCGAAAATAGAACAACGTTATCGGCATGAAGTTCTTCCCGATAACGATACATTAAATAGGCAATACGTTGTAATGCGGCAGACGTTTTTCCACTACCTGCCACTCCTTGTACGACTAGTAAATCACTACGTTCATTACGAATAATTTTGTTTTGTTCCTTTTGAATCGTCGCTACAATACTTTTCATCGTAGTACTCGCATTATGACCAAGTGCTTGCTGCAGAAGATGGTCACCTATCGTAACCCCTGTATCAAACATCCCCTTAATGAGTCCTTCTCTTATAATAAATTGCCGCTTTAGAGTGATTTCCCCAGTTATCTTTCCTTCAATCGTTTCATAAATAGCCTTACCAGGAGAATAATCATAGTAAAGACTGGAAATTGGAGCACGCCAATCATATATTAAGAAATTTTCCTCTTCATAATCCATCAATGATTTAATACCAATATATAGTTGGTCGTTTTCTTTTGCGGTATCCTCTACAAAATCAATTCTTCCAAAATACGGGGAGTTTTTAAGTTTTTCAAACGTTTTAAGTTCCTCGCCGACTTTCCCGTGGACACTTTCTCTTTCGGACAATAACTCTGCCTGTTGTTTAATGCTCGCTTCGGTTTCAATAACATCATCAGGCTCATCCAAATTAATCGTAACATCTTCCCAAAATTTCTTTCTAAGTTCAATTACATTCTCTTTTAGTCCAGTAGCTCTAGAATAAAGTTTTTCTTCCTTTTTACTGATTTCCTTTATTACATGGTCCACTCGTTGTTGTTCAACAGAAAGGTTATCCGCTTCATTACTCATTAAACAAACCCCACTCACTCGTATTGAATTACAATTAACAATAGTTAATCAAGTCTCTGCTCACATATGTCATATAATGGACAACCCTCACATATAGGCGTTGCTTTACAATGTCTCTTCGCATGCTCAACCAAAAGAGCATGATACTCATTATATAATGTCCATTTATTTGGTAATTCTTTTTCGACTTGTTTTCTAAACACATCATACGACTTTGGCATATCATGCCCAAGTCGGTAAAACATTCGTCTTGCATACGCATCAACTACAAAAATTGGTTGCTCAAATGCATAAAGAAGCATTACATCTGCCGTTTCCCTTCCAATACCTTTGATATTCAATAGCTCTTTCCGCAATTCCTGCTTATTTTTCATTTTTACACGTTCAATATCATAATTATACGTCTTAAACCACTCTAAGTATGTCTTTATCCGTTTAGCTTTTATATTAAAAAACCCACTAGAACGTATAAGCTGTGCTAATTCATCTGTCTTTAACGTTTCTATTCGTTCAGGATCAAGATAGGCTTTGACTTTTGTTAATGCTTTATCAACATTCCGCCAGTTCGTATGTTGTACAAGTATCGAACCAACCATCATTTCAAACGGCGTGTCAGCCGGCCACCAGTTTTGAGGACCATAATAATCGAATAATTTATCATAAATTAGTTGGTAACTATGCTTCATTGTTCCCTTCCATTCCTAATACATTACTCATTGAAATATCTCCCTAGTATTGTATCAACTAATGATAGTATAACGTCTATAGGTGAAAAAACTCTACTTCCGGATTGTTTACGAAAGTAGAGTTTTTTCTGTTATAATCCGCCGCAGCTTTTTGGGGATTGTTTTTTTATAATTTGATCTCTTTCCCCACTATCAGATAATTCTTCTGAAAATTCATGTTCCCTTTTAGTTAATGGCTGTTTGTTATCTTGCCTTTTCTTTCTACTCATTAACATTTTCCTGTCTAGCGTCATTCAAATAGGTGTTTTCTCCGGGAGCAAAATCAGCATTCTGAAGGCTCATCTCAGCTTCACCAGGGTGGACTGTTTCATGGTCAATTTCTCGTATATCTTCTTTTCCACCTATTTCAGTCTTCTTAATACTTGGAGCTCTTCTCTTCTCCTCCATTACATCTATCCCCTTTCATATTATAAAACGCAGGAAGTATCCTTCCTTATGATTAGTTTTTCTTGATAAGGCTAAGATTAATGAAGGTAATAATTGTATTTTAGCTAAAATATTTATTTATCCAAGCTCTCTTGTCGTTTCTTCCTCTGTGGAGACTGGTTTCCAACCGTTTTGTTACCACTTGAATACTCATAACCAAAATCTAGACCTCGTGTCTTATTTTTATAGTCACCTGTTGTAACTTTATATTGTTCCTTACCCTTATAAACCATATTTCCTACCTCCTCACCTATTACTATTCTCTGAAATAGGTTTTATATTAACCAGCATAAAAAAATTTATTGCACACAACCTATAACGAGGTGAAGGTTATGAAAGATGAAAAAAAGAAGGAAGTTTCAACTGGTGCTGATACCGATGAAGAAATCAGCGTTCACAACGGATTAAGATCGAATCCTCCTCTTAAAAAGGAAAATAATTATGCTGGAGATTCCGTTGATGGACATAAGAAGTTGGAAGCAGCTAATGAAATATTTGCTGAAAAAGAGATCTCACAGACCTTTAATAATTCCTAAATAAACCAGTTTTTCCCCTTAGACAAAAAATCATCTAATACAACTATGTATTAGATGATTTTTTAATTATTCTACAGTAACACTCTTCGCTAAATTTCTTGGTTTATCAACATCACAGTCACGATGCAATGCTGCATAATATGCTAACAATTGCAGTGGTACGACGCTAACAAGTGGTGTCAATAATTCATGCACATGTGGTAATACAAATGCATCATCATCCTGTTCAAGACCTTTCAAGCTAATCACCATTGCATTTGCTCCACGTGCGACTACTTCCTGGACGTTGCTGCGGATGGAATAGTTAACATTAGCCTGTGTAGCTAGAGCAATTACAGGTGTTCCCTCTTCAATTAACGCGATTGTGCCATGCTTTAATTCTCCTCCAGCAAAACCTTCTGCCTGGATATAGGAAATTTCCTTTAATTTTAATGCGCCTTCCAACGAAACATTGTAATCAGCACTACGACCGATAAAGAACGCATTTCGTGTTGTTGCCAGGTGATTTCTTGCTAACTCTTCAATTACTTCTTTTTGGTCTGTTAAAATTTCCATAGCATTTGCAACAATTGCAAGCTCCTGCATTGGATCAAAGTCCAATTCAAGACCTTTTGCTTGTGCAGTGTCCACTGCAAGAATTGCCAATACAGCAATTTGAGCAGTGTATGCTTTTGTTGATGCTACCGCTATTTCTGGTCCTGCATAGAGATTTAAAGTATAATCTGCTTCACGAGAAAGGGTGGATCCTGGCACATTGGTAACGGTTAGTGCCGGAAATCCCATTTCTTTTATTTTAACCAATACTGCACGACTATCAGCTGTTTCTCCACTTTGTGAAATGAACACAAACAATGGTTTTTCTGATAAAAGTGGCATGTTGTATGAAAATTCACTTGCTACATGGACTTCAACTGGAATATTAGCTATTTTTTCAATGAACTCTTTACCTACCAAACCAGCATGATAACTTGTGCCTGCTGCAATAATATAGACACGATCACATGCACTCATTGCTTGGCGAACATCAGCATCAAGTTTCAATGCATTGTTATCATCCTGATATTCGTTAATGATTTTGCGCATAACAAATGGTTGTTCATCAATTTCTTTCAGCATAAAGTGCGGATACGTACCTTTTTCAATATCACTTGCATCAATTTCCGCTGTATAAGGCTTGCGGTCAACGACTGTTCCATTTAACTTTTGTACCTCAACGAAACTACGGTTCACAAGCACGATCTCTTGGTCAAAAATCTCAAGATATTGATCCGTTACTTTTAATGTTGCCATTGCATCACTTGCAACAACATTGAAGCCATCGCCTAAGCCTACTAAAAGCGGGCTTTTGTTTTTGGCAATATAAAGTGTATCTTCATCTTCTGAATCAATCATCGCGATAGCATAGGAACCCTTCAAGAGGCTCATCACTTGGCGAAATGCCTCAGCAGTATCTTGATGTTTGTTGAAGAATCTTTCGATTAGATGAACAATTACCTCTGTATCTGTTTCACTAACGAAGCTTACATCACTTAGATACTCTTTTTTTAAATCCTGGTAGTTCTCTATAACACCATTATGAACTAATGTAAATCTGGCTGACGCGCTTTGGTGCGGGTGTGCGTTCTCTTCACTTGGCACCCCATGTGTTGCCCAGCGGGTATGGCCGATTCCCATTGTAGATTGGATCGTGTTATCTACCTTGTTTCGAAGCGCTGCGATGCGCCCCTTTACTTTAAAAAGATTTTTCCCATTATTATTTAACATCGCGATTCCAGCTGAATCATAGCCACGATATTCTAATTTTTCTAGTCCATTTAGTAATACTTCTTTTGTATCGTTAAGTCCAATATATCCTACTATTCCACACATATCGTTGTTTCCTCCTCGTATAAAAGGGGCAACAAACGACCTTCATTTTATTGTTCGGGGCGTTTTGCTGCCCCTTTCCCGTGATTGGTTATATACATCTTGCTTTTTCCCTTTGTCCAACAAGTCGCCTCATTGTTTTTGAAAAAAGCTATCGATTGAGATGCACAACCGGAAGGTACCCGCCGATAAATCGATTTACCTCCACCTCGTCAACTATTTTCTTTCCCGATCAGAAAATAGTTCAGGCGCTTTTTCTAGCTCTTAACCTCTATCCACCTTTCTATATTTGACTAAAAATGATCCACCCTCTACTAATACCACACTAAATAAATACTAAAACATTTGGCACATAGGGCTCATTACATTTTAACCGACAATATTATAACAGGTCAATGTTTTTTTGGGGGGTGTTGTTATAAAGTGTATGCCGAGTTCTATTCTAATGTGTATGACAATCTAATTTATAGATTATTGTCTTATTTTCCAACCAATCTTATCTTATGATATCCTTGTCTGTTTTTATACCAAAAATAGCCTTCCCAAAATAGGAAAGGCCACATTGTTATCCCTGATGCTTCTCTAAAAAGTCCAGTATTCGAGAATAAACGTTAATTTCATTTTCTTTCTTAGAAAACCCATGTCCTTCATCTTCCAATACGAGATACTCTACTTCACGACCAGCCGCTTCTAACTTCGCAACGATTTGATCAGACTCTTCCTTTACAACACGTGGATCTTTTGCCCCTTGAATGACAAGCATTGGTCTTGTCATTCCATCTAAATAGGTTACTGGAGAATCTTTAATAAAGCGCTCTTTATCACGTTCTGGGTCACCTAACCAACGGTCCATAATTGGCTTCCAATGTGGTGGAACGGAATTTACAAACGTGAATAAATCAGATGGTCCAAAGATATCAACGACAGCTTTGAAATATTCTGGATGGCGTCCGTGCAGCAATAAAGCCATATAGCCGCCATAGCTTCCACCTACTAAGAATAATTTTCCACGATCGGTAATATGGTTAGCAAATAACCACTCAATTCCTGATAAACAGTCTAAACGTGGTCCGTGTCCCCAGTCCTGTTCAACTAATTTAACAAAAGAAGACCCATAGCCTGTACTACCACGAAAGTTTGGTGCAAAAATAGTATACCCGCGGTTTAAAAAACATTGGAACATCGAACGGAAGGATTTTCGCTCTGATGCTTGTGGTCCACCGTGGGGCCAAAATATCGTATAACCGTTGTCATTTTCAGGCTTTGCTTTGAATAAAAGTGCTTCCATTTCCATTCCATCAAACGAATTATACGAAACCACATCAGGCTCTACCATATCCTCATTGCTCAATCCTAATACTCGATTATTAGTTAACTGCTTCCATGTATTTCCGTCTGTAGATTGAAAAATATTATGTGGTACTGTTGCGCTTCTTCCTAATACGTATAGATTCCCTGCTTTGGTAACTTGAATTTTTTCAATCACGTCAACAGGTGTAGTCAATTTCTCAAGTTTTTGTGTTTCTAATGAATATCGATATATTTCATCCGTTACACCATTTTCTGTACCAAGATAAAGAGCGTTTTGTTTTTTGTTGTATATTAATGAATCCACACTTTTATGATCGATTGTCACTACTGAAGAGAAGGCTTTGGAATCAAGGTCATATTTTGCTACATAACTATATTCACTTTCATAGTTGGTGACAAAGTAAATGGTTTTTTCATCTACGAAAACAGGATCAAATGTTACATGAACTTTTTCATGATCAGGTGTTAAGTCATATGTTTGATCACCATCTTTCACGAAACCAATAACATATGTATTCGCAAAGGAACGTAAATAAACAAACGCATTTTCATTATCTGAGACCGCAACTAGACTTGTAGGCGATAATTCTCCGGTATTGAGAAGCGTATCTGTATCATTTTCTAAATTACGAACACGTGCATTCAAGAAAGAAGGATTATCTTCAGACGTCATGTAATAGACCCGCTTCCCGTCCTCACTTAAATTTGTAAAAAAATACTTCTCAGATGCACCACCAGTAATAAGGGGGTGAGGAATACCACCCTCATTAGGAATTGCATAAATATGATGGTTTTCATCACCATCTTTATCAAAACCAGCTAGAACATATCGGTTTTCTGGATCAATTTTTATGAAGCTACATGATTCATCTTGTTGTGCGAACAAATAGGGGAATGTTTCTGGTAAGTCCATCCCCCACAAATTTACCTTACCGCTTAAATTGGAACTGAAAATTAACCGCTCTTCATCAGTACTTACTGTAAAATCTGTTATTACATATGTACGAAAAAATTGCTCTATAGTTGGTTTTGGAAACTGTATCATCATATACCCCCTAGATTTTGGAACTAAACTATTATTAGACCTAAATGTTAGAATAGTTCCATTTATTAAATAAATTAACGGTACTATTATACCTTATTTATTGGATCTATGACAGTGAAAATAGTGCAGAACAAAAGCGTAAGCGCCCGTTTAGCGACGTATGGGCTGCGCCCGCGCACGCGGGTGGGTCGACGTTGCCGCCGAAAGCTGCGAAGTTAGTCGATCTTCCAAATCTTAATGAGATTCACTCCAGAGTATAAGATTCACTCTGACTTTCGCCATTATTGGCGAAAAGTCAAGTTCATCTAAAAGGAAACATGCCCCTTCATAGGGGTATGCCGACGTTGGGCCGGGAGCCCGCTTTTAGTCGGCCTTCCTTTGCTAAGCGATTCGATGTTGACTTATCGTAAGAGGATAAGGAAGCCCACTAGCAGTACGGGCGCTGGCCGATGAAAACGCCACGTCCTTGAAAAAGAAAAGCGCTTTTTCTGCGTGCGATGCTTTTCAGGGGAGCTTTACTTATCCTGTGGCGTCATCGGCACTAGTACGTCCTTGAAAAAGAAGTTCGCTTTTTCTTCGTGCGATGTTTCACTGTGAAGCTTTCCTTGTCCTGTACGTCGGAGCTGGACGCGGCTTAAGCAGTTAATAAATTATCCACAGGCTCCTAATTTTATAATTTCCTAAGCTACAAAAAAACTGCTCTCCATAACAGAGAGCAGCCCCAAACTATTACTTATTCATCTTTCATTCCTAATAACTCATCAATTACTCGCACAACTTGGTCTGCGTATTTTTCACATTCTTCCTTTGTTGGTGCTTCAACCATAACACGAACAAGTGACTCAGTTCCTGATGGACGTACTAGTACACGTCCTTCCTCACCCATTTGCTTTTCAATTAGATCAATCTCTTCTTGAATTCTTGAATTACTAATTGCTCGTTGTTTGTCAATCACTTTAACATTTTTTAATACCTGAGGGAAAATGGTCATTTCCTCAGCTAGTTCAGATAGTGGTTTACCAGTTTCTTTTAGCACATTCACAAGTTGAATTGCCGTAAGCATACCATCACCTGTTGTGTTGTAGTCTAAGAATATAATATGTCCAGACTGTTCACCGCCTAAGTTATATCCACCCTTACGCATTTCTTCCATAACGTATCGGTCACCAACAGACGTTTTATCACTCCGCATGCCATGCTCTTCTAACGCTTTATAAAAGCCTATGTTGCTCATTACTGTTGATACGACAGTGTTATGTCGTAAAAAGCCTTTTTCATTCATATACTTTGCAATTACAAACATGATCTGATCACCATCAACGATGTTGCCCTTCTCATCAACAGCTATTAATCGATCCCCATCACCATCGAACGCTAGTCCAATGTCTGCACCTTTATCAGTTACAAAGGCTTGTAATGTTTCGGGGTGAGTTGAACCTACACCATCATTAATGTTTAAGCCATCTGGAGAGCTACCAATAGTATAAATATCTGCTTCTAAGTCTGCAAATAAGTGGGTAGCAAGACCCGATGTCGAACCATGAGCACAATCTAGGGCAATTTGTAACCCCTCAAAGTCATTATCGACGGATTCTTTCAAGAAAGAGAGATACTTTTGACCGCCTTCAAAATAATCATTTACTACCCCTATGTCTGCTCCGATGGGACGTGGTAGTTGATCTTTTTCTTCAATTAATTGTTCAATTTCAGCTTCCTGATCATCATTGAGTTTAAATCCATCCGGACCAAAGAATTTAATTCCGTTATCTTCGACAGGGTTATGTGACGCTGAAATCATTATACCAGCTTGTGAACTTGTCGCTTTAGTTAAATAAGCAACTCCCGGTGTTGAAATGATACCTAAACGCATTACCTCTGCACCTATTGATAATAATCCTGCAACTAAAGCTCCTTCTAACATATGTCCAGATATTCTTGTATCCCGACCAATCAAAACCCTTGGTTTCTTTGTTTCTTTTGTTAGTACATAACCACCGAAACGTCCTAACTTAAATGCTAACTCTGGTGTTAAACCTTTATTGGCTATTCCTCTAACACCATCAGTTCCGAAAAATTTACCCATGTTGTTCCTCTCCTTTATTCCCTATTCAAACCAATTCTTCAAAGTGAGAGCAATGTTGTATATGATTAGAAAGTATATCAATCTTACGTTCTACATCTACTACAATCCCTACCCTTTTGATACCTTTATGAAATCTGTATGGTAACTTCCTCAAATTCAGCTGTATATGTTATGTCTTCGGGACCTTCTATTGTAACTGGAACTTGATGTTCACCTTCATCCAAATCCTCTACATCAATAAATAGTCGAAAGTCATCTGCTGTCAGCCCGCTTACAATTTCCTGGTTACCAACAACCGTGACACTCATTTCAGGTTCATTTGGTTGTATAAATGAAACATCTTGTCCATCATCTAAATTCTCTACTTCTATTGGTAATTCGTTGATCGTTCTAGTTTCTTCTACTTCAATAGTAACCTCAACGGTACCTCCACCTGAAGTACGTGCACCATCTGGCAATGATAAGTTAGATTCCATTGTTTGTGATTCAGTCACGGTAGCTAGATTAATATCTTCCGTTAAAATTTCTTCGATTTGACTCAATATCTCATTGGTTGCAAAGACTTCAATCTCGTCTACATTAACAGAAATTGAGTTTAGTGAATACCCACTTGGTAAGTCTCCGGTAGTAGCTGCACTTACAGGAACTGTTTTACTAGGGTTATCTATTTCAATAGAAGCCTCTACAGTTTCAGGCTCTACTCGAACATTTAATTCATTTCCTTGGCTATCATAAACATTTACAGGAACTTCCCGATTATTTATTGATTCACTAGCATCTGACACATCTACAAACACTTTTACAAGTGCAATACGATCAATAATATTTTTCGAACTAGTAATGGTAACAGAACCTGGATTAACTTCTACTTCACCAACTTCATAACCTTCTGGAAGTTGATTTACGTTTATAAAATCAACTTTTACATCAAATTCTTCTGATGCTCTTTGTTCAACGGTTACATCAATTGTTCTTGGTTCAACATAAACATTTACATCATTTGGTATATTCTCATGTTCTACTTCAACAGTATGTTCGCCAACATCCAAACCTTCTAAATCAACGAATACATCAAAGTTCTTTTGCCTTATAATTGGTGCTAATGTACTTGTTGATCCCTCTAATGAAACATTTACATATTCAGGAACACCACTTACTATATAGTTGTCTTCATCTATTCGTATTTCTAATGGAACATCCTCAACTGATTGTAAATCATCAGTGCCACCAAAGAGACGAGGATTGGATTGAGTTTCACTTAACTCTACACTGACAACAATGTAAAGTAAAATAGCAAATGCCAATGATATTACTCGTACAAACCACTTACTTTTAAACCATTTATCCATTATTTTTCCCCCTCCAATTCCATGTCTTTGATTCAGGGGTTCTTATGTTTAAAGATAAATTTTCTCCTAAAAACTTCCGTAATGATTCTTGATTTAATTCTCTATGTAATTCTCCGTTTTTCGTACATGAAATATTACCTGTTTCTTCAGAGACTACAATGGTTAATGCATCTGTTACTTCACTAATACCCATGGCTGCACGATGCCTTGTTCCTAGTTCCTTAGAAATAAAGGGGCTTTCAGATAATGGCAAATAACAAGCTGCAGCTGCTATTTCATCCCCTTTAATGATTACGGCACCATCATGAAGTGGGGTATTAGGTGTAAATATATTGGTCAACAATTGATGCGTTAATTTACCGTTAATCGAGATTCCTGTTTCGGCATATTCCCCCACGCCTGTTTCCCGCTCAATGGTAATGAGAGCTCCAATACGTCTTTTAGCCATATAATTACACGACTGTATGATAGACTCAATCATCTGATCTAAAATTTCCTCCTCAGATTTGCTGCTTCTGGAGAAGATGTTGCCTCTTCCTAATTGCTCTAATGCTCTTCTGAGTTCTGGCTGAAATAAAATAATAATAACAATTAATCCCCAAGAGATTGCTTCATTGGTAATCCATTCAATCGTTTGTAAATTAAATATACTACTTAACAGCCTAACAATAAATACAACAGCAATTCCTTTTAATAATTGAATAGCTTTTGTACCTCTGATCAGCATGATTAATTTATATAAGATATACCAGACGAGAGCAATATCTATTCCAATTCGCAATAGGTTTAATACATCAAATCCCCCGACTAGCATGTTCACACTTCCCTCTACACATATGTTATCTTCCTATCTTTTTTAATAACGGTATTATTTATTATATCATATTTTCATCTTTAGCATGTGTCTAAATATAACGTTTAACTGTACCCTAAACTCGACTATTTTATGCAGGGAATTCTATTCTTTTCGATAAACAAAATTAGGGACTTTAGCATGTCCCTAATTTTTGTAAATGTATTATTAATCCTTAAACGAAAATACACCTTCAACTAACATTTTCAAATGATACCACACCCACTCGAAGATTTGATTGACATGTTTCAGTTCACCATTTACTTCACCAGTAGACGCCATGAGCCCTTCCCCTTCTAACTTACCAGGAAGGAGTTTTCCATTAATCAGCGTAACATTGCCTTCAACGGTTCCTTCTATTTTGAGATTGCCGTTTTTGACTACGAGATCACCTTCAACGGTTACATCCTTTGGAACTGTAACTGTATCACCCTGAATAATTAAATTCTCTTGTTTAGATACGACTAACTCATCGTCTTGCTGCCATGCTGAGAACATTCCACTAAACATAAAAACAAAGAAAATTGCAGCGGCAGTGATAACAGGATGCATCTTAAACCATCGTATATATTTGACACTCTTTTTTTCAGTCGGTAGATTCTTCATAACGTTTGTAGTGAATCCACTTGGTGCACTTATATTTTCAGCACTTTGCACAAGCGTAACCGTTCGTTTTAATTCATGGAAGTGCTGCTGACATTCAGCACATTCCTCCAAGTGAACACGTAAAGAGGTTTCTTCATGTTGGGTTAAGTCGCCATCTAAATACTTATGCATGAGCTCTACTACTTGTTTTTGACAATTCATATCAGTCACACTCCTTTACACGTGACGAAGTTTTTTCCGTAGTGCTTCCCGTCCCCGGTGTATGCGAGTCTTTACTGTCCCTAATGGGATATCTAGAATCTCGCTTATTTCTTTGAGGGAAAACTCTTCTAAGTAACGTAGCATAATGATACTACGATATTTCGGTGGGAGCTCGGTAATTTCTTTATGAATATAGCTTTGTAATTCCAGACTTTCAACTTCTTCTTCCGGTAATCGTCCATCAGTTGGTAACTGGGAGTACATATCCAATCCTTCTGCCCCTTTTATCTCTGCATCGAGATAAAAATCTGGTTTTCGCTTTCGTATTCGATCAATAGTTAAATTTGTAGCAATTCGATATAACCATGTCGAGAATTTCCTGCGATCATCAAATGAGTGAATATTTACATACGCCCGAATAAAAGCCTCCTGTGCTATATCCTCCGCCTCGTGCATATTACCAAGCATTCGAAAACAATGTTGGTAAATTTTATTCTGAAAAAACGAGACCACATCTTCATATGCAGCTTGATCTCCTTTTTTAACCTGTATTATTTTTTCTTTAATCATTTGATCCATATAGAGTACCTCCGCTAACTGTGCGGTATTTATGTTACGAATATGTATTATAAAAGGTTTCAAAAAAATCGTTTATCCATACAATTAATTGGGTAATTTTATAGTATATTATACTAGATCGGGGGATAGATTTGTGGATAATTCTATATTATTGCAAAAGATCGAACAATGTCGCAATGAAATGATTACCTTAAGTAATGCCGAGGAATTTACTTCAGATGCTGTTATCAAGTCTAGCAAGAGATTAGATACGCTACTTAATGAATATCAACGTAAGGTTAATAACCGTCCCCAGAATTAAAAAGAATATGATACGATTGAAGAAACATGTTGAGGTGCGGTCATGAAAACAAGTTATTTGGTTTACGCATTAAGTTTAGTATCTATACTTTTGCTATTTATCGTTGAACAAATCCTAGTTGTTGATTACATATATAAAACATCAACAAAGGTAGTTGTTTTCTTCTTTGTTATTTTTATTTTCCACTACCTAACAAAGCGGAACCCAGGTTATTTTAGTACGTTAAAAATGGATTTGAAACGACTGAAAATAAGTTTAGGTATTGGCATCGGTTCATTCGTTATACTTCTTGGAACATACTTTATGCTAAAAGACTTTATTGATTTTGCCACTATTCGTGACAACCTAGCACAAAAAAATGTCACGAAGGAAACTTTTATATTTATTGCACTTTATATCGTAATAGGAAACTCCTTCTTGGAAGAACTCTTCTTCAGGGGATTTGTCTTCAAAAATTTATTACAGGATAATAGAATAGCAGCATTTATATACTCCTCATTCCTGTTTTCCATCTATCACACCGCTATTTTTTTAACATGGTTTAACGTCAGTTTGTTCTTATTAGCATTATTCGGTTTATTTGCTATTGGTATGATATTTAATTGGCTTAATGAAAATTCCAGCAATATATTTAACTCCTGGATCGTGCATGTTATAGCAGATATTGCAATTATAATAATAGCCCTCTTATCGGTTTTTTAATGAAAAGCATACGTGCCCATTTAGCAATGTAAGGACTACGCCCGCGCAAAGCGGTAGCTTTAGTCGTTCTTCCTCAAATACCATGAGATAAAGGAAACATGCCCCTTCATAGGGATATGGCGACCTTGGACCAAGAGACCGGTTTTAGTCGACCTTCCTTCTAAGCGAATCGATTTTGACTTGTTGTATGGATGTGAGGGAAGTCACTCTAGTTGCTGCGCGCTGGAGTTGGATGTAGCATATGCAGTTACTAAATTATCTATATATCTCCAATTTTATATTTTTTTAAAGAAGGTTGTTGTTTTTATCACAATAGCAACAAAACTTACGAAATGAGCCTTAAAGAAAGAAGACATCCGAGATTGGATGCCTATTCAGGTACTGTTATTTTAACTTCTCACCAAATAATGACCCAACTAATCCTACAGCTAAGGTAGCCGTCTTATTTTTGTCATCTAAGATTGGATTGACTTCCACAAATTCAGCTGACGTAATTATCTTAGACTCAGCTAGCATTTCCATCGCCAAATGACTTTCACGGTAAGATAGACCACCTAAAACAGGTGTTCCAACCCCTGGGGCTTCTTCTGGATCTAGTCCGTCTAAATCCAAACTGAGATGTACTCCATCTGTATTCTCTTGTAGGTAATCAATCGTTTCTGTCATTACATTTGTCATTCCCATACGATCAATTTCATGCATGGTAAAAACTTTAATTCCCTTTTCCCGAATTAACTCTCTTTCCTCTGGGTCAAGTGAACGCGCACCAACAATAACAATGTTTTCGGGTTTAATTTTAGGTTGGTAGTCTAAAATATTGGTTAATTTTTCGTGCCCAATACCTAAACTAACTGCAAGTGGCATCCCATGAATATTACCGGATGGTGATGTTTCTGCACAATTCAAATCTCCATGTGCGTCGTACCAGATAACCCCTAAATTTTTATAGTGTTTTGCAATTCCAGCTAAACTTCCAATTGCAATACTATGGTCTCCACCTAAAATTAGTGGGAACCGATTTTTAGCAATTTCTTGTTCAGCCATTTCAGCAAGTTTTTGATTTGCCTCAGCAACTTGATGTAGGTTTCGTAAATTATCTTCTTGCCTTGATTCTTTATTGTCTGGGCGTGAAATTGGTATATCTCCTAAATCATTAACGTTGTACTTTAATCGCTGTAGTGTTTCAATAACACCCGCATACCTAAGTGCGCTTGGACCCATATCAACTCCACGACGGTTTTGACCTAAATCCATTGGTACTCCAATTACGGACATATTGGTTTTCATATGTATTACCTCCTCTATCTTATTCTTATTTTATCCAAAAAACCATCTGTGACTCAACCCGACACAAATATGTATATATATGCAAACATTAGAAAGGCTTAGTTACACTTAAGTAGGGAAGTTTTATACTTTTGTATTTGCAAAAAAACAGACGTTATTTTTAGAACGTCTGTTTACCTTGGATTTATTCTAGTTGTGAACACAGGCACCATCTCGGGCCAGTCTAATATCTAGTGGCTTTATACCTGCATTTTCCCACAAACTTTTTAATTTCTGTGCTCTTTCACTGGTAGATACAAATGCGATGCCACAATCGCCTCCGCCTGCACCTGAGGGTTTTCCTGCACCATCAATTTGTTCTGCCAGGTCACATAAATCGCCTAATAGAGGAGTTTCAATTGCTGCTTTCGCTTGCTTTCCTACAGTAGATAATGCTTGTCTATTTTGCCTTACACCATCCAGGATAAAAGATGAATCTTCATCCTTTATCCCCTTCAAAAAAGTGCTGACAGCTTGTTGGCTATTATGAAGAAATTCTTGATAAGATTTATTGTTATCTACTTTAAGCTTTTTTATCTCACCAATTAAAGATGAAGTTGAAGCGGGTTTTCCGGTCCATCCTATACACATTTGAATAGTATCAGGAAATGTAATTGGTTCAATAGAAAAATAAGTCCATTCGCTATTTACTAATTCTAGTATAGAAACAGTTTTCTCATGCTGTTCTTTTAACCACTCAGCCTGAAAAGAAGAATAGCGAAGTAAGCCTCCATAAGAAGAAGCAGCAACATCAGCACCAGAACCGCTACCTTGTGTTTTCACATGAGCAATGGATGCAAGCTTAAAGATCAACTCTTTGGTTGGACTATCTGGTAAAAACTCTTCCAAAATAACACTGACGGCCGATGTTACAACGGCAGCACTAGACCCTAATCCATATTTTAAGCCTGAAGCATCGTCAAGTTCGCTTTTAATAGACAAATCAAATGGATTACAAGTGATTCCCTTTTCCTGCAGATATGTAAGGCAAATCGTCATTGCATCCTCTACAAAGCGTAAACGGTTATCAGTTGAAGTTATATTAACTTGATCTTCAAATTCCCACTTCAGATCATATAACTTGAAATTATGTAATGTAAGTCGGTTCTCGTTATTTCGCTTCAACGTTGCATATACGTAACGGTCTACTGCCATTACTACTAAATCGTGGTGAGGCTCGAGTACGGCAAACTCACCAGCAATCATTAACTTTCCCGGTACTTTAATAGTCAATGGTGGATTAGGCAAGATTTTTCAACCCCTATATATAGGTTACTCCTTGACCTGAACGGCTTAGTATCACATCAGTTACTCCAGGTACGTCACGGAGCGTATTTTGAACCGTTTCTTCGTTCTCTGGTAAATAGAGAACTTTAACATTTGGTCCAGCATCAATCGTAAAGTAGGCAGGAACACCAGATGCTCTTAAGTCTCGAACCATGTGCATAACAGCCAATGTTGTATCATGCCAATATGTAAATGGTGGCTCTGCACCTAACGTTGTAGCATGCATTTTCAAACAATTAGATTCTGCAATACGTCCTACCTTTTCAAAATCACGATCGGTTATTCCTTGCTTTATCTGATCAAGATCATTTGGAATTGTTTCCACCCAACTCGTATAAAACGGTGATGTATCGACAGTCCGCTTCATTCCATCGCGACTGGAAACCTTTTTCATTTTTGAGGATAGAACGACAGCAGCAACACGAACGTCCCAGTGGTTTGCTGGTGCAACTTGAACTGCATGAGAATCAGAACCATCGTCCTGTTTCCCTTGCTCCCATTCTACAAAGCCACCGTATATTGAGCGACATGCTGAGCCTGAACCTTGCCTTGTTAAACGAGATAGTTCCTGATTGCTTACACTCAAATCTAACGCTTTTGTTGCTGCAGCTGCCAAGGCAGCAAAACCAGAGGCAGAGGAAGCAAAGCCAGCAGCTGTAGGGACTTTATTTATGGAATTCACTTCTGCATATAAGTTTGGTTTAGAGCTAAAATCCCTGATCAGATCAAGAAACCTCGTTACCCGGTAATATTCGTCACCAGCAACAACATGATCATTCAGTAAAAAATGATCCTCTAGTAAATGTTCGCGAAATTCAACAGAAGTTGTCGTATAAAATCCATCCAGTGTTAAGGAAAGGCTATTATTCATTGGTAATATCAATGATTCGTTACGCTTTCCCCAATACTTAATTAGAGCAATATTTGTATGGGCTTTTGCTGTGGCTTTCATTGTGTATATCCCCTTTTTGCATGTAGCCATAAAACTCTACTACAACGTCACGCTGGTTACTGCTTATTTAATCCTGTTTTCTTAATACGAAAGGCCAAACAGCGTGAGCACCAATTTTTTTAAGTTTCTCAGTAAGGTGTCTAGAATGCACTTCATCCCGAGCTAAAGCAATGATGCAGCCACCATTACCCCCACCAGTTAGTTTAGCACCTAATGCTCCTTCTTGGCGGGCAAAATAAATAAGTCTGTTTAGGCCAGCATCGCTTACCCCAAGTGCTTCTAACTCTTTTTGGGCCTCGTTCAACATATTACCTAAAAGATGTTTGCTTGCTCTTTCTAATGCACCTCTTGCCTGATGTGTTATTTCACCAATTCGATCTAATCTAGCCTGTATTCTCTTAGGAGCAGATTTTAGTAAATGGGCTACAGATTCTATAGCTAACCGCGTATCTCCCATTCTCCCTGAATCAGCAACTACAAAGTGGAAATCACTCTTAGGACGAATGAAATGCATAGGAAGTTCCTTCTCATACCATATTGGAGACTCAGAAGTGATCGTCAATGTATCGATACCACTAGGGGCTCCATGGGCATACGTTTCTGCAACGTTTGCTAGGTTTAACAGTTCATCTTCTGTGTAACTTTGGTTTGAGTATGCAAACAACGATCTAATTACAGCAATAGCAACAGACGCACTAGATCCAAGGCCTTTACCTGGTGGTATGGATGATGTAATACGAATCAACATGTCCTTAATAGGTAAATTCAGATGTTCTAATGTTGCCTTAACGCAATTTACCAGCCCATCTAAAGATTCTGGAGCCAAGTCAATAGGACCATGATAAAACGTACTATCCAGCTTGATTGCACCAGGAACAAATTCGATTTCTGATTCTACTCCTACCAGCGGAAAAGGGATTGCAATAGCAGGCTGTCCGTGTACAACCGCATGTTCCCCAATCAAAATCAATTTACTATGAGCTATACCTATAGCTGTTTGTTCTGAAGTTGTTGCTTTTTCTGCACTCATTTTTTATATTCGTCCACCAATTCTTTAGCTTTTCCGACACGGATTTCTTTTTCGGTTATTAATCGTTCAGCAATGATATCAATCATCTCCCCTTTGGCCCCTGCTGCTATTGCAACAGAGCGAGAATGTAAAGCCATATGACCTTTTTGGATACCATCTGTTACTAATGCTTTCAGCGCTCCAAGGTTCTGGGCTAAACCGACTGCTACGATGACTTGAGCTAGGTCTTGTGCTGAATCCACATTTAAAATCTTGTGTGCAATCTTTGATATAGGATGAACACGAATCGACCCACCAACAGTTCCTACAGACATAGGTAACTCTAGCTCACCTACAAGATTTCCTTCTTTATCCACTGACCAGGTTGTCATGGAACTATACATACCATGACGCGAAGCATAGGCATGGGCACCAGCCTCTACTGCTCGCCAATCATTTCCTGTAGCAATAACAATTGGGTCAATTCCATTCATTATACCTTTATTATGCGTTACAGCACGATACGGGTCTGAAGCAGCGAACTCATATGCATGAACAACTCCATCACGGACTTGTTCTCCTGTGAATTCCTCACTTTCTAATAAAGAGGGAGGAATAACACAACGTGCTCTTGCTAAACATTTATCAGCATAATTAGAAAGAATCCGTAAATAAACCTTTCCTTTTGTCAATTCCTCTACTGTTGGCGCTAATGCTTCAACCATCGTATTAATAATGTTAGCACCCATCGCATCACATGTATTTATATATAAATGCAGAACTAGCATTTGTGAGTATTTTGAATCAGATTCTTGATTTAGTATTCGTACCTCAAGATCTTCTGCTCCTCCACCTCTAGCAACCATACTAGGAAAAGAAGCATTTGCATCATTAATCAACAATTCTTTAGCTTCTAATAATGCATTTTTTGCTGCATCCATATCAGGGACACCGACTACTTGTATTTGGCCAATCATGACTCGATCTGTAGATTCCGTCGAAAATCCACCCGCATTTCTTACTATTTTAGCAATATAACTTGCAGATGCAACAACTGATGGCTCTTCAATTGCCATGGGTACTACATATTCTTTCCCATTAATTAAAAAATTCAACCCTAAACCTAGAGGAAGTGGAAATGTACCTATGACATTTTCAATCATCTTGTCTGCTGTTTCCATTTTTAATGGTTCTTTTGAAAACAAATATTCTGTTTCCTCATCAGAGAAATCGGTCATATTAGTCAATAATTCTCTGCGCTCTTCAACACTCATATTATAAAAGCCAGGAATTCTAGAAGTTTCCATACCACTCATCCTTTTATATATATAGTTATATATGTCAAAATAGTAAGCTATTATATTTAATTAAAGCGAATTTTTATCAATTGTTGTTATTCATATAGAATAAAAAAATTACTGTATCTATTATGTTAAAAAAATGCATAAAATGCAAATAAACAAGGTTGTTTACAATCATAACGACCTTGTTTATTGAAAATTAATTATGTATGATGTATTTCACCTAAATTTTAATTCATATAAGATGGTGAGCCATGGAGGATTCGAACCTCCGACCCTCTGATTAAAAGTCAGATGCTCTGCCAGCTGAGCTAATGGCTCGTTTTGTACTATTAAATTATTCTTTTGCCTGCGTTTCATCCTAATGACCCCTACATCTAACAGTTTATTCATGGATGTTTTGTGCTTCGGGGTTACTCGTAGCTAATTCGGCAGATGTGTTGCTCGTTGCTCTGCCAGCTGAGCTAATGGCTCGTTTTGTACTATAATTTATTCAATTGCCTGCTTTTTATCTTAATGACCTTTGCATTTACTTGCATCATCATGAGTTGCAAAATGGCTTGAAAAATAAAAAATGGCTGGGCTACCAGGATTCGAACCTGGGGTACACGGGATCAAAACCCGATGCCTTACCGCTTGGCTATAGCCCAACAAAATTATGAAATGGTGGAGGGGGGCAGATTCGAACTGCCGAACCCGAGGGAGCGGATTTACAGTCCGCCGCGTTTAGCCACTTCGCTACCCCTCCGAATGTATTCTTAACCATTTATCATTTTTTATACTTAAAAAAATGGTGCCGGCCAGAGGACTTGAACCCCCAACCTACTGATTACAAGTCAGTTGCTCTACCAGTTGAGCTAGGCCGGCTAATTATAACTAAAGTTTTCTTGATTGATCAACATGCTTAGGCTACCTCTGCTTCTTCTAGGTCATTCAAAGATGTTACGTGCATCGAGGTTACTCGTAGCTAATTCGGTAGAAGTTTTGCTCGTCTCTACCAGTTGAACTAGGCCGGCTAATTATATTAAAGTTCCTTTTGATTGATCCATGTGTGTTGGATTTCAAGTAAAAGGAATGGTGGAGGATGCAGGGCTCGAACCTGCGACATCTTGCTTGTAAGGCAAGTGCTCTCCCAGCTGAGCTAATCCTCCATAAGTGGTGACCCGTACGGGATTCGAACCCGTGTTACCGCCGTGAAAGGGCGGTGTCTTAACCACTTGACCAACGGGCCTTACAATGGTTTACATGAAATACATTTTTTGATATTATACGCCTTAAAAAAAGCATCATGTCGTAAACCGACGAATTTTATTATATACAGATATAGTCTATTTGTAAAGGGGTAATCTAATATTTTATATTTTTTTTACGATGATTGTAGACTTGAAAGCTATAGTTAAATTTTTCTGGGATTTTGCTCTATAAATATTCTCCAACTTATTTCATTTTTAAACAAATAAATAACATAGTTTTTCTATCACACGGAGTTAGGTTATAATGTAAAAAGTAATATTAATGGAGGTGCTCATGTGTCAGGATTATTGCAAGGTAAAAATATCGTAGTGATGGGTGTAGCAAATGAAAGAAGTATTGCTTGGGGAATAACCAAGTCATTACATAATGCAGGTGCAAATCTTATTTTCACAAATAGACAAGAACGTTCCTATCAAAAATTGACTAAGCTGCTTGAAAAACATCAAATCGAAGCGAAATTAGTCGTTACATGTGATGTTTCAAACGATGAAAGCATCCATGAAGCTTTTAGTGAAATTAAAGAAAAAATTGGCGTTATTCATGGATTAATTCACTCCGTTGCATTTGCAAATCGAGATGAATTAAAAGGTGAATATGCTGACACTTCTCGTGAAGGTTTCTTATTAGCTCAAGAGATTAGTGCATTTTCACTTGTAGCTGTTACAAAAGCAGCTAAAGAAGTTATGACAGAAGGTGGTAGTATTGTAACACAGACGTATCTAGGCGCAGAACGTGTAATTGAAAACTATAACGTCATGGGAGTTGCAAAAGCATCATTAGAAGCTAGTGTAAGGTATTTAGCTGAAGATGTAGGGAAATATGGTATTCGTGTTAATGCGATCTCTGCAGGGCCAATTCGTACCTTGTCTGCTAAAGGTGTATCTGGCTTTAATGAAAAAACTGGTGTGATCGAGGAAAAAGCTCCTTTACGTAGAAATGTCGATCAGGACCAAGTTGGAGACGCAACCTTATTCTTTATTAGTGAGCTTGCCAGAGGGATAACTGGAGAGGTTTTACATGTCGATTCAGGTTACCATATTATTGGTGGATAAATCATCACTGAATGAAGCTTAACATCTAATAGACACTACTCTGGATGAATACGGGTACGTGTCTATTTTTTGAAATATAATACCCTGAAGACATTTTGCAGCAGGGAGGGTTATTATGGGAGAATGGTTCACAACATTATACGGAGACAGTTTTGCGCCGTTTGGTACAAGTCATTTAATAGTGCTATTTATTTATCTTGCAGGTATCATATTACTTTTAATCACCTATAAAAAAATAATATCCAGCAATTATTTATATAATACCCTTCGCTGGTTTTTCTTTAGTCTTTTAATTCTTTCTGAGTTAGGCTATCAAGCATGGTCTATACATAACGGCATATGGAGCTTACGTGAATATATCCCACTTCACCTTTGCGGAATTGCCAGTATAATCGCAGCAGCTGCATTAGCAACACATAACAAAAAATTAATTTATATCACCTTTTTCATAGGGCTAATTCCTTCACTTTTAGCTTTAATAACTCCAGAACTTCCATATGGTTACCCACACTTTCGGTTTTGGAAATTATTTATTCATCATATAGCTATTTCATGGGTGAGTATTTTTCTAGTTGCTACAAATCCTATAAAGATAACTTTCAAAGCAATGGTGGAAACTTACGGTTATTTACTTATCTATGCTGCTATTATAGGCTTTTTAATTAATCCATGGTTAAACTCCAACTATCTATACCTTTCAACCACACCAACAACTAGTACACCTCTCGATTTATTAGGTAGTGGTTTTTGGTATTACGTTAACCTTTGTTTATTGGGACTGATTGTCTTAATAGGACAATTTGGGTTGTATAAACTCTTTAAAAAAGTTTCAACTAGATAATAAACACTAAACTCTTTTTCTACTATGGATACTTTTATATAAAAAGGTACCCAAACTTTTTTCAAGTTTGGGTACCTTTAACTTTAGAGCTTCCAAGCGGATTCGAACCGCTGACCCCTTCCTTACCATGGAAGTGCTCTACCTGCTGAGCTATGGAAGCAATTAAAATGGCTCCACAGGTAGGATTCGAACCTACGACCGATCGGTTAACAGCCGATAGCTCTACCACTGAGCTACTGTGGAACAATAAAAAGTGTGATTAATCACTAAATAAAAAAGTATAAAAAAAAGCAGCCTGGCGGCGTCCTACTCTTGCAGGGGCAAAGCCCCAACTACCATCAGCGCTGGAGAGCTTAACTT
>NZ_JBHTKJ010000010.1:0-30206 GCF_042675965.1 Virgibacillus byunsanensis | reverse complement strand
TGTAATATTCAAATAAAACACATTATATAAAATTGGAAATTATTTGAAGTTTAGCTTGATGACATTGCGGTCAACCCCCATATCTCGTGCTAATTTACTTTTGTTGATTTTAATCTTTGATCCCTCCAATAACAATTTTAATTTTGGTAAATCTAAAAGACTATTAATTTCTATTTCTGTGTTTACATTTACTGCAATATGCACAATATTCACCTCAAGAATATTATGCAGTTAATCATCCAAACTGTACATTCTTAAACAATCGTTTCTGTACATACTTAGACTAGCATTTATAGTGAAGGTTATCTTAATTTTTATGAGGATTTTTTGGAGTTTATTCATAGGCAGATGGAAACAAATATACTAAACATAATTAACGAAAACAAACTCAATACTTTAGAAGAGACCTACCATTTCAAATTAATAGAGAAAAACTATGCATTCAATTATTTTATTTCATGGAATCGTTCAAAGGAATTTAGAATCATCTCTAATAATAATTCAACACGGGGATATACAAATTACAGCGGACTCATGGATTATTTAATTGAAGAGGAATCAATACATATTAAAGACAATATGGTATTTTTTAATTTTTGTGAAGAAATAAGGAACTTTCAAAAGTATTTTTACAAAAAAACAAAATCAATATTTTCTCAACGTCTTTATACTTCTTTTCATGAACTTGCATTGATAAATAATGTAAAAATAGGAAAAAGAAAAACAATTGGGTTGGAGATGGAATGTCCTGTTAAAATTAAAGATATTTTCAGCCATTTTGGAATAGATGGTGACCATCTTAAACAAAACGATTTAGAAAAACACATTAATATTTCTCACCTAAATCCACACTATGATTGGTACGGACAAATAGCGATTTCCGACGTTTACGATCTAGTTGAATCTGTAATAAATGGAGAAGTTGAGGAGCCGTTTTCAATTAGAAAGAATAAATGTACATACAACCATACATATGAATTTGATTTTAATTCTAACTACGCCATAGATTGGAACTATCAAGAAAATTGTTATAGGCTAAAGCATTTAGAAAATGGTTCATATGAGTACTTCAATGGAGTTATTAAGTTTATATATTTCATTCATGATGAGGTTAGAGACTTAGATGAATCCATCAAAGAAAGTGCATTAATCGAAGTAGAAAGTTTCATAATTAAAGTATTTGAAGGAGACGTGAATAATCCTGAATTTGCAAGTCTTGTCAAATACTTGTATGAAGGGGATATTGTGATCACAAGTGAAGATATACCATTTTAAAGATCCGAATTGGACTTTTAAAATTAAAATAGCTGTAGGTTGAACTGATACTTTTTAATTAGTACATTCAACTTACAGCTATAAATATAAAAAACGTATTACTTTAAATAAAACATAGAATATCCGAGTATTAAAGAAATTGGGATACTAAACACCATTACCCTTCCTTGCCATGTAATACCTTTTTCAATTTCACTTTCTTTATTATCCTTTCTCGCCAAAATATATCCTCTAAGGATACAAAACCAAAAAAATCCCCCAGCCATCAAAAACAATAAATAATATATACTAACAATAAAATTATCTGTTAAAACAAAAATGGTAAGACTAAGTAAACAGTAGGCAATGAATTTACCAGCAAAAGTGTTGATAACAAAATACTTTGGGATCTTCTCCTCTAATTCCTCTTCTTTTATTGGATAAATATTTAATATCACATTGAATATCACCCCACCCAAAATCAATATCCCTAAAGAAAAAATATAATAATTTATAGCTGGTATTCTGTAATGTAACCACATCATCGGTAAGCATATAGTTGTAAAAATTCCTGAGTAGTAAATCATTAAGGCTAACAAAGCCAATTTGTGCCACAGAGAATCAATCACTTTCCCCATGTCCACTCACCTCCATTTTATTTAAAACTATTTTAACGCGTTTTCTCTAATTTCTCCGCCAATAATATAAAAGAAGTTAAGACCCATATCATTTTGAGTTTCATATTCTTAATTTACGACATCCTTGGGTATAAAAATAAATATTGATAATCAAAATTTGCCATCCTAAATTTTGTCCAATTATCAAACTGGTAACTGTGACTAATTCATTCTTTATCAAATTAGGAAAAAGGTAGTATAATTGTTTTATCTGAAGTGTCTTCTTCATACAAAAATTTTGTGCAAAAGACAAGGACAAAGTATTATTAAAAAGAAGCCTTGTAATCTTAATTAATTTTATACAAAGGTAAATACATATTTAAGGTTATAACTCTTAATACAGAAGGGTTTTCACCCAAATTAATGGTGGAAATGGAGGTTATATAATGAAACTAGGTGCCGCTTATATACGAACAAGTGTAGATAAAACTGGAAACAAAATTAGTCCACAACAGCAATATAATGCAATTAAGGGCTTTGCAGATAACAACTCTATTACACTTGTTAATGAGGGTTATTACGATGAAGATGTTTCTAGTGAAAACTTTGAAGACCGTCCTGCTTTCCAACAACTGTTAGAAGATATTGATAAGTACAATATTAAGTACATTATATTTTATGATAGCAGTCGTTACACTCGTGTAGTTAAGGACTTTATAAATATGACCACCAACTTACAGGAAAAAGGCGTTAAAATCTTCTTAGCAAATAGTGGCAAGGAAGTAAATCTCCTTGACTGGAACAATAACACAATGATGGATTTAATCCAGTCAATTTTTGACCAAAATATGCGTGAAGATGTGAGAAAGAAGGTAAAAGCCAATATAAATGAACTTGTAGATATGGGTTGCTATATAGGAGGGCCCATTCCGATTGGGCTTTCAATAGAAGAAGTAGAAATTAATGAAAGAAAGAGAAAAAGGTATTGTTTAGGGGATACAAAAGAAATTGAGTTGGTTAAAAATATTTTTAAATGGTATTTAGAAAATGATAAAAGCCTAAGTGAAATAGTACGTTTAGCAGATGAGCAATTTGCCGATATTTTAAATGAAAATGATATAAAAAAATACCGTAAAAATGGGACTGAGAACAATTATAATGGAGTGTACTTTAACAGTAAGAAAATCTGGAGAATACTTAGAAATCCATCTTACACAGGTTACATGGTAAAGAACAGAAGAGAAAGACTAACTAAAAAGAAAAGAAAAGATAGTCCGATGGAAGAATGGTATTGGAGTAAAAATTTTAGAGAAGGAAAAGAACCTGATTTCACTCCAATTGTTTCATTTGAAACATAGGAGAAGGTTCAACAAAAAATGCAAGCAAGAAAGCCTAAACAAGAGCACTATGATCCTCAAAGAGAAAATAACCCTTATCTATTATCTAGCATGTTGAAGTGTAATGAATGCGGAAGGGCTATGAATGGTACTTATACAATGGGAAAAACAAAAAAAGATGGTACACGCTCAAAGTTTTATTACTATAAATGTGATGTAGCTATAAAAAGTAAAGGTCAAAACTGTAGTAATAAGAAAATGGTACGTTGTGAAAAGGTTGATAATATAGTTCTTGACATATTTGGTAATGCAACTGTACTGCTTAATGTATTAAAAACGTTATACAATTATCAAAAGGATGCATTAGAAAACAATACTGCATATCTCGAAAAATTAATGAACTTGAAAACAAAATTAAAAAAGCGGAAATTGCAGAGCAGAATGTTATATCAAGTATTGGCGAGGTAACTGATCCAGATTTTAAGATGAAATTAATAAGTCAAGGTGAGGAATTATCAAAACATATTAGACAGTTAAGAAAGCAGAAAAATGAATTAAATGATGAACAAGAAGAACAAAGCATGAAAAAAGTTGAATTGCAGGAAGTCGTAGGGTTATTACTTCAGCCTGAAACCCTTTATAAAAATCAAACAACTAAGCAAGTAAGAAATTATTTAAAACATGTGATAGAATCAATTGAGTATAAGCCAAATAAGGAAATTGTAATGAATTTAAAGTTTGCGAAGAAGTCAATGAGCATCGCCACCGTACCTACTGAAAAGTTTAAAGAATTAAAACAAGAAATAAAAACGGAAAAAGGAAGAGTTAGTAAAAAGAAAGTAAAAGAACAAAATCAAATAGTCCTATTTAGTCTTTTAGCTACCTTATGGGATAAAGATCCTAACAAAATTGGAAAAGATGAGGCTAGTATAATAAACTTTATAATAGAGGCTTTAGATGAATTTAATGGGACGAATGAGGAATTAGCATACCCAAAGTTTAGTGGTACGGTGGCACACGGGGGTTCATTCGTCCCTGTATTTAGGGATAAATGGGCTTTTTTTGTTTTTAAAAAGATGTAGATGGAGTGATCGAAATGAAGAAAATATTTTCCGGAATTCAGCCAAGTGGTACATTAACGATTGGTAATTATTTAGGAGCCATGCAGCAATTTGTTCAATTACAAGAAGATCATGACTGTTATTTTTGTATTGTCGATGAACATGCTATCACAGTCCCACAGGATCGTTTAAAGTTAAGACACAACATACGTTCTCTCGCTGCATTATACCTCGCATCAGGGATTGATCCTGATAAATCAACTCTATTCATTCAATCAGAGGTACCTGCACATACTCAATTAGGATGGATGTTACAGTCGATTAGCTACATTGGAGAACTGGAGCGAATGACACAATTTAAGGATAAATCAACTGGTAAAGAAGCCGTTTCAGCAGGTCTGTTAACATACCCACCATTAATGGCAGCGGATATTTTATTATATAAGACAGATATCGTTCCAGTAGGTGAGGACCAAAAGCAGCATCTAGAACTCACTCGAAACTTGGCTCAACGATTCAACAATAAATTTAACGACATTTTTACGATTCCAGAGGTAAGCATTCCTAAAGTTGGTGCACGCATTATGTCTTTACAAGAACCGACTAAAAAGATGAGTAAGTCAGATGAAAATGAGAAAGCATATATTTCCATGCTTGATGAGCCTAAAAAAATAGAGAAAAAGATTAAGAGCGCTGTAACGGATTCAGAAGGTATTGTGAAGTTTGATAAAGAAAACAAAGCCGGTGTATCCAACTTGATGACGATATATTCAAGCTGTACTGGCGAATCAATCGAGGCAATTGAAGCTAAGTATGAAGGAAAAGGATATGGCGATTTCAAAAGTGATGTTGCACAAGTTGTAATTGATGTATTAAAGCCAATTCAGGACCGCTACGATGCATTGATTGATTCCGAGAAATTGGATGATATTTTAGATCATGGTGCAGATAAAGCATCTATTCCAGCGAACAAGATGCTTACTAAAGCTAAGAAAGCAATCGGATTAGGTCGAGTTAAAAAGAAGAAATAGCATTAGAAGGAGGATATTCCGTACTGGAATATCCTCCTATTTGCGGTTATTCCGCGCTTTTGTATGAGAATTCCGCATTTTCGCTGGTTATTCCGCGTTCGTGTACTGGAATTCCGCGTTTTCGCTGGTTATTCCGCATTCGTGTACTGGAATTCCACGCTTAGCACACTTATTTACGTGTTTCCACTATATTATTTCTGTTTGGACGTATTCTGCTCCGGATTTTGTTCTAACTCCCACATTTGCTCCAAGAAAGCTTGTCCCTTTATTAACTTGGCACATAAGTCTTCATGGGCATTACTCCATCCTTGCCTTACACCCTCGAGTAGTGCGTTCCATACCATTTCTTCATCCATATAACGGATGAATGGATATTGTTTAGGATCCCATTCCGTTAACCAGTATCGTAACTCTTCTAAATTATTAGTCGTACGCAACTGATCCAGCGCCATCATTAATAATTGCTTTAATTGTCGTTCTCTTCTCGTCAGCCCAAAAATTAGTTCTGGAGTCATGGATAACATATGATACTCTTTTTCAACTAAATTCTCATTAAATTTAAACGATTGAGGCTTCGTGTTTCGGACCATATCGAAAACCAGGTGCTCTTGTCTTGGAATTAATCTACTTTTTCGGATAGGAATTTGATAGCCAATTGTGTCTATCGCTACAATATCGTTTCCATCTGTTACTACACATGCATAATCGAGCATTGTTCTTTCTTGCCCTTTCCGTACATACGCACGTTTGTAAATACTATCCAATAAGCCTTTAGGAAGGTCATGCATATCGTTTTCTATATAGTTATAGAGTGCTTGTGTTATGTATAGTAATGGAACCTGATCTAATAATTCTATCCCATCCTCCTTACGCCATTCGTGAAAGTAACACACACTATACCCATTTTCTTCTCCTTCAAACCAATTCACCCAAACATCGTGTAAATACATCATAAAACAACCCTCACTTTTTTTGAATGAAATCATTTAAGATACATTATGACCATTATTTGAAAAAAATATTCGATTGTGTATCAGATTAAGAGTTGTTTGGATATCTAGATATTGCTATAGCCATCAAAAGGAATCCAATTGGCAAAAAATAACATTCGATTCTTCCTTTAATAAAAATAAAATATTCAATCCAGGTCAAACCAGCAGGTAAGAAGTTAGAATATGCAATGATTGTAACGCCACCAGTAACAGCTAGTCCAAATCCAAGTAAAAAAATAAAGATATAGCCCATTTCCATCCCCACCTCATGCTTGTCCAGCACATTTATTTCATTTTATGCACGAATTTGAAATACATGATTTAAATTGTAGGACAAGACTGCTAGTAAATTTGCATATTAGAAAACTTGGCATTTGCTAAGCCTTTATGGCGAATGACCTAGTTGCACTTATGCAAATAAGAAAGTTTTATATTTTCTTAACTGCCAAAAAAGCTGACCCATCACAGGTCAGCTTCATCCAATCTCATGCTTCTATTATTGATATTTTTTAAAAACCAACGCAACGTTGTGACCACCAAATCCAAGTGAATTGCTCACCACAACGTTCACATCCTGCTTTCTTGCCTTGTTCGGTACATAATCAAGGTCACACGCCGGATCTGGTGTTTCATAGTTGATCGTAGCTGGGATTACACTATCTTCAATTGATTTAATAGCAATGACAGATTCAATTCCACCAGCTGCACCTAATAAGTGGCCTGTCATGGATTTTGTCGAGGAAATTGCAATTTTGCTGGCATAATCACCAAAAACTCGTTTAATTGCTTCTGTTTCAAATTTATCATTTAGTTCTGTACTTGTTCCGTGTGCATTAATGTAATCTACTTGATCTTCTGTAACACCCGCGTCATTAATCGCGTGTCGCATTGCTCTTGCTGCACCTTCACCGTTTTCAGCTGGTGCGGTAATATGATAGGCATCACCTGTTGCACCGTACCCAACGATTTCACCATAGATATGTGCACCACGCTCAAGAGCAGATTCTAATGTTTCAAGAATCAATATGCCTGATCCCTCACCCATTACAAAACCATCACGATTAGCATCGAATGGACGACTTGCTTTTTTAGGGTCTTGATTCAATGATAAAGCTTTCATCGAAGAGAAACCGGAAAAAGCCATATTTGAAATAGGTGCTTCTGTTCCACCAGCGATCATATAGTCAGCATCGCCACGTTGAACCGCTTTAAATGCATCACCAATTGAATTAGCTCCAGACGCACATGCTGTAACACTACAAGAATTAATTCCCCTTGCTCCTAGCTGAATGGATACCTGCCCTGCTGCCATATCTGGAATCATCATTGGCACAAAGAAAGGACTTACTCGTTTCGGTCCTTTTTCTAAGAACTTGGTGTGTTGGTCTTCCCAAGTTTTCATACCACCTATACCAGATCCGATCCAAACACCTACACTATCTCTGTTGGATTCATCAATCGTTAAGTTTGCATCTTCCACTGCCATTTTCGAAGCTGCAACCGCATACTGTGTAAAAGGATCCATTTTTCTGGCATCCTTTTTATCCATATATAAAGTTGGATCAAAATCCTTTAGCTCAGCAGCTACTTTTGCAGGAAAGTCGTCTTTATTTACACGAGTGGCAAAGTCGATACCTGAATTCCCTGCTACAACATTATCCCACATTGTTTTTACATCATTGCCGACAGGAGTAACAGCTCCAAGTCCTGTGATAACTACTCTTCTTTCCTCCATATAGTACTCCTCCTATTAAACATATCTCATATATTTATTTACCCCAACGTAACGATACTGCACCCCACGTAAGTCCTCCACCAAATCCTACTAACACGACTAAATCATCATCTTTAATTTTACCACTTTTAACAGATTCTGATAAAGCCATCGGTATAGATGCAGAGGAATTATTCCCATATTTTTTAATGGTCGTAGCCATTTTATCTTCAGATATTCCTAACCGCTCACGGGCTGCATTCATAATTCTAATGTTTGCTTGGTGCGGTATTAAATAATCGACATCTTCTTTACTATGTCCTATTTTTTCGACGACATTAACGGTTGACTCTGGCATTTGTCTAACAGCAAATTTATATACCTCGCGCCCATTCATCACTAATTGGTCGTCTTCGTTTTGGTATAACTCTTTGCCACCTGCGCCATTTGCCCCTAACTCAAATGATAAAATCCCTCTTCCTTCTGAAACTTCACCAATCACTGCAGCACCTGCACCATCACCTAGAAGAACACATGTACCGCGATCCTCCCAGTTGGTGATTTTAGACAGCTTTTCGGTTCCGATGACCAAAACCTTTTTATATGCCTTCGTTTCAATAAATTGCTTTGCCGTTACGATGCCATACATAAATCCTGAACAAGCAGCACCAATGTCCATCGCAGCTGCCTTTGTAGCTCCTAATCTATCTTGTAGCATACAAGACACAGAGGGAAAAGGTGTGTCAGGTGTAACTGTAGCAACTAATATTAAATCAATATCTTCTGCCTTTACATTTGCCTCTTTTAAAGCTTCCTCAGCAGCATGGAAAGCCATGTCTGAAGTGTCAACGTCATCTTCAGCAATTCTTCTCTCTTCTATTCCTGTTCTTGTTCTTATCCATTCATCATTTGTATCCACGATTTTTTCCATATCTTTATTTGTTAGTATTTTTGTTGGAAGATAATGACCTGTTCCTAATACACCAACATCCATATTTCCATCCCCTTATATACTTGAAGTTTTTATTATCAAATATTATGACTTGGTACTAATTTTAATGCATTTATTGCTAATTTGCAAGAAACAAAAATACGGATACACCCTTACAAATGAAATCATTTGTATATTTACCCACTATCCATTCATATACATTAATGATGGAACAAAAGCGCAAGTGCCCGTTTAGCGACGTATGGGCTGCGCCCGCGCATCGCGGGTGGGTCGACGTTGCCGCGCAAAGCGGCGAAGTTAGTCGATCTTCCTTAAAGGAAACACGAAGAGCGGTAGCGATTCGATGTTGACTTATCGTAAGGAGGATCAGGAAGCCCACTAGCAGCACGGGCGCTGGAGCTGGACGTGGTTGATTCTATAGATAAGTATACATAAATTTCAAGTTATATATTTTATACACTATCAACAAAGGAGTGATTTTATGACAATAAGGCGAGGAACACATATCCTTCACACTGTTCAGCCGGGCGACACCGTATATAGTCTTGCTATGCGTTATGAAAGTGAAGTCGACGCCATTACCCAATACAATTCCTTGTATCCCCCATATACAGATCCACACGTTATTTTCGTTGGTCAATTGTTAATTATTCCTAAAATGTTTACTACTAAAACACAAACGCTGTATGTGATTCAATATGGAGATACAATTGGTTCGTTGTCACAGCGATTTTCGGTTTACCCAGATTTATTAGTAGGTATCAATGACACCATCCACAACCCTAACTTTATTTTCCCCAATCAACAAATACAAATTCCTGCATTTATCTACGAGGTGGAAACCAATGATACGATCGCCTCAATTTCTGAGAGAACCGGTATTCCTGTCGATCAAATTCTCACTGCCAATTTGAATCGTCCAGCAGTAACTCAAGATCTTATTGTGGAAGGTCTAGGCATCATTATTCCACTGCCAACTTCAGAGAACATTGTTGTCACCCTGCCCTTGCCAGGAACTGTCGTACGGGATAATGCTGTAATAGAAGGATATGCTAGATCTTTTGAGGCTAATGTTCTGTACCGACTTATTGATAATAATGACGTCATAGTTACAGAAGAAACATCCACAACAGCTCGGTATGGCGCACCATCTTATAGTGAATTTCGAGACAATATAGCTTTTGATAATGCCCCAACAGCTTCACTTGGAGAACTGCAAGTATATACTAGAAGCGCCCAGGACGGATCCATTCAAGACCTTGTCCGGACAAAAGTCTTCTTCGTGAATAGTTAAAACTAAAGGCTGTTTTCTAAGAAATTATTGTTTTTGCCAGAATAGATATAAACTGCGAAGTAACTTTAGGCTTATTTCTAAGAACACGCGCTATTGCCGCCGTCTGGGACCGCTACGGGCGGATGCTTTCCGCGGGCACGGCCTCAGCCTCCTCGAGAAAACCACTCTGCGGGGTCTTCGGACACGTGCTGTTCCCGCAGGAGTCACCGCCCTCCGCTCACCCTGACTGGTAAGGTGTTTTATTAATACTGATACAGTCCCAAGACAGTAACGGAAATAACAGCGGAGGAAATACACGTAGACTCCTGTGGGAGCAGAGGCCTAGTTGAGACCCCGCAGAGCGTTAGCTCGAGGAGGCTCACCAGCCGCCCACGGAAAGCGAAGTGTATTTCCGTAGCGGTAGGTTACCGTCACATCAAGTTACGTCGCAGTTTATATCAACTGCGAAGATTAAAAGCAATAAAACTTACGAAATAAGCCAATCTAAACAACCGATAGATGCCCTCTATCGGTTGTTTTCTAGTTCATTTGGCAATAATTCAGTTTCAATATATGTCTCTATAGAATCATCCAGCACACGCTGGAATGATTCAGGTACTTCTGAACTGTACTCTCCTAAGGAAATCACTTCATCCTGAAAATCGAATGTTAAAATACTACCCTTGAGCTCGTTATTATCGAATCGTTCAGCAGTTAACGTATATAGCTTGTCCACATGTTGGATCGTACTCGTTAACACAGTTGATTGATCAATATGCGATTGGTCTGTAACAAAGCCGATTGCATATGCACTATCCTCATTTGCTCGTTGAATCACTTGCTGGCTAAACGCATCCCCTGCAGGATAAAAAACGTCAACTGTATCTCTTCTCATATCATCATAAACATCTAAAGCTGTATCCTGATCATTCCAATCCCTAATAAAATCCATATGTACGTTTGCAGACGGATTTTGGTATTTAACACCTTCGTAAAATCCTTCTACTTCTGGTTGCCATTCATAGGCAGCAATAAGCCCTACTTCGTTCGTGTTTGTCATCTCGCCTGCTACCATACCACCAAAGAAACCCATCGCATGAGCATTAAAGTTCAAGCTCGTGACATTATCGGAAAAATATCCACCATTAAAGTAAACAAAATGAACATCGGGATAAAATTGTGAAATGTCCATGAATGTTTTCCCATACGTATTACTATGTCCAAATATGAGATTTACACCATCATTAACAAACTCATCCACTGCATTCGCAATTTCCTGATCAGATTGTATTCCTTCTTTGTAGTATACTTCCACATCAAATTTCTCACTGATGTCGAGCAAACCTTCATATCCTCTTTTAGTCCAAGCCTGTTCATGGATCGGATTTTCCACTAACATACCAACCTTTTGAATCTCACCTTGGTTAAAATAATGACTACAACTGGATAAAAAGATGACTATAATTGCTGATACAAACAATAGTATGGCAACGGTTTTTTTCAACGTCGGCACTCCAATCTAGGAACTGTAACAAGACGTCCTTCTATAATTTCAATTATAATTTAATTTACACCTAGTAAAATTTCCTGAACTGTTTATAATGACTTTTTACCTTCTCTAAACTTTCATCCATAGGAATATTGTCACGGAGAAATATAGAATTTTCAAGTTTTATTTCTTTTCTATCCTTATTTTTTTCAGAAAACACTTCCAATTCGGTTGCGATATTTGTCGATTTAGTCCACTGTAACAAGCTTTTCATAAAATCTTCAACATGGATAGCATTTGTTTGAAAATTAGTAGAATCAAACGAAATAAACTCATCCCCGTCATATATCCCCTCCTCATTCATTGGCATCCACTCGCCAAATAATAGTGGAAGTTTTATGTTTAATGTATCTTGATTATGATTCCGAGATTTTTTACTATCGTTCAATCTTACGGTCCTTTTCGCTTTAGCATCTGTTTCAAGGTCGTCATCGCCAATTAGATAAGCAACATCATATTCCTTCGTTTTAGGTTTGGATACCTCGGTAAAAAGATCATTTCTTGCAAAAAACATGGATAAATGCTCCTGTTTTTGTGATGACGTATCACCAATTCCTTCCACATGACAGCCATTTTCTAATAGTGTGGTAACAAGATGATAACCAATCCAATCATAACAATTGCTAACCAAATATAACATAGTGATCTCCTCTCCTTACATTAACTTACAATCGATTCGTCAAAGAAATAACTTTTATTTTTGAAACCGATTTGATAAAATATATGAGGAATGTATAGCAAACGTATTTACCAAAGAATAAAAAACGAGGTGTAATAATGCGATTTATTTCTGCAATATTTTGGGCTTTATTAATAAGTGGAGTTATATCATATGTACTTTCAAGCATGGCCGGAGATCCGTTTAATTTCACACACACGATCATACTAGCAGGTATTTTATCAGTGGGTGTATTTGCTTTAGGTGGAGCTTTAAAAGAAGAAAGTGATCATTAAGTTTTAATGGATGATTGACCCTTGCCTTTAGAGCTGTGGCAAGGGTTTTATATTGACTTAGAAAATTATAAAATTAGGGGCCTATGGATAAATTATTAACTGTTTGAGTCACTCCGACGTACAGGACAAGGAATACTTCGATAGCGAAACATCGCACGATGAAAAAGTGTACTTCTTTTTCGAGGACGTACTAATGACGCTACAGGATAAAGAAATCTTCCCTGAATAAAACATGGCACACAGAAAAAGTGCTTTTCTTTTTCAAGGACGTGACGAACTTAGCCTGTAAGGGCGCTTCTAACTTTTGTTCTGTATGGTGTATTTTAATACCAGGGCAGTGCACTTAAAGCAGTCAGTGCCACTAAAGGTAGAATGAGACGTCTGAATCTATGAGGGCGCCCATATCCATAGCCCGGATAACCGTATCCGCCAAACCCGTATCCAAACTGTCGTTGGTAATTTTGGCCGGGATAAGGTTGCATCTGCTGCTGTTCATACTGGTCTGTTGGTACTGCTAAATACACATTCTCGTCATCTAACCCTGTAATAATGCCATCCACCTGTGTTCCATCAGTTGTTTCTGCAAGTACATAAGAATGCATATGACTTTTACATAAATCATACATATGTTGATATTGATTCATTATTCAACCTCCTCACCATTTAGACTATTCATATGCCTATGGGATGGTGACATGGTTAACGTAAGAACGAAAAGAAAATTGGAGGTAGTATTATGGACGTTGCTACTGATTTATGGGTGTTACTCAAGTATATATTTTTAGGACTTTTCCAAGGATTCTCTGAACCAATTCCGATATCTTCAAGTGGGCATTTGGTTATTTTACAAAAACTCTTTAACATTAATATGCAAGGGTTAACGTTTGAGATTTTTGTTAACATCGGATCGCTTATTGCTGTTCTTCTTGTTTTCAGAAAAGATATTATCCGGTTAATTCAGAATGGGATTCGTTATATTACAACAAAAGAAGATGATGCCAAAGGGGATTTTCAATTTATTGTATTCCTCGTGATCGCAACGATTCCGACCGGTGTAATTGGTTTATTGTTCGAAGACTATATAGGGGAAAAATTAAGTGGAGTAGCAGTGGTTGGTGTGACGTTAATCATAACTGGACTGGCTTTATGGATTATCCGAAATCTTCGCGGTCAGAAAAATGATGGTGACTTAAATATCAAAGACGCACTGATCGTCGGCTTTGCCCAGTCGGTGTCACTGATTCCAGGGATTAGCCGTTCAGGTGCTACCATTGTCGCGGCCATGCTAGTTGGAATGAAACAGGAAACTGCGTTACGTTTTTCCTTTTTACTTTATGTTCCCGTAAGCCTTGGAATCACTGTACTATCTGTTACAGATATAATTGCCGATGAAAATTTTAATGCGTTCATGATTCCATACCTATTAGCATTTATCGCTTCTATCATTGCTTCCTTTTTTGCATTAAAATGGTTTATTAACATAATGAAAAGTGGTAACTTAAAATACTTTGCTTTTTACTGTTTCATCGTCGGAGCACTCGTTATTATCTTTTTATAGAAAAAATGGAGAATGTGTCCGCTTGAGACATTCTCCATTTTTATTTATGCCTTTAACTTTTTCTTTTTACGCATTGCTTTTGGAATATATACACAATATGGTTCACTTTCCATGTAATCACCTGTTACATTGTAAGCTCTTGAACGTGAACCACCACATACATGCCGGAATTCGCATACGCCACATTTTCCTTTATATTTATCCGGATTACGCAGGTTCTGGAAAACTTCTGACTCCCGGTAAATTTTAGCTAAAGGAGTTTGTCTGACATTTCCTGCTTTAATTGGTAAGAGTCCACTTGGGAATACGTCTCCTGTATGGGATATGAAGACAAAACCATTTCCATCATTAACACCTTTTGGAGCACGTCCCAATCCATCGATCATACCAGTATTACCCTTCATTAATGCATCCTCATAATTAATGTTCGTACCTTCACTGGTTGCCACTTTTTCACGCATCTTATTCTGAATAACAACACGTCGGTAATGCTGGGCAGCTGTTGTTTTTATGTCAAATGGAACACGTTTTGATAATTTATATAACCATTGTAATACTCGTTCATGTTCGACTGGTGAAATCATGTCCGTTTCTTTCCCTCGTCCTGTTGGCACAAGAAAAAATACACTCCATAATACACAATTGAGATTTTCTACCATTTCGGCCATTTCATCCAAGTACTCATAATTATATCTGGATATAACTGTGTTTATTTGTAATGGCATACCTAGTTCATTCAAGTATTTTATAGCATTCATGGTTAAATCAAACGATCCTGATGTACCACGGAAGTGATCATGAACTTCTGCACTGTGACCATCGATACTGAATGCCCATCTGGATAGCCCCACATCCTTGGCCTTTTGCATAGCTTCTTTGGTTACATTAGGTGTTGCTGATGGTGTTATGGACACCCGTACACCTTTTTTAACAGCATACTCTGCTATTTCAAAAACATCCGGACGCATTAATGGATCTCCACCGGTAAAAACAAGCATCGGATTATTCATCTCGTATATATCATCAATTAATTTTTTTCCTTCTTCAAATGTTAATTCGCGAGGATCTCTATGATACTGAGCCTCTGCACGACAGTGTAAACATTTCAATTCACAGGCACGTGTTAATTCCCATATGACAATAAACGGATTTTCATTATAGTCTTGCGGAAACATATAAGCCCTCCTTAGAGTACTGACCAACACTCTAAAAATGGGTGTTAGTCACAGTGATACTATATTAATAGTTATAGTAGTGAAGTAAGTAACTGACTAAATTGTAATATGTATCACATTTTCTAGATGTGATGTTTTTCACTTTATGAGGTAATTTCGTAAAATAGACACAAACGAAGATCCTTGATACGTACTCAAGGACCTCATTTTCCGTTACCTTATTTTTTTCCGATACACACACGCCAAAGCATTGGACCTTCTTCTAAGTATTCCCATGAAAAAGTCCCTTCTCTTTCCATCATGAATTGGTAATGAAGTGGTTTTGGATCGTGGTCATTTGAAAGCTCCATGTACTCCCCTGGTTGTAATTCATCAAAGACTTCAAATATTCTTGGGTGACGAAATCTAGGCTCGATCTCTGGTGCATGAACTTTTGCAGTATATTGTACATCATTCATATTTGTTACCTCCTGTTTTTAACTCTGTTTTTTTAACCACCTATAGCATAGAACGAATTTACAGAGATTGTTGTGAGGTAAAACACCACATACATATGATTTTTATCACGGTGTCAAGATTTTTTCACAATTAACATCATATTTTTAAGCATAACATGGTAGAATGACAGTAAATTGACTGTATTTATATAGAAAGGAGTACTCCTCGTTATGAATCCACAATCTATTAAAGATCTTCTGCAAAAATTCACATTATTTAAGGATTTATCCGATTTTGAAATGGAACCCATTTTAGATCTGGCAAACCATCGGTTATATCGACATGGAACACATATATTTATGCAAGGTGATCCTTTGACAAATGTTTACTTTATCGATCAGGGAAAAGTGAAAATCTATAAAACTGATTTCCATGGAAAAGAACAAATTGTGAACGTCTTACAGCCCGGTGATATGTTTCCCCATCTAGGTTTCTTTAGACAAGATGACTATCCAGCACACTCGGAAGTAATTGAAGACGCTGTATTAATATATATCCCTATTCAATCTTTTGAGAATTTCTTAATCACTCACCCTGAAATATGCGTGAAACTGTTTCGTGTGTTAGGTGAAAAAATGGTTGATCTGCAACAACGCCTCGAACAAAAAATTCTCCATAACACGTATGAGCAGATTATTATGTTATTGTTACGCCTTGCTAAGGATTATGGACATGAAACAAAAAATGAGCATATCCGTGTCACTACCCAATTTACCAACCGGGAATTAGCAAATATGATCGGTTCAAGCCGTGAAACAGTTAGTCGAACGTTAACACAGTTAAAAAAGAAAAATCTCATCAATACCGATAAATCCGGGTTTCTGGTTTTGGACACAGATGCACTGGAAGATGAGTTATTTTAACCTATATTGCAATGAAAAACGAGGGTGGCAGTTTCCTCGTTTTTTTGTCGTTTAGCGTACTATAAAATTAGGAGCATGTGGATAATTAAGCCGTGTCCAGCTCTGACGCACAGGATAAGGAATGCTACGACAGCGAAGAAAAAGCGAACTTCTATTTCGAGGACGTACTAGTACAGGTGTTGCCACAGGATAAGGAATGCTTCCCTGAAATAGCATCGCACACAGAAAAAGCGTTTACTTTTTCAAGGACGTTGCGAACGAGTGTCATTGAAATGAAACCCCTCTTTCTTCATCTTATAACAATTATGGATCAATTTTATAAATGTGACACAAATCACTACTTTTATAATTGAAAATGATTATCATGAACTCGTAGATAAAAGTAACTAATTAGATGAGGTGATTTCATGAGTATTAAAGAAAAAATGGTTGAGTTGGATGTTCGCGAAGATTTGCGATTAAAGAAAGAGCCTTTTGATAAAATCATGGCAGTAGTAAAAGAATTGGAAGATGGAGAGACATTTGTTCTACATGCCCCCTTTAATCCTGTTCCATTGCATGCTGTTCTAAGACGAAAAGGATTTGAGAATAACGCTGAAAAAATAGATAAAAAACATTGGAAGGTTACCTACACGAAGAAGGTGGCTGCTGAACAATGATGATAGATAATCGAGGATTAGAACCACCACAACCAATGATGCGCACCCTTAAAGCATTAGATAAATTGTCCAATGGGGAATCACTGTCCATCATAAATGATCGCCGCCCGATGTTTTTATATGAAGAATTAAACGACCGGGGATATTTGCATGAAACAGAGCCACAGGAGGATGGAAGTTTTAAAATATCAATAACAAAGACTGGTGATTAAACATGATGCCACAAGCTAGTATGAAATCTGATACAGATATAAAGTTACCATTATCCTTTATTTTATATGCACTCGTTGCACTGGTCCTATCACAAATTGTTCTTTTTATAAGTAATGATGCCTTACTCGCTAGTCAATTTCGTGTTCCAGATATTTGGATGGGTGCACACTTCTTGCTGTTAGGATGGGCAGTCATGATCGTAATGGGGGCAATGTATCAGCTTGTCCCTGTTGCCTTTTTAACACCTATCTGGAACCAAGCATTCGGCTATGTTCAATTTATTGTAACAGCACTAGGTATTACGGTATTTTCTATACTCTTAGGGACCAAACCTGACATGGCGATTTACGGCGGAATTGTAGCAATTACAGGGATTTTAATGTTTATTTTCCAAATGGCGAAAACAATTCTTCATCAGGAAAAGAAAAATACCTTAACCTATTTCGTATTGGGTGCTATAACGTGTTTCTTTCTAACGATTATAGCCGGATTCTTATTAGCCTGGAATCTCGCATTCGGTGGAATTGGAGAACATAAAACGATTTTATATACACACATTTTACTCGGAATCGCCGGCTGGTTTACGCTCTTAATTTTTGGCTTTTCCTATAAATTGGTTCCCATGTTTAGTTTGTCACATGGTTTTTCAATGAAGAATGCTAAGCCTGCGTTTTTCGCCTATGTTCTGGGCCTGGTCGTGTTAATTAGTTCATTATGGCTGAGCTTTCCTTATTCTCAATTTATTGGATGGTTACTGCTACTGGTTGGTTTTTCTTTATTTGTACGAGATATCAAGGAAATTTTAGATAAACGAATTAAGAAAAAATTAGATAAGCCTTTCTCATTTTCGCTTCTGGCAATTGTTAATGGTCTTGTTATTCATGGAATAGCTTTTCTCTTAAGTTCAGTGGGGATAACGAACATCAACATCTGGAGCTGGCTCCTATTTCTATATGTAATGAGTTGGATTATGTTCAGCATATTTGGCTACTTATTTAAAATTGTTCCTTTTTTATGGTGGACACACAAATATTCCTCACAAGTAGGAAAAATGAAAGTTCCCATGCTTAAGGAAATGATTAATGAAAAAGTTAGTGTTTATATATTTATACTTTTTATAATTGGTGTCGTTGGATTACCTGTAAGCGCACTGCTCCAATTAGGAATACTCGTTTTTATGTTCCAGGGAGTATTGGTGCTTGCATCTATCGCGTATGTATCATCGATTGTTTGTGTGCTGTTTGTATAAATTGTTGCACGTAAATCTGAAGTCTAATCAGGAAAGGACCGTGTTGTTACGATGTCTCTTCAAACTGAAGTAGGTGCAGCTTTATATGAAGTTATTGATCCTGAACTTGGGGTAAACATTATGGATTTAGGACTTATTTATGATATTAAAACCGACGAAAACAACAATGTGAATGTAATAATGACACTCACTACACCAGGTTGTCCGCTGCACGATAGCATTACCGAAGGAGCAAAAAATCAAATTCTAAAACAAGTTGAAGATGTTGGTGAGGTTTCCATTGATTTAGTATGGGAGCCAGCCTGGTCACCAACAAAAATGAGCGATAAAGCAAGAGAAATCCTTATGTTTTAACAAGCGTGTGATCCGATGTGTGGATCACACGTTTTTTCAGGCAAATCTTGATGCAATTGTGAACTTTGGCTTTTGAATTGTGAACTTTGGCCACTTTCGCTCAAACTTTGGCCACTTTGGCAAAAACTCCGGCCAATTCACCCTAACCTTTGGCTTTTAGCCCAAATATGCTCCACTAACATCGGCAAATAAGAGCCAGACTGTTCCAAATGAACGCTGAACAGCTCTTGCGCGTGTAAAAGATCCTCATCCATCGCACCAATCGCTATAATATTAGAAAGCTCATCTAATAAATGCAGATCCTCTTCCCCAGTTAGCAATACAATTTTAGGATAATCAGCCTGTTTGTAGCCTTCTACAAGCAACAAATCTAAGGGGAATGCTGTATACATATTTATAATGTCGTCCAACGCAATTTGTGTTGTCGTATGTAGTGTTAATTGTAGCTGTTTTTCTCCTTGCACCCCTGACATCGTTGCACCTGATTGCAAATGACCATAGCTGTCGGTTCCTTTTACCATTTTTGGCTCACCGCCATGGCCATGATGCTTTAACGACCCAACCTGCTTACCTTTAGATGAAAAATAGTTGATAAGTTGATTCATCAATGTTGTTTTACCAGAATTTTTATACCCGACTACTTGTACGATAGGAAAATTCGCCATACCAAACACCTCCCTTTTTAATAAAAAATATAAGAAAGCCTAATTTGCATTTATCTATCAAAAAAAGGTTGATCCATAAATAGGAATCAACCTTTTAGTTAACCGTTTCGGCTTCGTCTAGCTCCAACATCCCTGCTGCTAGTGCACAGTCTCTACGACGCCTTATATAAGGAAAGGCATCGCACGAAGAAAAAGTGCTTTTCTTTTTCAAGGACGTGGCGAGCATAGCCTGTAAGGATATTTACACTTCCGCGTTCATCAATCTGGAATGCCTAGTGCTATTTTTGCATAACGAGACATTTTATCTTTGCCCCATGGTGGACTCCAAACGATGTCTACACGCACTTCTTTTGCTTCTGGAATGTCAGAAAGTGAGCGTTTTACGTCTTGTTCAATATGTGCTGCTAATGGGCAGCCCATTGCAGTTAGTGTCATTGTAACAACAGCAACACCTTCTTCGTTTAAGTCAACATCATATATCAGTCCAAGGTTTACAATATCTATCCCAAGCTCTGGGTCAATTACATTCTCAAGTGCACCCATCATGTTCTCTCTTAATGCTTCATCCATGACGTTACCTCCTTCTATGTTCATAGTTTTATTTAAACATATTTTGTACTATTTTTAAATGATTTAACTCACTAGTAAGGCAACTTTCTCTTTTTTATAAATGCTTTTCAAACCATTTTACTGTTTCTAAAATAGCAAACCGCGTTACTTTATGATCTTGGTCTGTTTCTTTAACGAAACGAATATCATCCTTGTTTGTATATAGCTTGGCTGCTTCTTCATAGAATGTATACGAATGGTCAAATGGAACGGTCGGGTCGTTTTCACCGTGCCAGAAGAAAAGTGGACGCTCCTCTAATTTGTCCATTTGAGTTGATAAATCATATTGTTTCAGTTGCTCATATAATTGCTCAATCACATCTTCTGTAATCGGTAAATCACCCATTTCCTTAAAACTGTTTACTAATGTTTTTGCATAGGTTGTTATTTTAGGTGACCCCATCAGCACTCCTGCTACTTTTATCCACGGATACTGCGTTAATGCTGCAGATGTCGTAATTCCTCCCATGCTTGTTCCAGCAATTCCAAAACGATTGTCCAAAATCAACCCTTCCTGATTCAGCTCTTCATGTATTCCTTTTAGCTCTTTCACATTTTGCATGACAATATCCCAAAACGAAATTTGCTTTTTTTCCTCCGATACTTCGGTTTCACGTTCTCCATGAAACATACTATCTGGGAGGATTACACGATAGCCTTTTTCTGCTAATAAAAAGGCTAGAGCTAAATTATGTTCTTTAGCACTTGTAAATCCGTGAAAATACGTAACAACTGGTAAAGCTTTATTTTCATCAGCTTGATTTACAACCACTAAACTTGGTATAGAATGAATTTTTTTATTGTATACACCAATCATTAATCAGAATCCTCTCGTTAATATATCTTACTTCATAGTATTCTTTACATATATTTTGCAAACAACTAAGTATCTAACCCTTTACATATTATACAATCACTTATAAACTATTGTCATATGAGGTGAAATTATGAAAAATAAACAACATTTAATCGCGTTAGATTTAGATGGAACACTTCTAACCGATAATAAAGAAATAAGTGCACGAAATAAACAAACAGTACTAAAAGCGATGGATGAGGGTCATATTGTCGTAATTGCAACAGGAAGGCCACATCGTGCAAGTATTAATTATTATAATAACCTTGGTTTAACTACACCAATGGTGAACTTTAATGGAGCGTTGATTCACCATCCTAAAGATCATAAATGGGATGCGCTTCACAGTCCAATGCCAAAAAGAACTGCCCTTAAAATTGTTGAAGCTTGTTACGATCTTAATGTTCAAAATATCCTTGCAGAGGTTATGGATAATGTATATTTGGATCAATACGATGAAAAAATTATAAACATCTTCCAAACAACCCAACAAGATCCACCGTTTGAAATCGGAAGTTTAAAAAGTAAATTAACAGAAGACCCAACTTCCTTACTCATTCACCCGCGTGAAGATCATATTCATGAATTACGAAGTCACCTGGATGACTATCACGCTGAATTAATTGAGCACCGTAAATGGGGTGCACCTTGGAATATTATTGAGATCGTTAAAAAAGGTATGAACAAGGCTGTAGGATTACAAAAAGTTGCACATTACTATAATATCCCACAAGAGAGAATTATTGCTTTTGGCGATGAAGATAATGATTTAGAAATGATTGACTATGCAGGTGTCGGAGTTGCTATGGGTAATGCTATCGATGAACTTAAATCCGTCTCCAAGCATATAACTCACACGAACGAGGAAGATGGTATAGGTACATTTCTTGAACAGTATTTAAAGCTTCAAGTTAAAGCACTTTAATCTTTCCAATATATTCTTTTTATATAAATAAACATATCGACCATACTAGTAGTGAGCGCAAAAGCGTTCACTTTTTTAGCAGATAGGAAAGTATAATACTTTCCTATTGCATAAGTGCAACTAAGGCTTTCGCCATAAATGCTTGGCGATCAGTCAAGTTCTCTAATAGCACTTCCGAGTTAAGAAAAACTAATAACGTTTTTCTAAGGAGGTATTTGTGGTGGGGAAACGTAGCAAGTCAAAACGATTTACCCAACAAGGATCAGATTCTGTTAAAAAACATGATGAACGATTTCCTTACAGATCCCGATTTAGCGATAAGGACCGAAAACGTGAGGAAGCGGATAACCACACGGTAGGAGGGTTTTAACAATGCAGAACAATAACTTTATGCAACAAGCCAGAAATGCCGTCAATCGCTTAACCAACGCTCAAGGAAATGCAAACCAGCAGGATAAACAAGCTGCTCAAAATGCTATTCAATCAGCATACAACGATGCTTCACCAGAAGAACAGCAACAGTTGCAACAATTAGAACAACAGCTTAAACAGCACAATCAGTTAAGCTAACTTTAAATTAAAATTTGGTGCTTGTGACCGTAATTGCTAATTCATTATGTTAATGAAAAAGATTTATGAAGCAAGTATTTTCACCCCCATTGGCCACTGGGGGTGCTTTCATTTTATTCCTTTTTTCTATAGTCAGTTTCTGCTATTATATATGTATGTAGGTATTATTAGGAGGGAAATTTTAAATGGGAATTCGTGCTGAAGCTACACCAAATCCAAATGCTTTAAAATTCACAACAGATAGCGTTATCTTTGAAGGAACTAATAGTGTTTCTGTCATGCCAGGTGACACAAGTGAACATGCCATTTTAAATGATTTAATGCAGGTTGAAGGTGTCGATAACGTTTTTGGATATCAAAATTTCATTACCGTTAACAAACAATTTGACGTTGAATGGGATGAGCTATCACCAAAAGTATTGGAAGTACTTGAAAAATACGGTTATTAATTACATAGCAAAAGCGTAAGCGCCCTTACAGGTTGGACGTGGCTGATTCTGTAGCTAAATGTACAAAACTTTCAAGTTATATACTTTCTTTACTTTTTAGAAAACTTGGCTTATCACCAAGCCTTAATGGTGAAAGCCTTAGTTGCACTTATGTAGATAAGAAAGTTTTATACTTTCCTATCTACTAAAAAAAGACAGCGATGCGCTGTCTTTTTTAGCTAATCTGATTTTCTAAATCTACTGGAATATAATTTGGGTTTATCACTTCACCAGATGCATTTTTACCATATAACATAATGACCGGAACTTCCTCGGTTGATGCTACTTCGTCTGAGAGTTGCACTGTAATTTCAAATTGTCCCCATCCTTGTTCGTTTGGATCCAATTCTACTTCAGTCTCTTCGACAATTTGGGATTCGCCTTGATCGAGTTTAAAATAAGCGACATCTGTATCTGATTTTCCTTCTCCAGTTAATTGAACTTCATTATTTTCTACTTTTACATCTACATTTCTAAATTCTACGGCAGAATCATCTGTTGATTCTGGTTCCGTTTCGGCTGCATTATTTTCTTCTTGGTCTTGCTGGACTTCTTCTTGTTCTGTGTTATCTTCACTGCATCCAATTAATAAAGTTGCCGTAAGAGCTATCCATACGTATTTCATGAAACCTATCCCTCTTTCTATATATCCTATTATTCTTTTCTAAAGAAACCAAAAATACCTGTTGTTTGCACAATATTTGTGAATGCTTTTGGATCTATTTCGCCAATAATACGTTCTAAGTCATATAATTCATACCTTGTCACAACCAAGTACATCATATGTTTATCCTCTTTTGTGTAAGCACCCTTGGCTGGTAATATTGTAATTCCACGGACCATTGTGCCATGGATTGCTGCTTGTAATTCATCTGCTTTATGTGTAATGATCATCGCCGTTACTTTCTCATGTCTAGTATGAATTGCATCAATTACACGTGTAGTTACATATAGCGTTAATAATGTATACAACGCGTTTTCAGGCTCATAAAGAACGCCTGCCATTACGATGATAATACTGTTAAGAAGTAAAAAATAAGTACCGATTGGTCTATCCTTCATACGGGACAACACCATCGCAACAATATCCATACCACCTGTGGAAGCACCCATTTTAAGTGTCATTCCAACACCTGTACCAGCAATAACTCCGCCAAATACGGCATTCAATATGATATCTTCTGACAATGCAACAACTGGCATGACTTCTAAAAAAACGGTCGTAAAAAGTACAGAAATAACACTATAAACCGTAAATCCCTTACCTACCTTGCGCCAACCTAAAATAGCAACTGGAATATTTAGTATAAACAATAGAATACCGGTACTAACACCGATCCCCATAAAATCATTAAATACACTAGATAACAACTGTGCGGCACCAGTAAAACCACTTGCATAGACATTCGCGCCGATTAAGAAGAAATTTAGTGAAATTGCATTTAATAGCGCTCCAAATACAACGATGATAATACGTCTTGCTTCAAATAAAAACATGTCTACCTCCTTATCCTGCCTGTAAAACCCAATTACTCACCCGAACTATTAAACTTTCCTTATACTCCAAACCTTAAAAATTTTCTATTAAAAAGCTAAATAAACTTTGACTAACCTTCTTTATAGCTTTAAACTAAAAGAAATACAAGTATTTTAATAGGAATGAAGGTGAAAAAATGAATAATAAAATTCTTGCTGATACTGCATCAGACCTATCAGAACAACATTATAACGAACTTGACATTAAAATGGTACCATTAACGGTTCATTTAGAGGAAAAAGAATTTGAAGATGGTAAAACTATTTCCCCTCAAACTATTTATAAAGCAATGAGAGAAGGAAAAAGTCCGAAAACATCTCAAGCATCACCACAAGCCTTTAAGGACATTTTTACATCTTATGCCGATTCAGATCAAGCATTAATATACTTCGCGTTGTCATCAGAACTCTCAGGTACCTATCAAGCCGCAAAATTGATGGAGCAGGAAGTAAAAGAAGAATATCCTGATGCACCGATCTATGTTGTTGACACAAAGTGTGTTTCCATCGGTCTTGGCTTAGTTATCCTTCGTGCTGCCAAGATGGCAAAAGAAGGCGCAAGTGTAGAAGAGATTATGGAAACTGCTACATATCACGCAGAGCATATGGAACATATTTTTACAGTTGATGATCTCGAGTATCTTTATCGTGGAGGCCGTGTCAGTAAGACAGCCGCTTTCGTTGGTACGTTATTAAAAATCAAACCAATTCTTCATGTCGAGAATGGCAAACTAGTTCCTCTTGAAAAAATCAGAGGTTCCAAGAAACTACTAAATCGCATGCTTGAAATAATGGAAGAGCGTGGTACTGATTTTGAAAATCAAACGATTGGTATTAGTCACGGTGATGATCTGGAAACAGCAGAAAAGTTCGCTGGTATGATCAAAGAAAAGTTTGGCGTCAGTCATGTTGAAATTGAAATGGTAGGTTCCGCCATTGGTTCCCATTCAGGACCTGGAACACTCGCACTTTTTTTCCTTAATAAACCTTATAAATAGTCCACCCGCTGATTCAGAGTTTTTTCTCTGAATCAGTTTTTTTAGCAAATAAGAAAGTAAAAACTTTCTTATTTGCATAAGTGCAACTAGGTCATTCGCCATTAAAGCTTGCACTCCAAAGCATAAGCGCTTCTAAGAAAGCAAAGTACGCTTACCTAGAATCCCTAAAACGAATGCCAAGTTTTCTAAAAATATATATTACAATTATGTAACAAAATCTTTCCTTCAACGTCTAAGAGATTAAAGGTAAATAATTCCTTACTAAAAAATGAGGTGAGATTGTCATGAAGAAAACAACTATTATCACATGGATTAGTGTCGTTAGCATTATTGCCATAAGTGTCCTGGCATTTACAATTTCAAATTCAATAACTGCACAAATTCCATCTGCTTCGAGTTATGCACCAACATTCAAAGATTGGTCTGTTCAATTTTCCGAAAGTATGAATCCAGAAACTTTTACCAATGATACGGTAAAGGTATATAACAATGACAACGAGTCCGTTTCTGTTGACTTTGAATGGAACGATGACAACACGATTTTGACATTAAAGGCTCCTAAAGAGGGGTATACAGTTGATGAAAGCTATCAGATAAACATTTCTGATCAGGTTGAAACTGCTAATGGAAAAGGGTTATCCAAATCTTTTGTCCATTCATTCCAGACAGTAGAAGAGTTACCTAAAATTAAAGACCAAAATCAGTTAATAACATTGCTTGAAGAACGAATCGAAAAACGGCAACAGCAAAGGGGAAATGAATTTACTACAATGGAGGATAGTGAAGAAAGTGCAGACACTGCAGCAGGTGATGGTGCTAGTAATGAGTCTTCCACTTCAGAAACGAACGTTCAGGTCGAGGGCATTGATGAGGGCGACTCGGTTAAAACAGACGGTGATTATGTTTATTTTGCCAGGGATAACGATATTGTAATTGCATCTACAGATGAAAATAATAGTAATGTTGTTAGCAAGATTCAAGAAGAAAAGTTTCAAACACGAGAGCTCTTTCTTCATGATGACCTTTTAGTTAGCATCGGTCACACCCAAGAAACCATTCGGGAATTAAAAGAAACAGAACAACCAAAAGAAACGACAAATGCTGATATTGCTATTTATCCACCCGTTCATTCCATGCAAACAACAACATATGTGTATGATATTTCCGATAAAGAAAACCCAGAACGGATAAGAGAGTTTACCATAGAAGGCTCCCTTACAGCTTCACGAAAAATGGATGGATTTTTATACCTTGTAGCAAACAATCACCCACCCGTTCACATTATGGGTAACCCTAAAGAGGACGTAGATCTTGAAGATATGGAAGTACGTCCATTTGTGAAGGATACATCGGTAAGTGATAAGGGAAAACCAGTCGATTTTGAGGATATGTACTTTTTCCCGGAGAGTAACGACGAAAGCTTCATGTTAATAAGTTCTATCGATTTAAATGATATGGATAAAGAAGCAAAAGTTGAAACATATTTAGGTGCCTCGAACCAGATGTACATGTCACAAAACCATATTTATACAGCTGCAAATAAATACGATACGAGTGAGTCATCCAATGACAGTAGTTCAGCAGATACCATGATTGCACGCACTGCTGATACGGAGATTATTCAGTTTAAAATTGATGGTGGAGCAATCACGTATAATGCATCAACTGTTGTTAACGGTAGTTTAATCAACCAGTTCGCCATGGATAAGCGAAATGATACGTTCCGTGTTGCAACTACAAAAGGCGATATGTGGAGAGACGATGAACCATCGACAAATAACCTGTATACATTTGATACGAATCTAAACCCTCTAGGAGAAGTGGAAGGGTTAGCAGAAGGTGAACGGATTTACAGTGTACGCTTTATGGAGAATGTAGCGTACATGGTAACATTCAAGCAAGTTGATCCGTTATTTGTGATAGATCTAGAGGATGCTAAAAATCCAACCGTCTTGGGTGAATTGAAAATCCCAGGCTTCTCCAATTATCTTCACCCGCTTGATGACAATCATGTTATTGGATTCGGCCAACATACTGATTTAGAGGAAGTTGAAGGAAGCAGTGAGCCCAGAGTCCGTCAAAGAGGCCTCAAAATATCAGTTTTCGATGTGAGTGACCCAGCAAATCCAACCGAAAAGTTTAGTGAAATACTTGGTCAAGGCGGCTCACATTCGGAAATCAATTATAACCATAAATCATTATTTAAGCATCCCGAAAAAAATCTCTTTGGTTTCCCAGCCCAATTATATGAATCCAAGATAGTTCAAAAAGGCGATGCTACCTATGAAGAACATTCATTTGTTTATGAAGGAGCTTTCTTATATGAAATCTCCCCTGAATCAGGGATAACATTACAAGACACCATTACCCATCAAGCTGATAACAAACAGCACCCTGAATGGGAATCACAAATTCAGCGAATGGTTTCCGTTGATGATTATCTGTACACCCTTTCATTTGATCAAATGAAAGTCTACAATATGACAGATTCAACCATTACAAAGGCAATAGAATTACCAGAACTGAATAGACAATACTAAGCAGCTCTTCTTAGACACGACAATCATGGTTGCCATTACACATGGAATCAAACTGTTGATGTCTCGAGGGCTAGGCGCTGGAGCTATACTAGCTTATGTATTTAACTAAATTTCACAGTAGGCTAACTAGTATAAAAGGTACCCAGAAGTTATTCCGGGTACCTTTTGCTATACAGAAAAATGTTCTTCTACTGGTCATGAATTTCTAAGTTTTATCATATATTTCTTATAGACAACTACTTTGGTGCAAGCACTGGAGCTATATAAGGAGGAATTTTGATGCAAATAGACGAGTTGAGGACAATCTATGAACAAGAACGAAAACAGCAGCCTGAATCGATGAACGTATTACTCGATTTTTTACAAATGAAATACGTTTTAAATGAAGTTGAAGCAAAAGATTATCGGCGCATTTATCATACTTTAATACAAGAAGGTGCCATCTCGGCCCATGAATATCCCGAGACAACAAACGTTTAACCCAAATGTATTACCCGAAGAGAAGTGATCTAGCTGTTCACTTCTCTTTTATATGTAAAGCCCTACTCATAATCTTCCATTGGTACATAACCTGTTCGTTCGATCAATGATTGCCCCTCTTCGGATAAAATCCAATCTATAAAAGGTGGTACATTTAAATTTTCGCTAACAGCTGTAATGGCGTAAAATTCAGATGACAACGGATATTCACCGGTCCGTATCGTTTCTTTAGAAGGCATGACTCCGTCTACTTCAATATGTTTTATCTTATCGTTTTCAACCATGTCCATAGAAAAATAGCGGAATGAATAACCAATCGCATTTTTATAGTTTTTATAATTGGAGGTTTGTTCAATGATCCCACCCATCCCAGACACAATATCATCGGTAGGAGCTTCCATTAAGGCTTTATCTTCCATCAGGTTTTCCAATGCTGTTTGACTTCCACTGTCATCTGGGCGTTGGAAAGCACGGATCTCTTCGTCTTTTCCACCTACTTCTTTCCAATTTTTTATGGTTCCAGCATATATATCCTGAATTTCCTGTAGGGTAAGTCCTTCAACCGGGTTATCTGAATGGACAAAAAAGACAAATGCTTCCCGCCCGATTGGGGTTAGGTTTAGTTCGACTTCCTTTTGATCAGCATATTGTAACTGACGTTCAGAAGGACCGGCTGCAAAAATTACATCGACACGTCCATTCGTTATATTTTTATATGCATTAGGCGTTTTATTTGCCATCACTTCACTTTCGTAAACGTCATATTCCATTTCGGGATACGTGGCGTTCGCAAAAGCAGAATACACTGGATAAAGGGCGGTAGCACCATCCAACACCGGTAAATCCCCGTCAAATTCTATGCTGGCTGGTTCCTCCAATGTAACAACTTTCGAATCTTTTTGAAACGGCTGGTATTCATATAAATCCACTTCAGCATTGTCCATTTCCAAACTTTCATGGTAAAAATTGATGCTCTCGTAAACTATTATAGCTAGAAGGCTCATCGAAATAAAACTTATCAAACTTCTTTTCATTAGTTTAGGTTTTAAAAATTGAAAGAGTCCATTACAAACAAAGAATAAAACCCCTACTGTTACTGCGATATTGAACTACCCCCCACCTAAATTTCTAACGAAATTTTGAGGAAGGGGATTCCCAAAAGGAGAAAACTAAGAACCCAAGTAGATTCCTAGAATACCATAGCCCGTTCAACTAGGCTGTGGTTTTTCTACTTTT
>NZ_JBHTKJ010000009.1:0-1096 GCF_042675965.1 Virgibacillus byunsanensis | reverse complement strand
TATGTTTTTTAAAGATGTTTTTAAAATGTTTATTGCTGTCTTAATGCGACGTTTACTAATTTACCATAATTATTTCTCAAAATCAAGAGGAAATAAATGGTGGAGCCTAGCGGGATCGAACCGCTGACCTCCTGCGTGCAAGGCAGGCGCTCTCCCAGCTGAGCTAAGGCCCCGATATTAAAATAAATGGTCGGGAAGACAGGATTCGAACCTGCGACCCCATGGTCCCAAACCATGTGCTCTACCAAGCTGAGCTACTTCCCGAAAAAAATGGCGCGCCCGAGAGGAGTCGAACCCCTAACCTCTTGATCCGTAGTCAAACGCTCTATCCAATTGAGCTACGGGCGCTTATGGTGCCGAGGGCCGGACTCGAACCGGCACGGTAATAACTTACCGCAGGATTTTAAGTCCTGTGCGTCTGCCCATTCCGCCACCCCGGCATGGCTTGGAGCGGAAGACGGGATTCGAACCCGCGACCCCCACCTTGGCAAGGTGATGTTCTACCACTGAACTACTTCCGCTTATTCTATTATGGTGCGGGTGGAGGGAGTCGAACCCCCACGTCCGAAGACACTAGATCCTAAGTCTAGCGCGTCTGCCAGTTCCGCCACACCCGCAAAATGGTGAGCCATGGAGGATTCGAACCTCCGACCCTCTGATTAAAAGTCAGATGCTCTGCCAGCTGAGCTAATGGCTCTAAAGTCTATTATAGATTCAAAACTATTTTCTTATCTATTAGTTAGTTTAAATAGAATATTTAAATGGTGCCGGCCAGAGGACTTGAACCCCCAACCTACTGATTACAAGTCAGTTGCTCTACCAGTTGAGCTAGGCCGGCTAATTATAATGAAGTAATCAATTGTTTGACTATAAAAATAAAATGGTGGAGGATGCAGGGCTCGAACCTGCGACATCTTGCTTGTAAGGCAAGTGCTCTCCCAGCTGAGCTAATCCTCCGGTACCTGAGATGTATAAGGTGTATGGTTGCGACATACTGCCGCAGATTTCTAACCTAAAATCAGATTAAATGCCTGGCGGCGTCCTACTCTTGCAGGGGCAAAGCCCCAACTACCATCAGCGCTGGAGAGCTTAACTT